>DIPL01000020.1:10188-65807 GCA_002424095.1 Christensenella sp. UBA5489
CTATTTAATTCTATCGCTTAATTTTCTTTCAAAAACATTTTGTCCTAGTTTCTTTGTTCTCTTTGCCCAGAAATTAGGTAATTTTAATTGTTCAAGATTAATTTCTTTTACGGAGGTGTTTTTCGCTAAATATTCGCTCGTAAATTTATTAATCAATTTTTCCTCTTTTTTACTGCATTTAGCAGAAAATTCAATCAGTTTTTCAAGAGTTGCATTTTTGTTTTTTAGTTTATTGTCTCCTTCAATAAATTCACGTTCAAGTTCACGTGCCGCTTTGAGCCAATCATCAAGATTGACAAGCCCGCCGTAAATTGCTCTATTAAACTTTTCTCTTTTCAGCCAATAGTCTAAACTGCTTGCTTCATCTGTAAAACAAGGTGGAATGACAAAACTTTCCAAACGGTCAAAATAAAGCGGTTTAAAAATCGACAAGCACGGAGTTGAACTGCCTGTTATCCATACCGTTATAAAATCATCTTTCACACTTGCCAACATACTGCCTGTTGTATGGTCGCCTAAAAATCCTGCGTGCATACAAATACTTCGAACACTTCCTTTGTGTATACACTTTTTTTGATTTGTTGCATGCTGTCTTAAAATATTAAAATAGTTTGATAAATCATATTCTTCAATTTCTTTTAATTTCTCACTTCCTATTTTCATTCTGTTTTTAGAACCTGAAAAGAAAGTGAAAATCGGCTCAGAAAAACGCCTTGTAAAATGTGCTTTTATTGATGAATCTGAAACATTTTCATCAAGCGAAAGTCTGTTGGAAATATTCGCACAATTCTCTGCTTTTTTAACCGCATAATCTCTTCCTGCTGTTTCCAAAATATATGCTTCGTTTTTATCTGAAATTAAATATGAGTTATCATAATAAAATTCGTGGTCAAAGCCACAATTTCCGCCCTGCCCAAATTCTTTTAATAAACTTATAATTTCATCAACGGCAATGCGAGCGGTTTTACTACGTTCAAGGGCAAGTCTAACAAAATCCATTCCAATAAGTGATTGAATTTTTTTAGTTTTTGTTTTTGTAAAAACGGCTTCGTTGCCAACGCACACGCCGAATTCATTAACGCCCATTTCAGCACCCCAAGTCCACGAAGGTTTGACAAGTAACACGGCATAATGTTTCTTTTTGTCGGGAATTTTAATATACGTACATTCAACTTCACCACGTGCCTTTTCCGCAGGAAAAAAGACGCAAAGATTTGGTTCGTTTGCCGCTCTATCGCTGTTTTTCAAAAAAATTGAAAAGCCATCTTTTTTTTGCCATAGTGTATCACACATAAAAAACCTCTCAAAAATGATATTTTTTAAATAAAAATTACCTACAAATTTTCTATGTTTGTTTCATTCTTATTAAGAATATATCATATTTCAAGAAGTAATCAAAATAATTTTCTAATTATTAAAATCTTTACAAAATTTTTATTAATTAAAATATTTCAAAATTATAAAATATTGTCTAACGCAATGCCCATAACTTGTCTATAACTATCGGTAAAATATAAGATTTGTGCTAAACTTGCCTTAAAATCTGTTGTGTCATTTTCCACAATATATATTTTCATTTTTGTAATTTCAACACCAATTTCTTCTATATCTTTATAATTGACCAAAAAACAGAAGTTTAATTCATAACTATCCCATTCTTTTTCCATATCTTCAACAAGTTCATAAATTTCCGTTGTGTTAATATCTTCCTTGCCCTCGACAACGTCTATGATATTATAAACTTTTTCTTCCATCGTGGAAAGATAAGCCTCGACCATAACTTGCTCCCAAACGCAAACACCTGCCAAAAGTACTATAATTATAAGGATGTAAACAAGTCTATTATTCATTATGTTAAATTTTCTCCTTTATAATTTATATCAAAAACTTTATAAGGTTGATTTTTGGCTTGAATATAAATGTTTCCTGTTTTATTTATTGATAAAATCAAAATATCTTTTATGTTTTCAATATCCGCTTTTTTCATTATCTCTTCAATGTCTGATATCGAAAGTTCAGCCTTTTCAAGATTTTCTTTCATCACTTTTCCGCCGGCAATCAGCGAAATAGAAACTTGACTTTCTTCAACGTCAAGATTTAAAGAACGATTTTCAACAGGAGAAAAAGCAGATTTAGGCAAAATACTTATTGAACCGTTCGTTTCCATAATAGCATATTGAATTTCTTGCAAATCAAAATAGCCAAGTGCTCGCATTGCTTCAAAAAGGTCATCCATTGTTACATCGAGTTTTTGAAGTGCCTTGAAGTCAACGCCGTTCGGATTTACTATAATAACTGGTTTTCCGCTGATAAACTGGCTCACTTTGGTACTTTTCATTGAAATTATAGTTAAAAAATAATGCACCACGACAAGTGTCAAAAGTGGCACTACGCCGTGCATTATAGGAACAGCCGCTTCGGTCATCGGAATTGTGGCAAGGTCGGCAATAATTAATGTTAAAACAAGTTCAAATGGTTGCATTTGTCCAATTTGTCTTTTTCCCATTAACCGAAAAACCAACAGCACAAGTAAATATATAACCGTCGCTCTTATTATTAGTGTTAACATAATTATATTATGTTTTATTTATTGAAAATTATTATATTTTTATTTACACTCTTATTCTTAAAAATTTTAATATTGTTTCCTTATATTCTTTTTCGTATGCAGGTAAACACTCTGCGTGTCCGGCCTTTGAAAAAGATTTTTTATGTCGTAAATGCTTTGGTGTTGCAGAATATAATTTATTTATCATTTCATAAGGCACAACTCGGTCATCTTTGCCGTGTATAAACAAAATCGGAACTTTACATTTTGGAAGTTGTTTAATGCTGTCGGCTTCTTTTAATGAATAACCGCATCTCAGTTTTGCATAATCATTAAACAACATCATTGTCAACCAAAAAGGAATCGGCACAATATTACTTATAAAAAATTTAAACTCATCGTATACATTTGTATATCCACAATCAGAAATTAAGTGTGTTACATTTTTGGGAAGTTTTTCGCCTGATAGCATACAAACCGTTGCTCCACCCATTGAAAGACCAAATATAATAATTTCACAGTCATCACCAAACTTCTGTATAACTTTATCAATAATTTTAAGAATATCCAATCTATCAAGCCAACCCATACCAACATAATCACCTTCGCTCTCGCCGTGTCCTAAATTTTGAGTTACAACTAAATTATAGCCAAACTCTAAAAACATTTCAGCATATTTATTCATTTCAACGTATCTTGCGAAATAGCCGTGAATTACAATTGCAACTTTTTTCGAATCATTCACTTTTAAAAATAAGGGATATAGTTTTGCGTTGTTATGACCAATTACACAAACTTTTTTAAAATCATATTTTTTCCACCAATCGTAGTCCATTTTATAAAGTTTTGCAGCAATTGCATCTATTTCATAATTGACAACTTTTTCGGCAATTGAACGTCTTTTTAAACAAAGACGATAGCAAATCTCGCCTATTGTTAAATATAAAAAAAGCATTACAAAAATTACTATGGCAATTATTAAAATCAAAATTTCCACAAAGCCCATTCAATTCTCCATTTATCCTATTTCTTCTTTTTTCTCTTCTTTTCTTTTTTTTCGGGATTTTTTTCCGCCGATGTTTTTTAATTTATCCATAAGATTTATTTTATTTTCTTTTCCGATTAACAATCTAAATATATTTTGCCTGTGCATAAACCAAGCCAAAAAGAATAAGACAAATAATAATATTTTAAGTATAAGCGTTTCTGTCGTTGTGTAAGGTGATGCATTAATTCTATATGCTTCAAATAAAGTTAATGATGTTATGAGAATAAAAGAACCTATTGCTCCGTAATCAAACAGCAATAAATAAAAGAAAACGCCGACAAGGACAATTAATGTTATGAGCGGATGAGCGACTAAAAAAATTCCAAGCATACAGGCAATTCCTTTGCCACCTTTAAAGTTATATAGAACTGGAAAATTGTGTCCGAGAACAGCCGCAAGACCAGCCGAATACAAAGCAATATAAGCAAGTGCTTCGCCGCCTGTTCCGCCAAAGATGAAGAAACCCGCAGCGGAGGGAATTGCTCCTTTCAGAGCGTCCAAAACAAGTGTTAAAAAGCCCATTTTAAAGCCAAACGTACGTAGCATATTTGTCATTCCAGGATTTCCGCTTCCCTGTTTTGTTATATCAATGTTTTTTTTCGAAGCGAGAATACGTGAAGGACTGAAATTTCCAATAAAATATGATGCAATAATTAATATTATAAATATAATTATTTGAAAAATACTCATAAAATCTCCTAAAAATTTTATAACAAAATCTTATAATTGATATTATACTTATCATTCTGATTTTGGTTCGCTACGTTTATAGCCACCAGCAACGCCAGTTTGCTTTATAATAAATTTTATAGGTGTTCCTGAAAAATCTGCGGCTCTTCGGAAATAGTTTTCAAGATAACGCAAATATGAAAAATGTATAAGTTCTTCATCGTTTACAAATAATGCAAACGTTGGCGGATATACGCTGACTTGCGTTATATATTTGACTTTTAAGCGACGATTTTTTCGCATTGGCGGTTCATTTTCCAAAATTGCACTTGCTAAAAGATTATTCAATACTCCTGTTTTTATTCTTCTTCCAGCATTTTTTAAAACTTTATCAACTTCAACCATTATTTCACCGAAGCGCTTTCCTGTTTTCGCCGAAATATATAAAGATTTAAAGTAATTCATAAATTTTAATTTTTCACTTAATATTTTATTAAACTGATTTATTGTCTTATCGTCTTTTTCTATGATGTCCCATTTATTCATTATAATCAGCGACGGTTTTCCTTCTTCATGCACAAGTCCGGCAATTCGAACATCTTGCTCCGTAGCACCTTCTTCGGCATCAAAAACAACCAGCACAACATCGGCACGGCGAATGGCTTCAATTGCACGCAAGGCGGAATAATGTTCGATTCCTTGATTTTCATAAGCACTTTTTTTTCTCAAACCTGCCGTATCAACAATTGTATAATCTTTTTTGTTATACTTGAACTTGCTGTCAATGGCATCACGTGTTGTTCCTGCAATATCACTCACCATAACACGTTCTTCGCCTAAAATACGGTTCACAATCGAACTTTTGCCAACGTTCGGACGACCAACCACAGCAATTTTAATCGAATTGTCTTCAACAATTTCTTCACTTTTCGGCAAAAATTTCACAATCTCATCTAAAACATCTCCTAAGCCTTTCGCTTGCTTAACAGAAATAGGATGTGGCTCTCCAAGTCCGAGTTCATAAAAATCATAAGTTTTTTCGACTTCAAAATTATCAAGTTTATTGACTGCCAAAACAATATTTTTTTTACTTATTCTCAATAAATCTGCAATTTCCTTATCGCTGTTACTTATCCCGTCTTTTCCGTCAACTAAAAAGACAATAACATCTGCAAGTTCAATGGCAATTTCGGCTTGTCTGAAAATGTTTTTTTGAAAACCATCTTCGCTTTTAGCATCTAACCCACCCGTATCGACAAGTGTAAAAGCATAGCCACACCATTCAGCATCGCCGTAAATTCTATCACGTGTAACTCCGGGAGTTGCGTCAATAATACTTATTCTTTTACCAACTATATAGTTAAAAAACGAACTTTTTCCGACATTTGGTCTTCCTATTATTGCAACAAGTGGTTTTCTCAATTTTTTCTCCTTTCTGTCTGTTTTTTCAAACACTATTAAAAATATAATATCATAACCGCATTTTAAAATCAAGAATTTTGTCTCTTTAAAAAATCAAATCCACGAGAAACTTGACATAATAAAATATAGATAGTAAAATATTAAGAAAGTATATATTTTTGAAAAATTGAGCAAAAATATATATAATGATTGACAATTAAACATATTTTACGCATTACATAAATATTATTATATTTTTCATTTAATATTAAAAAAATCTTTAAAATCTTTAAGAATTCAGTAATAACTTTATAAGTTTAAAAAGGAAATTATGAAAACAAGAAATTTTATTGCCGTTTTTGCAGTTTTTATGATTGCTATAATGCTTGGTGGTTGCAATGCTCCAATTAACGTGAACACTTCCACTGACCGTGCCGATATGGTTGAACAATATCTCGAAGCATCCGTTACGGTTATTGCAAAAGGCTCTTATAATTCAACAGGCAGTGGTATTGCAATTCACTCGGGCGGATATATTGCCACGAACTATCACGTGGTTGACGATGTTATAGAAAATCCTGAAACCGGAACAGTTAGCATAGAAAAAATTGTCGATGGACAATTTAAGTCATATGATGCAACGATTTTATGGTATAATGAAGATTTTGATTTAGCAGTAATTCGCAGTTCTTACAGAAATATTCCATATGTAAAAATGGAAGATAGATGGATTGATTCCGCAAATCCTCTTAGATATACCGAAGAAGTTTGGGCTTTGGGCACACCTATTCACCGAAGTTTATATGGAACATATTCACAAGGATATATATCTTGCGCAAAACCTAATTTGCCTCGAATTTCACAAGAATCAGGAAGTGGAAGAATATATGAACATTTAATTCAACATACGGCGGCAATAAGCAGTGGTTCAAGCGGTGGCGGTCTTTTTGATGCCGAAGGAAATTTATTGGGCTTAAATTCATTGTCAGTTGTTTCAGGTTCAGGCACAGCAAACGACCTTTATTTTGCAACGCCAATTTATCCTCTTATTAACATAATTTCGGAAATTGCTGAATTGCACGAAGATGGAGACCCCGACACAAACTATCGCTTTCCGAGTATTAATGCTGAATTCGTAGACAGAGAGACTGATGATTATGAGTCATTTACTAAATTGGGCGTTCTGATTGAAAGCGTTGACCTCTTTGGAGTATCATTTAATAAACTCCTTGAAGATGATATAATAGTAGGAATTCGAGGAGTTGACATCGACTCTAAATATTATGAAGTTAATTTAAGGAACGATTTTCTCTATGCTCTTTCAAATTTTCAGCAAGGTGAAGCTGTAAAAATAACTGTTTTAAGAAAAGATATTGAAGAAGTTGTTACTATTTGCTTAGGTATAGATGAAGCATTTTGGGTATAGAGAAAAAATAAACAATAAAAAAAACAAAAACAATAAACAAAAACAATAACAAAGGAAAAATATGAAGATTAATATCGGCGTTGACTTCGGCGGCAGTTTTGTTTCAATATGTAAAAAAGGCGAAGGAATTGTCTTTAAAGAACCGTCGCTTATTTCTGTTAAAGGTGGAAATTCAAACTATGAAATTACCGCCGTTGGAAATGAAGCGAAAAAAAATCAAAATCAAATTCTTGAAGATATTTTGGTTTTCGCTCCGCTTTCGGAAGGAATTATCAAAAGCATCGACTATGCCGTATATTATTTGAATTATGCTTTATCTAAAACTTTTAAAAACGTTCCCTTTCGTAAATTTTCAATTCTTATGGCGGTTCCGTGCGGAATTTCTCCCGAGGAAGAAGAAAAATATAATTTAATATGCAAGAAAACTGGCATAAGAAAATCTAAAATGGTAAAGGGCGTTTTTTGTTCTTATTCGGCACAAGATATATTTTTGGCGGACGGAATTTTATGCCCGAAAAATCAATCAAATGTTTCAGCCCATAAAAATGTAGGTCCCAAAATGATAATTGATGTCGGCGGAGCAAAAACAGATGTTGCTGTTATCGACAACGGCACACTTCTTATTGGCACAACACTTGGAATTGGTGGCAATGCAATTGATAATTCAATAATTAATGAAGTTGAGAAAAAGTATAAAATAGGAATTGATGAATCAATTGCAGAAACGATAAAAAACAATATCGGAAGTCTTTATCAAAATGATACATTGACAATTGAGATTGTTGGGCTAGACATCGAAAGTCAAAGTCCACGCAATTGCATTATATATTCAAAAGATATTCGAACTTGTCTATTGCCATATTTTATGGAAATTGCAAAAGTTGTAAAAGCAACGTTGGCAGAACTTCCACAATCCATCGCTGAAAAAATTATCCGCAATAGGGCACTTTTAACCGGCGGAGTTATGGGTATAAGCGGTGTTGAAAGATTTTTATCAAAAGAAGTCGGCATAAAATGCGAAATTAGCGAAAATAATGAAAACAGTGTGATTTTAGGTTTATTAAAAAATCTTTAATTGCTATTTTATATCAATTAATTTAATTTAGACTTTGAAAATCTTTGATTTTTAAATTTATTTTTGATTTGATTTTTCGTTTACAAAAAATAAAATACTTAAAAATAATTTATTTAGGGATTGTGTCTAAAAACATACTGCTGGATAAGTATGCTTTGTTTTACAATTTTTTATATTTTAATATCGTAAATATTTTTAAAAAACAAAAAATGACAATTTGTTCTTTTTGAATTTGTTATGTTTTATAATAAAATTTTTACGGAGAAAAAATTAATGGCAAGAAAAATTGTTATAACCAGTGGAAAAGGCGGAGTCGGCAAAACAACAGTTTGCGCAAATCTCGGCGTTAAACTTGCAAATATGGGGTTTAGAGTTGTTATGCTGGATGCCGATATTGGACTTAATAATTTAGATGTCGTAATGGGTATTGAAAGCAAAATTGTCTTTGATATTTCCGATGTTGTATCCGCAAAATGTCGCTTTAAACAAGCACTTATTCAAGATGATAGATATCCAACTTTATACATAATGCCGTCTGCGCAAATAGATTGCAAAAACTCGATTTCAGGTCCTCAATTTAAAAATGTTGTAGATATGCTTTCGCCTTCCTTTGATTATATCTTAATAGACTGCCCAGCGGGAATTGAATGTGGGTTTCACAGAGCAGTTTTTTGTGCGAATGAAGCATTAATTATCGTTACGCCACACATTTCAAGCGTACGTGATGCCGACAAAGTTCTCTCCATTTTATCAAGTTATAATTTGCATAGTAAGGCACTTATTGTAAACCGTGTGCGTGGAGATATGCTTTTAAGCGGTGAAATAATTTCAGTTGAAAAGATAATTTCTTTGCTTAGAATTCCAATAATGGGAGTGATTCCAGAAGACGATGCAATTTCAACATTATCATCTCTTGGTGCATTTGCATATGGCACAAGCGGAGCAAAAGCATTTTCAATTCTTTCCGAAAACATACATAACGGTTCTAAAAAAATTTATGATTGCACTTATAAATACCGTGGAATTGTTGGACTTATACGGCGAAATATAAAAAAGCGTGTTTAAAAACTACGCTTTTAATTTATTTAAAAGGAGATTAAAATGGGAATAAACGTTTCAGAAATAGGAGAAAGAAGACTCGAACAAGTTTTAGTTAAAGATAAAAAAGAAAGCCCGAAAAGAATTTGTGATTTATTAAAAAGTGATTTGAATTTTTTGTTTGAAAATTATATGGATGTTTCAAAACTTGATATGAACTTTGATGTTATAAACGGCATTTATCAAATTGATATTAAAGTTCAGGCACGAAGGCTTAAAGGTTTTGGAAGTTTACCTTATTGGGGTGCTTGATTAATTAAATTTTAATAAAATTTGAAAATTTTCTATGATTTTTTAACTACTTTTTTGTCGGCTTTGCACTTTTTATGGCTTTGACTTTTTCATTTTTATCAAAGGTTTTAGTACTTTTACTGCCACTTTTGTTAGCGGTTTTGGTGCTGGCTTTACCGCTGGTTTTATTTTCTGTTTTATTTATGACCTTGTCCTTGGTGCTACTGCCTTTTTTATCATCTGTCTTTGTTTTTTTAATAGCAATTTTCTTATCAAGTCCTTTTATATAACAGCGTCTGCGTTTATGTTGTATGTGGTCATAGTTGTCCCAAATGTTCTGTATTTTAACATTATCTTCCAGCATTAAATTTGTTTCGCAATATTCCAATTTTTCTTCTATCATAGTTTTCATAATTTCGTTAATTACAACTGCTGGCAATCCTTTGTTCAAATATTTTTGGTTGACGCCAATAAGTCCAAAATCTGCACGCTTACCGAATTTTATTGCTCGCAATAATCTAAAAATTCCAAATGGAAAAATTCTACCCTTAGATTTTCTTATAGCATCAGATAAAGATGGAATAACAAATCCAAATGCAATTACCTTATCGTTTTCATCTAAAATTGTAACAATATATTTTAATTTAAGAAATGATTCAAACTGACAAATAATTTGGTTTCGTAATTCATCTGTGAAAGGAATAGTTCCATATAGTGGTCCGTAAGCTTCATCAATAATATTGAAAATTCCTTCTTTATATTTATTTATATATTTTTTCTTGCTTTTTTCTTTCGCAATTTTTAAATTATAACGTTTAAGCACTGAAAAGGACAAACGTTGAACTCTTGCATCCATTTCTTTTGGCGGAAATAAGCGATATTCAAACCAGTCAACTTCTTTTGAATAACCACATTTTTCAATCAAGCGAGGATAATATTCAAAGTTATATTGCTCTTCAAATGTTGCGAGATAATCAAAGCCCTCAATTAAAAGCCCTTCACGGTCAAGGTCGTTAAAACCGAGAGGTCCGTGAACCACATTCATTCCTTTTTCTTTTGCCCAATTTTCAACCGCATTGAAAAGAGTCGTGGCAACTTCTTGGTCATCTATGCAGTCAAATCTTGTAAATCTAATTCTTTTTTCTTTTGTTTTTTGATTATAGGCTTTTTGCAATATACCCGCAATTCGCCCAACAGGTTTAGGATTATCATCTTTGTAAGCCAAATAATAAACTGCATCGCAATCTTTATAGTAAACATTATTTTTATCGAAAAGTTTCATTTCATCCATTCTCAAAGGATGTACATAGTATTCGCAAGATTTATATAATTTCGTAGGAAAATCCACAAACTGATTTTGTTGAGATTTTGTTTTTACTTCTTTAATTGTTATCATAATAATTAATTATACATTTAAAAAAACTAAAAATCAACAAATTAATACATTTTGTTACATTTAATAAATAATTATTTAATAAACTGATATTTTTAAAAAATCAATTAAAAAAATCTCTATTAATGCTTTATGAAATTTATTTTAAGCATTGCGAATTTAGATAGTATTTTTTTTAATCTTGCTTGATTTTGCCATAATTCAACAAAATCATTAATATAATTAATTTTGTGAAGTCAATTTTTAAGGCAGTGGCTTTAATCACTTTTTTTACAGTAATAACAAGATTACTGGGATTTTTTTTCCGTGTCTTTTTATCAAGAGAAATCGGCGCCGAAGCACTTGGAATTTATCAAGTTTCGCTTTCCGTTTTTACGGTGCTTATAACGCTCGTTGCCAGTGGACTTCCGCTTGTAATCTCTAAAATTTCAGCAAGGTTACAATCAAGTGGAGATGCAAAAAAAGAAAGTTCAATGGTTACGACAGCGCTAATAATTTCACTTATTACCTCCATAATTGCTTGTCTTATAGTTCTTATTTTTAATAAAGTTTTGGGGGCAATTTTTACAGATGAAAGATGCATTATTCTTTTAATTCTACTTTTGCCGGGTGTTATTTGTTCCGCCGTATATTCAACATTCAGAGGGGCATTATGGGGACATTCAAACTATTTCGGACTTTGTATATCCGAACTTTTCGAACAAGTTGTAAGAATCGTAATATGCGTCATAATGCTCGGAGGTGCAATAACTTTAATGGACGGAGCAATGACTGCCGCCACATCTTTGACAATTGCTTGTTTCTGTTCTTGCATTTTCGTCGTAATTTTATATTTTGCCTATGGCGGTCGCCTTGCACGTCCTAAGGGATTTGCAAAAGAATTAATTAAAACATCAACGCCGATTACAAGTGTAAGACTTGCATCAAGTTTAATTCAGCCACTTATTGCAATAATAATTCCTTTGCGACTCGTTGCCGCTGGAATGTCCGGACCAGAAGCAATGGCTCTTTATGGAATTGCAATAGGTATGACACTTCCATTTCTTTTTATTCCCTCAGCATTAATAGGTTCTCTTGGTATTGCACTTGTGCCAGACCTTTCCGCTGCTGTAACTCAACAGGATACAAATCACGTTAAAAACAGAGCAACTTCTTCAATTATTATTACTCTTTTTATTTCCTGTTTCTTTGTTCCTTTATATATGGGGGCAGGCGAAAATATTGGTTTATTCTTTTATGATAACATAGCAAGCGGGCGATTGCTTGTTTATTCTGCGTGGCTTATGATTCCTATTGGGCTTACAAACATAACCTCATCAATATTAAATGCACTTGGTTGTGAAATGAAATCAATGAAAAATTATATTTTCGGTTCAATTTTAATGTTGATTGCAATGTGGGTTTTACCACAGTTTATTGGTGTAAGTGCCGCTATTGTCGCAATGGGGCTTTGTTTAACTTTATCAAGTTTTTTGAATTTAAGAATGATTAATAAAGTTTCGGGTAGTAAAATTATCATAAGAAATCAACTTATTAAAATTCTTCTTATTTCAATTCCTGTTGCAAGTTTAGTAAGTTTTTTAACAAATCTTTTAAATCACTTTGTACCGCTTTTCTTCAATCTTGCAACTTCGTGCAGTCTTGGAGCATTTTTCTTCCTTGCATTATGTCATATGTTCAATATAATGGACATTAAAATTTGGATTCTTAATATCTTGAAAAAGAAAAAACCGTCAAGAAGATTATCAAAGCAAAAGCTTAGGGTATAGAATGACAAAATGCGGAGAAAGAGTTTATCAAACAAATTCAACAATTAATTTTGCGGGATTGAGAAATTGCAAAAGAAAACGACTCGTCGACTTTTCCTTCAATATAAAAAAACCGATATAAGTATCGGGTTTTTATTAACATTTTATTAAATTTTCGGAAATATTCTAAATTTAAAATATAATCGTGTTAGTTGCAGAAAATTAAAAGCAGCATTGCATAAAATAATTTTAAAAGTTTTATTCCATTGAAATAATATAATAATAAACTGGTTGACCGCCATCTATCATTGTGATTTCGCAACTTGGATATTTCGCTGACAATTTTTCTTGTAAGGCAAGAGCCTCTTCCTCTCGCACATCTTCTCCATAGAAAAGTGTTATATTACAAATATCATCAGTAATGAGTTTTTCAATGAGTTTTTCAGTTGTTGGAGAAACAAGTTTTCCTTTTGAAATTATTGCCTTGTCATCCAAACCTATGATTTCACCGACCGACAAATCAAAACCATCTATATGTGTACTGCGAATTGCATATGTTACAGATGCAGTTTTTATGTTTTTATATGACTGTTTCATCGCACTTATATTGTCTTTAATCGTTTCCTCAGGATTGAATGAAAGAACAGCTGAAATTCCTTCGGAAATATTCTTTGTTGGAATTACGTGCAAAGTTTTCGTTACAAGTGCTTTTGCCTGTTCAGCTGCCAAAATAATATTTTTATTATTCGGGAAAATTATTACATTTTTTGCAGGAACATTTTCAATTGCTTTTGCAATATCATCCGCACTCGGATTCATTGTTTGTCCACCTTCAATGATTTCATCGACCGACAAGTCTTTAAAAATGCTAGAAATTCCCTTTCCCGGTGCCACAGCAACCATACCAATTTCTTTTAAATCTTGTGTTTTTTGAACCTTTCTTTTAAGTTCTCGATTTTGTTCACGCATATTATCAATTTTTAAACTGTTGATTTCGCCAAGTTCAAGCGCATAACCGAGAGCCAAATTCGGTGTATTCGTGTGAACGTGAACTTTAACAAGCGACAAATCGCCAACGCAAATGACACTATCGCCAAGTTTCATAAGCTTTTCACGCAATTTTTCAATGTCGGCATCGGTTGTTTTCTTATTCATATGAATTATGACATATTCAGTGCAATATCCGAATTCAATTTCGCCAAGATTATGAATATCTGGCAATACATCGTCGACGGTTTCGGCTGCGGCGACTTTTTCTTCAAAATTAAATTCCATATCTTCGTCAATTAAACCTTGATAAAAACCTGTGAAAATAACAAGAAGTCCTTTTCCGCCCGCATCGACAACACCCGCTTTTTTAAGAACAGGCAACATATCTGGTGTTTGTTTTAAAATTTCATCACCTTTTTCCAACAGAAGTGGAAAAAAAGTTTCAAAATCCGAAGTCTTTTTTGCAATTTCTTCCGCCATATCTGACATAACTCGAATCACTGTAAGCATTGTGCCTTCTTTTGGCTTTGTTACTGCTTTATATGCGACTTTCGAACCTTCTTTCAATGCTTTTGCAAATTGTTTTGTTGTGATTTCTTTATATTCTCTTATAACCGAACAAAATCCCTTGAAAATTTGAGATGTAATAACACCTGAATTCCCTCTTGCTCCACGCAAAGCACCTTTCGAAAAAGCATCAGCAAGACAAGAAAATTCGTTGTCTAAACATTTGGCAACTTCTGCCGTTGCCGCCTTTAAAGTCAAAAACATATTTGTTCCCGTATCGCCATCAGGCACAGGAAAAACATTGAGTGTATCAACAAGTTTTTTATTTTGTTCTAGCAGACTGGTTCCGCACGCTATCATTCTTCGGAAACTTGCCCCGCTTATAAGTTTTTGCATATTTTACTCCTAAACCAAAGCGCCTAGACCTGAACGCCAACCACATGGACATTCACATTTTCAACAATCATTCCTGTAAAATTTTCTACCTTGTATTTAACTGATTTTTTAAGGCTTTCGGCAACTGCGGAAAGAGAAACTCCATACTTTAAAATACAATAAATATCGATAATTATTCGATTATCGACATTGGAAATGTGAACACCTTTCGAATAAGGCTGTTGTTTGATAAAGTCAATTAGGTTATCTTTAATATTTTTAGAAACCAAGTCAACAACGCCATAACATTCCAAAGCAGCGAAACCCGCAACGACAGCAATTGCGCCGTTGCTTATAGTAATTTTGCCATAATAGTTATTTGTATCTACCGTCAATTTTGGGTTCCTTTATTTATTTTGGCGTTTGTTTATTGATTTTGTTTTTAATAATTTTTTATAATTAAAATATTAATTTACAAAATGAAATTAACAATTATATAATACACTAAATAATTATATTTATCAAGAAAAAATCAGTAATATTTTATATTAAAAATTTTTGTTTTAGGTTTTAAAAAGTTATTAAAGACACTTGCAAAAGTCAATTAAATATGTTAAACTAACATACAATTTTAAAAATATATTATTTTCTATATAATTATAAGGAAAATTTAAGGAGAAAGAAATGAGCAGAGTTTGCGATATTTGCCGAAAACAAAAAATGAGCGGAAGTAAAGTTAGCCATTCGAATAGAAAACATAATCGTTCATTTGATATTAATTTGCAAAACGTTACAGTTGAAGATAACGGTCAAAAAAGAAAAATCAAAGCATGCACGAAATGTATTAAATCAATTAAGGCATAATTTTAATTTATTTATAAAATTTCAATGTCTTTGCTTAAATGCAAAGATATTTTTTTATTTTTAATAGAAAAAGAAAATAAATTATAATTATTTATAATTTATTTTTATTGAATTTTTATGTAAATATTTAAAGAATATTAATTAATAACTTTTTTCCTTAAAAAAATTTTTATTAACTTAGATAATATTTTAGGCGCTTTAAAACAAATTATTTTCATAAGTTCTCCTATATAAGTCTATTCCAAAATTAAAATTTTTGTTAATTTTTAAATTTAATTTTTATTCAATCATGCTACTTATTTTTATATTTCTACCGTTTAAAAAATTCTTTGCCGACATTCTCGCACTGTTTGGAAACTGTAATTCCAAAATTTCGATATACCCATCAGCGGTTTTTATTATAAGTCCTTGACTGTTTGACGCAACAACAATTTCTCCCGCTTTTTTCTCTGTATTCATTAAATTAATTTCTTTCTCTGTTGTTAGTTGCTGAGATATATTTTTGCTCTCATTCCCATTGATTTCCTGTGCTTTGAAAACTTTATATTTTGTTCCATCTAATTCAAAAAAAGCCGCAGGTGACGGACTGTATGCCCTTATTTTGTTTATTAAATCAGCAGTATTATTGTTAAAATCAAGTTTTGAACTTTGCTTTGTTATAATAGATGTAAAGGTTGCTTCGCTATGACTTTGAGGTGTGAAAACTGACTTGTTTTGCTCAATTAAATCAAGGCATTCGACAAGCACTTTACCACCGAGTTTGGCAAGTTTTTCAAACAAAGTTTGAGAATTGTCATCAGGAGAAATTGCAATTTTATTTTGCAGTAACACATCACCAGCATCGACGTCGTTCGCCATTTTTATGATAGAAATACCAGTTTCGGTTTCACCGTTAAGAATAGCAGATTGAACCGGCGATGGACCACGATATTTCGGCAATAACGAAGGATGCAGATTTATTGGTAATGCAATATCTAAAATTTCTTTTTTTAAAATTTGTCCAAAAGCAACTAAAACTAAAACATCAGGCTTTAATTTTTTTAAAATATTGACGCCGTCCTCGTTGATATTTTCAAATTGAAAAACTGGCAACTTTTTTTCCAGTGCCAACATTTTCACAGGCGACATTTGTATTTTTTTTCCACGTCCAGCGGGTTTGTCGGGTTTGGTTACAACCGCCACCACTTTATGATGAGAGCGTAAAATTTCATCCAAACAAACTTTTGCAATTTCGGGAGTTCCTAAAAAAACAATTTTCATTTTCACCTTTATTTTATTTGGTTTTAAAGAATAAAAATACTCAATTATTTTTTATTTTCTTTTAATTCTTTTTCCATTATGTCAATATATAAAATTCCGTCCAAGTGGTCAAGTTCATGGCAAAGACAACGTGCTAAAAATTTTTCGCCTTTAATTATAAATTTATTCCCATAGCGGTCGAATGCTTGAACCGTAACTTCCAGCGGGCGTTTTACCAAACCACGCTTTCCTGGAACGCTCAAACAGGCTTCTTCGCACGTTTCTTCTTCCTTACTTTTTGAAATTATTGTAGGGTTAACAAGTTCCAAAAACATATTATTCAAATTGATGATAACAACTCTTTTTAAAATTCCAACTTGTGGAGCAGCAAGACCAACGCCATTATCTGTTCGTTCAAGTGTTTGTGCCATATCATCTAGCAAAATTCCTAGCGATTCATCATCTTGCACAAACTCTTTAACAATTTTAGATTTTTTTCTTAATACTTCGTTTTCCACTGTCGTGATTTCTCTATATGCCATTTTACTTTTCTCTTTTAATTTCTATTTAAGTATTATCTAAAAAACAATAAAACTCTTTTAAGATAAATTAGACGGGTCGATTTCAACAAAAACACTTGCCTTTGAATTTTTAAACAAATTTACTGCTTCATAAATGTCTTTTATTATATCGTGTTCACGTATTTTTGTCAAGCGCATCAAAATTTGATAGCGGTATTTATTCTTTATTCTCATATGCGGACTTTTCATTGGTTCACAATAGTAAAAATCTCCGAAAAATTTTTCTGTTATAGGCTTAATCTTTTTAAATAAATTTTGCGTAACTTGCCTTACCAACTCTTCTTTTTCGTGTGTAATTAAAATGCGAACTATTGTTGAAAACGGCGGAAAGTTCGAAACTTGCCGTATATTTATTTCTTTATCATAAAATCCTTTATAATTATAATTCGCTGCAAATTTATATACATAATGTGCAGGGCTGAAAGTTTGTAAAACAATTTCTCCGCCACCATCTCTCCTGCCTGCCCTGCCGCTTACCTGCGTTATAAGTTGAAAAGTCTTTTCTGTACCCTGATAGTCGGTTTGATAAAGTCCAATATCGGCATCAATAATTCCAACCAGCGAAACGGCATCAAAATCGTGCCCTTTGGCAATCATTTGCGTTCCAACTAAAACAGCAGGCCTATGCTTTGAAAAGTCGGTTAAAATCTTCTGATGTGCGTTTTTATTTCTTGTCGTGTCGTTATCCATTCGAAAAACTTTAACATCAGGAAAAAGTCGCTTGAATTCATCAACAATTTTTTGCGTGCCAACTGCACCTTGCCTTATATGACCGCTTTTACATTCTGGGCATACTGTAAGTGCTTTATAACGCTTGCCGCAATAGTGACATTTCAATTTATCTTCCGCCTTGTGATATACAAGTGATATATCACAATCAGTGCATTTAGCAACATATCCGCATCCACGGCATCTCATAAAAGATGTAAAGCCTCTGCGGTTTAAAAACAAAAGTGCTTGCTGTTTCTTTTTTATACATTCGTTCAAATCATTTACAAGTTGCACGGAAAAAAAACTTCCATTACCTGCACGAAGTTCGCTCATCATATCGACAATTTGAATTTCTGGCATTTCTTTTTTATTCGTTCTTACAGGCATTTCCAAAAGAGTAATTTTGCCCTGAGTGGCGGAATAATATGATTTAAGACTCGGTGTTGCACTGCCAAGAACAAGTGGACAATTATTAAACCGCATACGAAAACAAGCAATTTCGTGCGTTTTATAACGCGGATTGCTTTCACTGTTATAAGAAGTTTCGTGCTCTTCATCAATTACAATTATGCCAATATTTTTAAGCGGAGCAAAAATTGCAGAACGTGCGCCGATAACGACAGATGCTTCTCCAAACAAAATCCTACGCCATTCATCAAACCGCTCGCCAGAAGAAAGTCCGCTGTGAAGAACCGCAACGTTTGCTCCAAGCCGAGATTTGAAAGTGCCAAGCATTTGCGGTGTTAGTGAAATTTCAGGAACGAGCATAATTGCTGTTTTGCCGAGTTTTAAAACTTTTTCAATCAAACTTAAATAAACTTCGGTTTTGCCACTACCCGTAACACCGTGCAATAAAAAAGTCTTATTTTCAGTTTTATCAAAATTATTAGTTATATTTTCACAATCTTTTTCAAAACCTTTGATTTCAGAATTATGTAAATTTTTACTTTCAGAATTTTTATTAATATATTTTTCAATTGTTTCAATTGCTCGCCTTTGTTCAGGAGTATGTTCAATTTCTAATTCAAGTCTTGTCATTTCCAATGGCGTTCGCTGTATTTCAATTTCCTGTATTAAAATCACTTTGTCTTTTTTAAATTTATTCACCGCACCCGTAGTAAAATTTTGATTTAGCATTGTTTGATTTTCGCACTTATTTTCTTTTAAATATGCAAGAAGTTGGTGCTGTCGAAAACTGTTTTTTCTTAAAGTGAGTTCGTATTGCAATAAATCAATTTTTTCATTTAAAGTGCAAAGAGTTTTTTTTAATGGCTTAATTTTATCTGTTCGAAGTTCGGACGGAATAAAAAGACGCAGTGCATCGACATATTTAATATTATATCTTTTAACCATAAAATGCATAAGAGATAACATTTCAGGTAAAATAAGCGGCGAATCATCAATTTGCCCTATGACACTTTTCAACTTATCATCAGAGAGATGAGAAGTTTCTTTAATATCAATAACAAAACCTTCCAGAATTCTTTTTCCGAAAGGAACAATGACTCGAATGCCCTTTTTCAGCGAAATTTTATCGGGAATTTTATAGTCATAAATTTTATCGATATTGCTGTTTAAAACATCAACAATAATTTCTGCAATCATTTTCTTTAAATTAATTTATTTGGAACAACATCTCCGTTATAAACTTCTTCCGCGGCAATGCTGATTTCTTTTTTCTCGCTCGTTTCAAGTTCAGCAGGAATTGTCAATGCCAAATGTTTTGCCCTTTTTGCAACAAGGCAACAAAGCAGATAAACGTTGCCATTAACCTTTTTTAATAATTTTTCAATAGGCGGCTCAATCATAAAAACCTCTTTTCGTTTATAAATAAGTATAATCCAATATAACTTATTTATATTACTTTATATTTAATTATAAACACAAAAAAACATATTGTCAAGTTTAAAGCAATTTTGAAAATTTAATATTAAAAGAAGTCGTATTGCAATAATCAAGTTATTCATTAGAATACAAAAATTTTCAAAGACTTAAATTTATCTGTTCGGTAATCAATGTATTTAATATTATATCTCAACTATTATATTAAATTAATATATACAAAATTATAAGAAAAAGAATAATCGTTAAAATAACCAAAACAATTCTAGAAAACTTTTTTCTTCGTGCTTTCCACCATGCGTCTTTCGGCGTACTTGTGGTTCTATCTTTATCATCTATTAGAACATTCAAAACATTTTTTTTATTTTGTTTTATTTCTTCAACTTTCCTTTGACATTCATAAGCTTTTTCTAGTAATTCCTTAGTCGTTAAATTGTTCGTGACTGAAAGTTTCGCAAAGTTATATCCACCAACATTTTCAACCGTAAAAACATTTTCTTCATTAAATAAATCATTGTCCTTTATGCTGTTTTTATTAATACCGATTTCCGCTTTACAATTTCTGCATTTTAGATATTGAATATTACTAAAAATAACATCATTTTCAAATTTCCAACTTATCATTGCCCCGCAAAATGGGCAATACTTTAAATCGCTTTTGCCCTTCATAAATTTTAAACCATTTTTCTTGGATTTAAAAAATTTTTTGCTTTTCATTATTGCCTTTTTCATTGCTTAAATTTCATAATATTATATCAAAGCATTTTAATTTAATCAATTATTTTAATAATTATTTTAGATATGATTGTATGATTTTTAAAACTAAAAAAAGCATTTTTAATGCTTTTTAGAAGAAAAAAGATAAGTCTATTCTTTTTCTTGTAATAATTGTAGTAAATAATCTCTACCAGCCGCCTTATCCCCTTCTGAGCCACTACTTGCACCTGGCAAGACATCATCAAAACTTGGTTTTGGACTCGTCTGAGATGTGGAATTTTTTATATCGGGAGCAGGTTGTGGCGCAGTTGGGGCAGGTTGAGGTTGCTGCGGTTGCTGCGGCACCTGTGGTTGTGGTGGTTGTTCTTGTGGCGCTTGTGGCGCTGGTGGTGGTGTTATTGGGTCAGTTGGTATAAATTGAGGTTGTGGAGCAGGAGCATACTGTGGCTGCGGTGCAAATTGCGGTGCTGGTATGAACTGAGGTGTCGGCATACTTGGTGGCATTTGCATCGAGCTATACATTCGATTATAAAAATATGGATTATTGAAAGTCGAAGCAGTTGGCATTTTAGGAACATATTGTGCATATTGTTGCAAATTTATTCCATGCTCAAATAGCCTTTGAGAACCTTGCGAAACGACAATTTCTTCCAGTTCTAGTAATTTATTAGCAATTATATTTGTAAACATATCATTGCTACGGTCTAAACTTACTACATTTAAAGCACTTTGCAATAAGTTTACAATTGATAAAATGCTGTTTACTGTTTCTTTATTAGTCCCGTAGGACATTAGCGATCTGTCGGCTTCAATATTTCTTAAAATATCTTCAAATTCTCTTAATAGCATAAAAGTTCCTTATTGTATAAATTATAATTTATCAGTTAAATTATAAACTAAAAATTCACAATTCAAAGATATAAAAAACGTTAAATGCATTAGAACTGCCCTAAGAGATAAAATCCTCGAACGTTTGCCATAACTGCATTTTCCTGAATTATTAAACGAGGATCGTTAAATAATTCTTTTAAGTATTTTTCATATTGAAGAGAGCCGCCACCAGTTAAAATGATGCGATAGAATTTATTAAATTCAAGTCCTAATCCCATAGTTGACTCATGTACTCGTTTTGCTTGAATTGCTTTATGTTTTTCAACGAATTTTGACAAGTCATATTTGCCGAACGGAGTTTCAACAACCTCAGATTCAAGTAATGCTAAATCTAATTCGTGCGGATTTAATGTATAGATGCTTGCTTCGGGATATTTGTTATTAACATCTTCTTGCAAATCTGAAATATAATCCGAAACACCGATGTCAAACCCGAACGTACCTCTAACACGAAATGATTCCAAAACAGCCAAATCTAATGAACCCCATCCAATATCAACAACAAGTGCACGTTGTGCCAAATATTTTTGATTTAATTCTTTGGTTGTAGAGTCATAAACAAAATTATAAAGCGTGCCGAGTGGTTGTGGAACGACAATAACTTCGACAATTTCAAAGGTAATTGTATCAACCTGATCCCACTTAACAGATTTTAAAGTATGTTCTCCAATAAGATTTGCCTTTATTGCTTCTTTAATTGCCTCATTTTTAGCCAAAGAGCTAGGAAGACCTGTTACTAGTCTGATTTTTTCTTTCGTGTTTGGTTCAAGAATGGACGTTATACCGATAAGTGCTTCAATTTTAAAAGCATTTGAATCGTATCTTCCTTTTGCACGGCTACCACTACCCATTGCGGCAATGTCGCCAACCTCGTATACTTCCTTATTATATACATACATTTGATAGTCGGTTTTAAAGGAATATACTAAACCAGCATCATTGATTTCTTTTATCGTATTACGATATTTTAAATTCTTTTCATTGTCTGTCCAAACTTTAATTGTGGAATTGGCAACGTCAATACCCACTACCTTTGTATAGTTTTTTCCTTCATACGGCGACTTTTCACTGGTCTTTTTTTCTTTTTTCACTATTTTTCCCTCCCAAAAATATTAAAGATTATAATTTACTTAAAACATAGCCAAAACTATATTGTTTTGTTTTTTGACTATTTATATTTAAGGCAATTCCATATTCATTTGTTTTATTATAAGATTTAAACATAGATATCAATCCGACTTTCTTGAAGTTAGCAACATCAAAAACAAAAACATCGAGGACTTTGTCATTTTTATAGCATACAACCGCTACGTAACTATTGGGCTTTTCCACGTCAATCAAGTTTTTAGGAAATTTTACTATATTTGTCGAAGTGTCGTGTCCTATAATAAGAAATTCTCCTATAGTTCTACCTTTACTATCCGAAGTTCTTAGTGTAAAATTACCTTTTAAACTGTCAAAAATCGAATAATTTGTTTGAGAGCATAAGTATTTAAAATCTTTTTCAGCCTGCTGATTTATCGCACTATCTAAAAATCCGTCATCAACAAACCCTTCTTTTAACTTTCTAATATCTTCTAGTTGCATACTCCCTCCTTATTATTTTTTACTATTGCTTGATTTTGTTTTTGCTTTTTTCGTTTCAGGTTTTTCTTTGTTATTATTCTTATCTCCTATTTGACCTTTGTCGCCTTCATTGCTTGAATATTGCGACATAATTTTTTTAAGGTCAAATTCCCCGTCAGTGTCTTCTTCCTCAGGTTCTTCATAAGTTTTAGATTTAAAATTACGTGAATTTATTCTTTCATTCTTTGATTGATTTACAGCAGTTGTAAATTTTTTTTCAAAATCCTCCATTTCTTCCTCCGAAATTTTACTTTTTTCCTGCTTTTGTTTTTCAAAAATTTTAGATGCTAAATTCTGGCTCTTTTCTTTTTCATTTGACTTTTTTTCATTTTGCTCTTTTATATCTGTAATCTTTTTATTAATTTTGTCTTTAAAAACAAAAAAATATAAAAGCACTGCGGCCGCAATTAAAACAACGATTATAATTAAAATCGTAAATAATACTGGATTATTAAGCAAGCTATCCATAAGACACCTCAACCAAATATATTTTTTTACTATTCTTGTGAATTATACACTAATTTGAAAAGATTGTAAAGTAAATAAATTAATATTTCATAAAAAATTGTAAATCGAGTTTTTATTAATTTCCCTTAAAACAACAATATTTAACCTCTTTCTGATTCATTTTTACCCACCAACTTTTTTATCTCAGGTTTGCCGTTTTCTATTTTATATGTATATTTAATTTCATCGTCATCACTGAATTCAAAAAATGTTTCCAGAAATTTTCCGTCATAACTATACATTGTCAATACGTGCATTGTTTTATCTCCGTGAGTATCGTCATAACTTACTATAATTTTTTCATCGTTTACAAAATGAATCTCATTGAGTTTTGTAAAATTAATTATAATTTCATTTACTTTTTCTTTTTCTGTTAAACTAGCAAAAGATATTTGAGAAACTACACTTTTACTACTGCTCTCGCCAATAACTAAAAAAACATTTTCTTTTAATCTCTTTAATTTAATATTAAGTTTTGCCGATATATCTGAAAGTTGCCATGCTTTACATAATTTGTCGTTAAATAAAACAATTTTATAATAATTCTCATTAAAACGTTTTATTTTGTTAACAAGCACAGAAATATCGTCATAGGAATATAATGTGGACTTGTACGTTGTTTTTTCGGTTATCTCTTTGATATAAGAGCCGCCTTTAAACTTGTGTACATCATCTTCCACAGTTGTCTTTTCCGTCATTTTAATTTCAGTGTCTTCGACAAAAAAATTTGCCACATCTTATCCTTTTATTTTTAGTTATTTTTTTGATTTTTTTCTACGTTTCATTTCGGCTTTAACATCTTCATCTGTAACTTGACCAACATCCTTGCCTTCACGCAAATCTTTCATAAATGAACTGGTATCCATTTTATAACGATTTAATTCCATACTTTGAAGTTCGGCTTTTATAACCTTTCTTTTTCTATTATTTAAGACTGAGAAAATAATTAGCAACGCAAGAAGTCCTGGAACAATTATGCTAACTAATATTATTGCAGTAAGTATAGTTCCATTAAGTTGAGTTTCAACCATACTGATTAAATTATTGCCATATTCTTCAAACCAGCTTTCCGTGATTGTCAATGTTATTGAATTATCTCTAACAACGGCATAATCAGAATTTTTAAGTTCTTCAATACTGACATTGTTAATTGTCCAGTTTTTGACAACTTGACCGCTTGCAGGTGTGAACATAATAACAACTTCATCTCCCACTTTAAAACTTTCGGCGCTAATATCCATTTCGCCACCACCTTTTACTTCGGGTGTGAAATCAATATCATAAATAATATCAGCAAATTCTAAAAGTAGAGTTCTATCATTTTTCAAGGTTATATTTGCAATGTTTGGATTTAATAAATCCTTTTCCGAACTGCTTAGTGTTTTGAAAGGTATGAAATCAAAATGTGTGTTTTCAGAAACTTCGATTTGAAGTTTTGTTCCTATATCAAAATTGTTTATTGCTGGATTTGAAAGTTCATCATATTCGCCAGTTTCCGAATTATAAATCTTGATTATAAAACTTCCCATATCTTGTTGTTCATCGGGAATTATCACATTTAATTCATATTGTTTTACATAATATGCAATTAATATAATTTGATTGTTTATTGTTCTATAAGTTTCCAAAAAGTTCGTGTCAACTGTTTGCTCTGCGGCTATTTTTTCGTTTTCGCCATTTTTAAATATAAATTTTTCAAACCTATAACTTTCGGGAGCGACTAGATTTTCAATGCTTATAATGTCATTAAGTTTTGCTCTATCTGCTTCAATGTCATTAATTAATAATTTTATATCTGCACCAGTCAGTGCATCTTCATTATTTATGTCAATTGTTTTTAGAACAATTTCATAAATATCTTCATTAAAAGTAGCCGTTACGTCGACGAGAGAGTTCAAAACAATGTTTAAGTTCTTTTCATCGGATTCATTGATAACGCCGCACTCAGAGCCGTTAAAGTCTGCAAAAAGATAGTAAGTGTTAGGTTTTGCAGTAATATTTATAACCGTGCCTTTTTCGAAATACATATTCTCTATTTCACTATAAGAAACAGGAGCAGACCCGTCTGTCTTAACAACGTTGATATCAAGCGAACCGCCAGCACCGCTGGAAATATTCACCATATAATCAATTGCATATTCTGCAATTAAAATAACTTTTTCACCGTCGATATATTTGTTCAAAAAGTTCTCATCAATCACATTATTATTTTCAAATATATATTGGTTTTCGCCATTCATTCCATAATTAAATTCTTCTAATTGATTTGTTATATGGTTATACATTTTCCACGAAACAAATCTATAACGTGAATTGCCTTCTAAATTTTCAACACTCGGTGCAAAAAAGAAAATGTCCGCTTTTTCATTTAAAAGTAATGGACCGTTATTCGGTCCTTCACTTATTTCAGGAAGATTCCCTGGTTTAGAGCCATCTTTTAATTGAACAATGAGTTCAACGATATACTCAATTTTTTCAAAGACAACTTCGATATTTATTTCTATGTCAGTTGCTGTTTGTGGAAAATCTGATAGATTAACAAAGTCTAAATTTAACATTGCAATATTATTTGTCGCAAGTAAATCAGGACAATAAGGAACAAAAGGGAAAAAAGTTTCTCCATCTTTATAAGAATATGTTACCTTAAATTCTGTTGTTTTATAGTGGTCAATCGGCAAGCCTTCCAAGATAATCTCAATGCCATCTTGTAATGTTATTTGCCCCGAATAACTTACATCTCTGTCTGCAATTTTAATCTTGCCTAAACTTGCATCATTTGTACTTGCAGAAACGGCAATATCAGTCGTTTTTTTGGCGGCTCTGATTTTAAGTTCGCCGAAAATCCAATATGTTCCACTTATTTCAGTTTCAGGGTCAACAAAAGTTACATATTCATCAATGAATTCTTGATCAATAGGATAATCAAGCAAACTTAATGTTTTTGATTTTCCTACTAACGGAACCCACTTGCCTGCATTTTCATCTATTTGTTTCCACACTTGCCAGCCTACAAAATCTCCTTCGCCAGTAACCGTTAATTCAAAATGATTATTATAAATGCTTTCAATTGTAAAACCACCCGCAAAACCGTCTTTTTCATATGTTGCTTCATATTCATAAGCCAAACTACCAACTCCGGCAGGTTCAATTAGTAGTTTATAATATTTTGTTGTTTCAAAGTTTGCATATAAAGTAATGTCGGAATTTTGCAAAACAACGGGTGTTCCAATTGGATAAAATTCATAATTTTCATCTTGTGAATTTAAACTTGTCGACCAGCCTATGAAAGTTTTGCCTGCTTTATATTCTATTATATTTAAAGATTCCTTATAAGTCGCTCTATAAATATTCTCAGTGCCATCGACATTTAAAGTAACTGTAATTCCGAAAGTTTTTAAATATGGTGCACCATTGTTGCCTGTTCCGTTTTCATCGGGCATTAGCCACGCACCTGTTTCGCTAAAATCATAACCTACACTTTCATATGTCGCTTGCGTTTGAAGTTCTTGTTTACTTAATATTCTAGAAATATCAGCACCCTCTTCGCCTTCTTCTTTATCAATAATTATAAGATAGCCCGATGTACCACTGTCAAGAGCATGACTAATACTCCCGAATAAGTTTAAATTATTTGATGGGTCAAACTCACCTTCATTAGTTAAAACAATTTCATCTTCATCATTTATACTAAAAGCTTTTATAAGTTCAACAATCTGTGTTCTGTTCGCTTTTGTTGCATAATTAATTCTGCTTATAATTCCACCAGCATTATTTGTGCCTTGATACGCCTCGCCAGCATTAATACATTCATTAATTTCAATCTCTCTTATGCGATGGTTTTCTTCATCAGCTCCGTCATTGCTTGTGTTAAATGTAAGATAGCCTATTAAACCACCGTTATAACTTGCCCCCATTACAGAGCCAGTGTTATAACATCTTAAAAGAGAGGAATCTACATAAAATGTCGGATGAATATATAATTGTGCATAACTAACCAAACCGCCAGCATAACTACTGCTTCCAATAATATCTCCTATATTAAAACTTTCTTCAATTTGAAATGAACCTCTTATATCTCCCAATAAACCGCCAACATTGCTCCCTTCAATATTCCCTAAATTATATGAGTTTGTAATGCTTACATTGCCAATATTTGTTGTTGTATTATAAGGCATACACGCAACCAAACCTGCGACATAACTATTTAATACCGCAGTTATGTCGCCTGAATTATAAGAATTTAAAATTTCAAGGTTTCCATAATAATGATATGCGACTAAACCTGCCGAGTAACTGCTACCATCGTTTGCTAAATTCGATTTATTGTAAACTCTGTCTAGTGTCGCATTCCCATATAGAAAAGTTATAATACCTGACATATAACTTCCAGAACTCAATTCTCCCGCATTATAGCAGTTTTCCATTATCAATTTAAAACTTTGAGTTGTCGAATAATTAACACTGGTTATAAGACCGCCGACATAATTAGTTGCAATAAGTTGTCCGATGTTGTATGAATTCTTTATGCTTACATCATCTCGGATATTACCATCGCCTACATAGCCAACTAAACCTGCCGCATTTATGCCTTCAACAATCCCTTCATTATAACAATTTTCAATATCAACGCCATAATAAGCCCTACCAACCAATCCAGCGCAATAACTCGCAGCAACAACATTTCCTTCAATACTTCCCGAGTTATAAGAATCTACTAATTTCACATAATTCGCATATGCAACAATTCCCGCAAGGTAATTTTGAGCATATATAGTTCCATTGTTTACAGCATTTAAAATTGTAATGTTCTGATTATCTCT
Source organism: Christensenella sp. UBA5489 (assembly GCA_002424095.1). Classification (GTDB taxonomy): domain Bacteria; phylum Bacillota; class Clostridia; order Christensenellales; family UBA1242; genus UBA5489. The sequence continues at coordinate 38,496 of DIPL01000020.1, forward strand.
ATAAGGCTGTTCACCCCCAACTGTTGTGCTTAATTCAATATGCGCTACAATTCCTGCCGCATAAGAGCCAGTGTTATTTATTGACGCATTATTTACAACATTACTGATTTCAACGGTGTTATCTAATGGGATAAGTCTAGAAACAAAACCTGCAACATAACTCGAACCTGTATTCATTGTTTCAATATATCCATTAACTGTTACGTTGTCGATTTTAAGACCGCCATAAACATGACCTACAATTGCGGCATAATAAGCGCCTGAGCCTTGTATGTAAACATTGTCAAACGTTAAGTTTCTGAATTCATTTTGCTTTATTATTGGATGACTCGGATTACTACGAGCATAAGCAATCAAGCCTTGATAACTTCCCGACGCTTCCAAAATTGTTAAGTTTTTAATAGCGAATCCTTTACCGTCAATGATTCCCATAAAACTACGCTCATTTAAATTTTCAGTACCCATAGGAAGCCAATTTTTTCCAGCCAAATCAATGTCATTGCCAAGTTCATAAAATTTTAAAGTTTCACTGCCCCTATTATTATTTCTGGTTAAATATGAAATAAATGCCAAATCATACGGCGTTTTAATTATAAGAGCAGTTTCTCTCGTTGTACCGCCTCTGCCTGTGTTATAGTCTTTATAAGCCAAATCATAGTTGCGGAAATTATTTTCGTCGAAACCATCAAGCCATTCCCCTTCCACACTTGGCGCTCCCTCACAAAATGCAGTATATTTGGAATTTATCTGCCCAAAAGCACTTGCCGTAATGGCAACGATTACCAAAAAAATTATTGCTAAAATACAATATCTTTTCTTTGCAATGTACATAATCTACCTTCCTTCTTTTAACTGAATTGTTTAATATGCTTTTAATGTTTTATTTCCAATAGTTTCTATTTATTGTTTCATTTGTCTTTATCATCATTTTTTAAGTCAGATAAGAATTTTCCACGGTCTAAACCTAACTGCATTGTTGCACTTCTTTCTTTTGCCGCCATATACTGGGCTTTCTTTCTATTGTTTAAAATTATAAACAGTAAAATTCCTGCAAGGAGAATAGGAATTGTAATTCCGCCTGCTAAAAGAATTGTAAAATAAGTTGAATTCATCATTGTTTTAATTTCACTATTAAAATCAAGTCCGTAAGTATCAAGCCAGTTTTCATCAATTGTTATAACCAACGTATTATTGCTATATTTAACATTTTCTATTGCTTTTGCATCGTGCTCTATGCCGTTTTTATCAATTATCATCCACGATTTAATTTCATAACCACTGCTTACATTAAATGAAACAGTCAATTTATCGCCGACACCGACTTTATCGCTACTGAACGTAATTTCGCCTTTTGCATTGCTTGTATCTGCTTTTTCTTCAATTTCAAAAACTTTTGAAACGAAGTTTAAAACTATATATCTGTTTGTTGTCAATGATAATTCAAGTGATTTATCAGCAGGAGTTAAAACATCGCCAAGTTCCATATCTACACCTGAAAAATCGACAAATTCGTAATATAATTCATTCGTAACTTCTGCTTCAATAATTAAAACTGTTCCGTACGCAAAATCTGTTTCGTCCGCTTCCACTTGGACTTTTTGCTCGTCTACAACTTTAAATAATTTAAAAATTCCTTTTGAAGCATCAGAACTTTCAATATTTAAAGTATAAAGTTCAAAATATTTCGCAACAACAATAATTTCATTATTTTCATTTGCGTATGTTTGAAGAAAATCTTTTGTAATATTTATATCAATTATAACGTTATTATCTGTTATATTAAATTTTTCCAAAGTTATTGGAATTAAAACTCCATCGACATTGAAATACCAACTACCGAAAACATAGCAGCCGTCCGCAATATCTTTATCTGCTTCAATTAAACCAATTGAATAAATAACTGAGCCTTCAACAATTTTATTATTATTAACAGATGCAGAAACGTCGATATTGTTTTTTTCTAGAATATTACTTTCAACTAAATCTTGATTATTGTTATCTATTATTTTTGAAATGATTGTATAATAGAAAGATTCAAATTCAACTGTTATAGAAGCATCACCATTTATACGAAAATCAGCAATATTATTTTCTATATTGACCGCATCAATGCCTGTAAATTCCACAAACCTTGAATTCGAATTCGGTGTGGCAATTATAATTATATTTGAATTTTCATCAATATAAGCTTGATTATTTTTATCAATGGTTATGGCTTCGGTTTCGCCATTTTCTTCGCGGATATAAGCCTCAAAAGTGCCCTCTCCGTCGCCATTAGGATCAACCACAATTTCAAAAATATATCTTTCAACAAAAACTGCAAAAATCTCAATTTCCCCGTTTGTAATGAATTTATTTAAAAATTCTTCGGTGAATTTAGAACCTTCGGTATAGAAATATCTTTCATAAACTCCGACATTATTTAAAATTAAGAAATTTATAAATCGATAATTAAAGTTATCTGCAATACCAAAATTTATTAAATCTTCGCCTATCTTAATTGTTGGCAAATTATCATCGCCCGTAACTAAGTCTGCCGTTTCAGTGGAAATCGCTGTTATTAAATCGTTTTTTACTTGATTAACCGTTATTGTATATTCAATTTCTTGGAAATTCAATTCAATGTTGTAACGCCCCGCCGTTAATATTGTGAAAGTACGTTCATCACCTGTTCCAGAAACAGTCAACATTGTGCTATAATCTGGAATTATTTCGCCTTTATTATCCCTTATTACAAAGTCCGTAAATTCATAATGATTTATAGGATTTATTTTTAATGTGAATGAATTTTCGCCAACGGCTGTTCCATAATCGGAAAGTAGCGTTCCAACTCTATATGATACGTCATCAACTTCAATTATTGCACGGTTTGAATATCCGCTTGCAAAGTCAATTGAGATAAATGCTTTTGTTCCGATTGAAATAGGTCGAAATTTTATTGATTTTCTGCCTTCATCATCAACAAATGCCCACCTGTCGACGAAAGCATCATCTAAAATTCCACCAGTGCCAAGAAGAACAAGATTTTGCGGAGTTTCAACATAATAAACAAATTCTGATAAATTTGGGTCAAAAATTTCCCAATTTTGGAAAATATCTCCTTCATTTGGACTTGCATACGCAATGACATCGGTCATACTTCTTTCAATATAGTGATCCGAAATAACGGTTTCTTCTGTGTTTTTTAAAACACCAGTTCCAACTTCTATAAAGATTTTTTCAGGAGTCCAGATAGCATAGAGATGAAATGTATTACTAGAAGGTTCAATTGTTTCGTCGTAATAATACCTTTCTCCACTCCCATCAGTGTTTAAACTCCAATATGCAAAATCATAATATTTTCTTGTTGGCTTAGTAATCAATTTTTCAGTTATTAAAATTTGATTCCCGACTAAACTATTCACAGTTCCGAACTCATCATCTCCGCCATCATTATTATGAAATCGAATCTCACAAGGATACATATTTGTTAAAAAAGGTTTGCCTTCGTTAAAACTCTCAAAAATTGCCCAATAAGTTTTTTCACCTGTTTCAACGTCTTCGCCGTTAAAACTCCAATCGACATAAGTGTTTTCAGTTGCAAAATCTGCATCTGTGAATGTAGTTGAAGTGTTCCCTACAAAAGTTCCAGTCAAATTGCCATGAGTTGCTCCGCACTGTGCATAATCTCCATATCCATCAGGAGAGCCGTCTTTATCAACGGCATATAAACATTTGTCAATTGTAACAGTTAATGACATATCGTTAATAGAACCGTATAGCCCAATATATCCAACAAAACCTCCATATCTATCAAAACTTAATGAGCCACTCTCAAATGTTTCCGTAAATTTTGCTATGTTATAACAAAATTGAATTTCAAGTGGCAATTCTGTCCCTCTTAAAGTTGAGTGGAGGTTGAAATATACTTCGCCAATAAATCCACCAATTCTTGTATTGCTGTCATAAACACTGCCGACAAAATTTCCTTCAAATGAAACATTTTTGATTTTATATTCTAAATTATCGGAAACGTTTGAATACATTTCAATTCGACTTGCAATGCCACCAATGCGCTCGTTTCCGCAAATATCACCAGTTATCACTATATTAGACAATTCAAGCCCGCCTCGATTATAACCAATGACACCTCCGACATAAGATGCCCTTTCATTATAGTTGAGAGTGCTTGAAACATTTGCATCGACAAAGCATTCTGAAATCACTGTTGTTCCGTTGCTCGCTGTACGACCATAAGCATTATAAACCGCACCAACAATTCCGCCGACATAGTCTGCTTTTACTGCAATGTTTGAAACCTTGCATTTTATAATCTCAAAATTAACAGAATTATTTCCATATGCAACCAAACTACCTGCATAGTTTATATAACTTAATGCTCGTGGCGTGTTTTCCAAATTAATCTCAAAGGTATTCTCACATTCATTTAAAATTACATTTCTCGCAATACCAATTAAACCACCTAAATAGTACCATTCACTATACTCTGTACCATCTGTGCTTGAATCCGAAAGTTGTCCGGTATTTTTTGAGTCTGTCAACTCAACAGTATCTCCGCTTTGATAGACTAAACCAGCAAGTCCACCAATTATTCTAGTTCCATTTCCCACTGGATTAATTAAATACGCATTGCAGGTTATTTTTCCGTTATTTACAACATCAGTACCATTTAGAATGCCAATCATACCAGCAATGCCTGCTGCAAATTTACCTGTTACAGCACCATCGTTTGTTACTGAATTTAAAGTCAATGTTCCACTAGTATTACTTGCTCCTAAAATTCCACCAGCATATCCATAATTATAATAAATAGTTCCTTCTATATCTTCTATTCCTGAATTACTTAAAATTTCTCCTGAATTTGTAACATTTGTTAAAATCACGTTCGCCAAAACCCTAGCATAATTACAACCGATGATTCCACCCACAAATTGCCCTGTAATATTTCCTGTGTTTTGTGAATCTGAAATTTTCACTTGTGCTCCGGCAGAGTTGATATGACCAACAAGTCCGCCTGTTGCATAGTTATAATTTCCTGCATTTCGTGAAATGACCGTACTGGTTACATTTCCAGAATTTTGCGAATTTTTAATATTTAAAATTCCAGTGTTCATTAAGCCAATAAAACCGCCTGTATAATAAGACGTTGAATTGACTATGCCCGTATTTTCGGTTTCTTCTATATTAACAGTTTGTCTGCTTTGTCCGATTAAACCACCAACCGAACTTGTTCCTGAAACACTGGCATTATTTACGCAGTAGGTAGTAATGTCTCCAATTAAAGGTAAAATATTTACAACCGAAGCCGTGTTTGCGTAGCCAATTAAACCACCGACATTGCTTACACCACTAACCGTTTTAGTATCCGAAGTTAGAACTCCTTTAAGAGTTACAGAATAAGCACTTCCAATTATGCCACCGACATTATTTCCGATTCCTTCGACATTACCTAATTGCACTACATTTGAATAAACACCTCTTGCTGTCCCCACAATGCCACCGACATAACTCTTTCCTTTGACATTTCCATTGTTTGTGAAATTTGAAATATTTGATTCAATTCTTAACATATTGCCCGACAAACCGCCGACATTATTGCCATATGTAGAAATTTCTCCATTGTTAACTGAATCAACAACCGTTGTCAAGGCATTATTATATCCAAAAACCCCACCGACATATCTAGTTATTATATTTTCTTCACTATTTAAATAGCCAGTTGGAATTTGATATAAAACTTCTTCATCTTCTGTAAGTTCATTCGTTGTTTGATTATCAAATATTAAATTGGTATTATTTATAAAATTGTCAATTGTATATGTGCTTGTTCCATAGGCATTGCCAACCGCTCCACCAACTATACTTCCCAGCAAAATTCCTTGATTTAAAGAATTTATGATTTCAATTTTACTACCTGCCCCGGCGGACATTCCAATCACACCGCCCGTGCCTCTTATATCATTATATAAATATAATGGCGAACCTACAATTTTGCCATAATTTTCAAAATTCGTTACGATAATTTCACCGCCATTTGTATAGCCAATTGCACCGCCTGCTGATGCCCCGATGATTTCTGCTGTTAAAGTATTCTCCGAATTCGTTATTTCAGAATCTCTCCCCGTCCAAACACCAACCAAACCACCAACTCCGTTATATCCCGTTATATTTAAGGTGCCTTGAACCTTTCCGCTATTAGAACAATTATCAATCACGGTTTGATTGTCAACATATCCAATAAGACCGCCAATATTATATGTTTCAGATATTATTTCGGCACTGTTTGATGAATCCTGAGCATTTATTTTACTGCCTCTACCAACTAATCCTCCGAGTTCATTTCTACCTTCGACTTTTCCAGAATTCGTTACATTAATAAGTGTTGCATCGTATGCACGACCAATAACTCCGCCTGCTCTATAACTTCCAACTTTAACATTGCCACTGTTCTCCGAGTCTATAACACTCAATTTTAAATTTATCATTGTCGAGTTTCCAATAAGACCACCGGCTACTGAATGTGTGCAGTCAATCGTACCATTGTTTGTTAAATTTTTAAAGGTTAACTCCCCTTCGCCTTGAACAACTGCTACGATTCCGCCTGCGTAGATATCTCCTGAATTGTCTCTTTTTGCAATTATTGTTCCATTATTTGTTGCGTTTTCAATTATCGTATTACTGTTTCTTGCCACAACACCAGCAACATAAGCCTTGCCGCGAATTTCCGTATTTGCGCTTACCGCTATATTCGTTATTTTGTTTATATCAAAATTTTCTGTTGTGTTTGCGAATGCAACAAACCCAGCAACATAGCTGCTTCCCTCCGCAGGAGTTGTCTGATTAAATGTTCCAACATAGCCGTCAACCGAAACATTATCAATTTTGACATTATATGATTGCCCTGCAAAAAGTGCTGAATAATCTCTTAATCGTGCATCGACAATTCCATTTTCAATTGTGATATTTTTAAACTCTCCGCCTTCAATACCACCAAATAAACCGAAATAATTAGATGAATCTTCATAAATATAAAGATTTGATATTTTGTAATTATTGTCAGTATAAGTGCCAAATTCGTCGTAAATGCCGCCATCATAGTTTCCTTTAAAGCGCCACTCATAAGTCGAAGCATTTGACGTTAATCCAATTGGCTTCCACATTTTACCATATAAATCAATATCTGCTGTTTGTTTGAAATATTTTCCTTCAAAATTATCTCTCTCTGTTGTTGTCGGCATTCTCGTTTTATATGAAACAAATGCCAAATCCTCGGCATTTGCAATTAAATAAGGGCTTTCGGAAGTGCCTTCGCCAGAGAGCGAATGCTCCGCAAGTCCTAAATCGTCATCAATCCATGTTTCAGTCGTTACTGGCGGGGGTGTAAATTCTGCTTTAAAAACGACTGCTTCATCTGTGCTTTTTAAGAACATAAAAAAATACATCCCGCACAAAAAAGTTACAAAAATAAACAATGATAATACGAGATTTTTGAAATTTATTTTTGATGATATCATATTTTCACTCCAAAATTATTAATTCTTACAAAATCCTACAAAATAATCTATAATATGATACAATATTATCAATTATCGATAAGAATGTCAAACGGATTTTTTACTTTAATTTTTATATTTTTTTCAACTTTAATATATATAAGTTGCATAAATTTTTAATGTTTATTCATTTTGGATTTACTTTTCCTTAAATTACGAAAAACAATTATTTAAATCCGTATAAAAAATTCGTTACAGAAACAATTAGAACTATAAAGTTTTATAGAAGTTGACAATTTTTGTTTATGACTTTATAATAATTTTATTGTAGAATAGGAGTTGAAATGGACGAAAATAAGTCATTTGTTAAGGAAATTGCTGATATTAAAACAAATTTCCCGCAGTGGTATACCGATATTGTTTTAAAAACTGAAATGGTTGATTATGGCCCCGTTAAAGGAACGATGATTATTCGACCTTACGGTTATGAAATTTGGGAAAATATCCAATTTGAATTGAATAAAAGAATTAAAAATACGGGACATAAAAATGCTTATTTTCCGCTTTTTATTCCATATAATTTTATTGCCAAAGAAGCAGAGCATGTTGAAGGGTTTGCACCAGAAGTTGCTATGGTTACGCACGCAGGTGGCGAAAAACTTGCCGAGCCAATTGTTGTAAGGCCAACTTCTGAGACATTATTCGGAACAATGTATTCAAAATGGATTAAAAGTTGGAGAGATTTACCGCTCCTTCTCAACCAGTGGGCAAATGTTGTACGTTGGGAAAAAACAACTAGACCTTTTTTAAGGACAACCGAATTTTTATGGCAGGAAGGCCACACTGCACACGCAACAAAACAAGAGGCGGAAGAAGAAACAATTAAAATGCTCCACGTATATGAAGAATTTATGAAAAATGTTTTGGCTTTACCTGTTCTAGTCGGCAAAAAAAGTGAAAAAGAAAAGTTTGCAGGTGCTGAAACGACATATTCCGTTGAATCTATAACATTGGATGGAAAGTGTTTGCAATCTGGCACTTCTCATTATTTAGGGCAAAAATTTGCGAAAGCATTTGATATTAAATTTTTAGACAAAGATGGCGAACATAAATTTGTCTATACAACGAGTTGGGGCGTGTCAACAAGACTGATAGGTGCTATGATTATGGCTCACGGAGATGTTCGTGGAATTGCCTTGCCACCAAAAGTTGCACCAATTCAAGTTGTCATTATTCCTATATCAAAAAAAGATGAAGTTAAGGAAAAGGCGGAGAATATTTTTAATTCTCTAAAAGATAAAAATATTCGTTGCGAACTAGATGAACGAAACCAAAGTCCCGGCTGGAAGTTTAATGAATGGGAAATGAAAGGCGTTCCACTCAGGATTGAAATCGGTCCAAGAGATATTGAAAAAAATTGCGTTCAAATTCAGCGTCGAGATACTTTAACAAAAGAAGAAGTTAAATTTGAAAATATTGATGAATATGTTTTGAATAAGTTGGATGAAATTCAAGTTGCAATGTATGAAAAAGCATTGAAACATTTACAGTCTAGAATTAAAGAAGTTCATAGTTTCGACGAATTAAAAGAAGCAGTAAATAACGGATTTATCGCAAAATCAATGTGGTGTGGAAGTCGTGAAAGTGAAGAAAAAGTTAAGGAATTAACAACCGCCACAAGCAGAGTTATGCCGTTTGACCAAACGCCATTTGATGATAAATGCGTAGTAACGGGCGAAAAAGCAAAGTTTGTTGTATATTTTGCAAAAGCATATTAAATTTATACCGTTTAAAATCTTTGTTAAAATTCTCTTGCTGAATTTCAAAAAAGAGATATGGAAAAATTAATGTAATGCTTGTTTTAAATAAATTATTGTGATAAAATATTTTTTATGCGAAAGTATATATATAGAATTAAAGACTTTTTTGTTGATTTTATATACCATAATAGCCTTTATACCGTTCAAACAAATATAAAGGTTTTTTTTAAGCATTTTATGAACGGACTTTATATTGCATTATGTATTTTGCTTTTTATGCTTGCTTTTTTTATTGCTACACATAATTTTTATCCAATTGTCGGAGCATCTATGTTACCTACACTTCAAGAGGAAGGACAAGGTTGTTTTATTGATATGGGCTCAGATGTTGAACACGGAGACATTGTCGCCGCTTTTGCAAAGTCACATACAAGAGTTGTTAAAAGAGTTATTGCAAAAGACGGAGACTTGGTTGGCTATTATCACAATCCCGAAACAGGCTACTATGAAACTGCATTGATTTATAAAGGTTCAAACGAAGTAACAATTTTAAAAGAAGACTATATTTTTGCAAAAAATGATAATGCCATATCGCACTATAACTTAATAACGTGGAATTTGGATTCAAAAGAGTTTGAATTTCGTGGATATGAAGGGCAAGCAATTCAATTTTTGATTGTTCCAGAAAACCATTATTATATTCTTGGAGATAATCGTGGAAACAGTAGCGACAGTTCGTGGTATGGCACAATAAACCGAAGTTTGATTGTTGGAAAGGTTGATATGGTTGTTGATTTAGATAGTTTTTATTTAGCAGAAATTATTTCTTATTGTTTAGGTTGGAGGGAAATATTATGAAAATCGGAGTTGTCGGACTTCCAAATGTCGGGAAAAGCACGCTTTTCAATGCTTTGTCGCAAGCAGGTGCTGAAAGCGAAAATTATCCGTTCTGCACAATTGAGCCAAATATCGGAGTTGTAGATATAAAAGATGAACGACTTGATGTTCTTGCCAAACTTTTCAACAGTAAAAAAAATATTCCTGCGTGCATTGAATTTGTGGATATAGCAGGACTTGTCGAAGGAGCAAGCAAGGGAGCAGGACTTGGAAACAAATTTTTAAGCCATATTCGAGAAGTTGATGCAATTGTTCACGTTGTACGCTGTTTTGATAACGAAAAAATCATAAGTGTATATGGCAGTGTAAATCCGAAAAGAGATATTGAGGTCATCAATCTCGAACTAATACTTGCTGATTTAGAAACGGTTGAAAAGCGACTTGAAAAAAGTCAAAAATCGTCAAAGCAAGGTGGCGAATTTGCACAACGTGAAACTGAAATTTTAAAAATGCTATATACCGCACTTGAAAAAGGTCAACCTGTGCGAATACTTTTACAAAAAGCAAAATTTAGTGCGGAAGATGAAAATTTTATAAAATCACTTTTTCTTTTAAGTGCTAAACCTGTTATTTATGCTGCAAATATAGACGAAAATGACATTGGCAAAGAAGATAATGAATATGTAAAAATGGTTAAAGAAATTGCAGAAAAAGAAAATTCAAAAACAATTTCTCTATGTGCAAAAATTGAAGAAGAACTTATAAACTTAAATCCAGAAGAACGAGAAATGTTTAAGGCAGAACTCGGAATTAACGAAAGCGGACTCGACCAACTTGCCAAAGCGGGATTTTCAATTTTGGGACTTATGACTTTCTTAACAGCAGGTGAAAAAGAAGTACGTGCATGGACCATCGAAAAAAATTCGAAAGCACCACAGGCGGCGGGCAAAATTCATACCGACTTTGAACGTGGATTTATTAAGGCGGAAATTGTGAATTATAATGACTTAATTTCTTGCGGAAGTTGGAACGTTGCAAAAGAAAAAGGCAAAGTTCGAATTGAAGGAAAAGATTATATTATGCAAGATGGAGACGTCGTCATTTTTAAATTTAATATTTAATATTTAAAATTTAAATTCTAAATTATTTTTAAATTATATTTATTTTAATTAATTGAGAAAGTTAGATAATAAAAATTAGTCTGAATTTTCAATCAACGAATTCGACATTTCAAGCGAAGGTTGTAAATTTAATAAATCTAAAACGGTTGATGCTATATTGGCAAGTCCGCCGTTTTTTTTCAATTTATAGAGAATTTTGGAGTTTTCGGATTTTTTAAATTTTTGCGTTTGGTTTTGATTTTTAGATTTTTCTTGCGTTTCCGCCACTAAAATAAACGGCACAGGATTTGTTGTATGCGTTGTATGTGGCTTTCCATTTTTATCAATAAGCATTTCCGCATTTCCGTGGTCGGCTGTTATGATACAAGAACCACCAACAGAAACACACGCCATCGCTATTTCATATGCGCATTTATCAACACAAGTTATCGCTTTTTTTGTGGCTTCAATATTTGCCGTATGCCCTAACATATCTGGATTAGACAAGTTGACTAAAATAAAATCATATTTGTTTTTTAAAATTATTTCTTTTGTTTTTTCGGTAATTTCAAAGGCTCGCATTTGCGGATTTTTAGTAAAATCAGAATCGGCAAGTGTTGGAATTAAACAACGCTCTTCATCATTGAACGGCTCTTCCCTGCCACCATTGAAAAAAAATGTAACGTGAGCATATTTTGTTGTTTCTGCAATATGGAATTGTTTTTTACCATTTTTTGAAATAACTTCTGCCAAAGTGTTTTTTATATTTTTATTTGAATATGCGACTTTGACATTTTTTAAGTTGTTAGAATATTCCGACATTGAAACGAAAAAAACATTTTTAAATTTTTTAGTTTCAAAATATGGAAAATCAGGATTTGAAAATGCATCAGCAAGTTGTCGTGCACGGTCGGAACGGAAATTAAAAAAAATCACCGCATCGCCTTCATTTATAACTTTCGGACTTCCAATAATAGTCGGCTCAATAAATTCATCAAAAAATCCACGACTATAAGACTCACGAAAGACATCATCGGCAAAATTGCTTTTTGGGGTTTTGCTTTCCTTATTTTCATCGACAAAATTATCTTTATGTGGATTTCCGTTGTTTTGCGTTTCAGTGCGTCCAAAAACCAACATATCATAATATTTTTTTGTATTTCCATATCGCTCTTCACGGTCCATTGCATAAAACCGCCCGCAAATATCTACAATTTCAGCACTTGTGCCCTTACAAAATTCTTGAATATTTCGAATATAAGAACGTCCACTGTCAATGGGTGTATCTCGCCCGTCAGTTATTGCGTGAATGTAAACTTTTTCGAGATTGTGTTTTTGCGTAAGTTTTATAAGTGCTTTCAAGTGATTTATATGAGAATGCACTCCGCCATCAGATAAAAGCCCAATTAAATGAATAGCACCATTATTTCCTTTTGCAAAATTCATTGCATTATTAAATTCTTTATTTTCAAAAAACTCTCCGCTTTTTATTTCAGCATTGATTTTTTCTAAATCTTGTAATAAAATTCGACCGCTTCCAATTGTTAAATGTCCGACTTCGCTATTTCCCATTTGATTTTCAGAAAGTCCAACCGCTTTTCCCGAAGCATTTAAGAGCATATGTGGATATGATTTTTTAAGCGAATCTAAAAACGGAGTGCCTGCAAGTTTGATTGCATTGCCGTATCGCTCATTTCTATGTCCGAAGCCATCTAAAATAACAAGAGTTACCATAATAAAATTATAATTGCAAAAGCAAATAAAAGCAAATAAAACTAAATTTATTTTCAAATTAAGCCTTTAAACTAAATTTTTGGCAAAACAAAGTTCAAAAACATTTTTTTCGACATTTATTTTGCTGTGCTTTTCATCTTTTTGTAATAAAATCAAAAAGAGGTAAGATTTATGCGAAGAAATTTGAGTCAGCATAGAAAAAACATTCTTGAAATCACTAAATATTTTTGCTTTTTTCTAGCATTTTATATTATGACAAAAGCAGGAATTTATCAAACTTTTTATCCCTTTGCTTTTGGTCTTTTTTTTGCACTCATCTGGTGTAATCAAAAAGTTCAGTATTTGTCGCCATTATACATACTTGCGTGTCTGCTTTCTGATTCGTCGGTTTTAAATATAATAAATGTTTTATTTACAGTTTCAATTGTGCTTATGTTATGTTTTATTCATATAAAACTTAAAAAGCCAATAAAAATTCCTTTGTTTTGTTTTTATGCCGTGCTTTCACAAGTCGCTTATGTATTCCTACAAATATATTATAACGGAATTATTTTAGAGCCTTTATTGACCGTTATTCTTGGAGTTGTTTTTATGCTTGCGTGCAAGCAAATTTTTCAAGTTGTTCTTGTGCGTGGACTTGTATATCGTCTTAATTTAACTGAAATTATAAGTGCCCTTGCTGTTCTTTGTGCACTTTCTTGCGGACTTTATACTTTTAATATATATGGATTTGAAATTATTAAACTTTTCGCTATGGTTGCAATTTTGCTTTCAGTTTATGTTTTTAATGTTTCAGGTTGTTTGCTTGTCGGTAGTGTAATCGGACTTGGTGGCTTGTTTTCGGCAGGTGATACATCTTTAATTGCTCCACTGATTATTTGGGCACTTGTCGTTTGTGCATTTAAGGCAAATAACCGCTTTTTGCCCGTGTTTTCATTGCTTTTAGTTGAAGCTGTGCTTGGATTTTTTATAAATGTTTACTATACCTATACTTATATTTCATTTTTATCAGTCGCCGTTGGTGCTCTTATTTTCCTTTGTATCCCATCTCAAATTTTGGGTAAACTTTCAGATTTCTTTAATGTCGGAGAACGCAATCTTGCGATGAGAAATGTTGTGAACCATAGTCGTGAAAGTCTTTGTCGTCGCCTTTATGATTTAAGCGAAGTCTTTGGAGAAATGGATTATGTTTTTCGCTCAATGATAAAGGGCGGAATGACAAAAGAAGAAGTGCGGAATTTTCTAATAGGCGAAGTTAAAGAAAAAGTTTGTGCAGATTGTGCGGAAAAAAATATGTGTCATAGAATGTGCCTAAGCGAAACCAGTAATGTTTTTGAAAATTTAATTTCAGCAGCACTTGAACGTGGAAAAACATCGCTTTTAGATGTTCCGCCATTTCTAACAACACGTTGTTCACGTGTTAGTAATCTTGTTGGAATAATCAATCAACTTTGCTCGCAATATCGACAATATGCAGGGGTTATGAATAATCTTGATGCAAGCAGAGTGCTGATTGCAGAACAACTTTTTGGTGTTTCTCAAATTATGAAAAATCTTGCGAGCGAAGTCAAACGGAATGTATCGCTTGACAAAACACGAGAAACTTCAATTATAAACGAACTTTCATATAACAATATAATTTGTTCAGATGCAGTTATATACGAACAAAACGCTGATGTTGTAAGTGCAAATTTAATTGTTAGAAAAGAAGACAGTTTGAAATCAAAAATTCCTTCAATTGTCAGTAAAATATGTAAAAATAAAATGATGATTGTCGGAGATGAGCCATCAAGTAAATCAGGTTGGAATACAATCAACTTGCAAACTGCACCAAAATATGATGTCGCTTTTGGCACAGCCAGTTGTCCAAAAGACGGTTCTAAAATAAGTGGCGATTGCTACTCCGTTATACGTATTGAACACGACAAATTTTTACTTGCACTTTGTGATGGAATGGGTAGTGGCGAAAAAGCAGAAAAAACCAGCAGTCTTGCAATTGGACTTGTCGAAAATTTTTATAAGGCAGGGTTTGATAATGATATAATTTTATCTAGCATAAACAAACTTCTCAGTTTAAATAAAGAAGAAATTTTTTCAGCACTTGATGTTTGCGTTGTTAATATAAGACAAGGCACAGCAGATTTTATTAAAATGGGTGCGCCAAACAGTTATATAAAACATATAAGCACAATTGAACCTATCATCGGCGGAGCGTTACCACTTGGCATTGTGCAAGATACGCAACCTGTTATAATTAAGCAAGTTTTAAGTGCCGGAGATATGGTTTTTCTTTTCACTGATGGCATTTCGGAAAGTTTCGAAAAAGAAGAAGATTTAGAAAACTATATCAACAATTTAACAGGATTAAATCCTCAAATTTTAGCAGAACAATTAATCGAAAAAGCAATTGAAAATGACAGTGGTGCAAGAGATGATATGACAGTTATTGTCGCCAAAATCTTTAATTTATAATTTGTTAATTTAATTTTAATTTATTTATTTATTAATATTCACTTAATTATTAATTATTTTATTATTTTATTATTATTATTTTATTATTATTGTTTTATTATTATTGTTTTATTAATTTAATTGATTTTTAATTATTTTTATTATTCAATTGTTTAATTTATTTATATTTAATTATTTTTATTATTCAATTGTTTAATTTATTTTATTTAATTATTTAATTTCTTTTTTTACTTTTAACTTGATTACACAATTTCTCTTTTAGGTGGTATTTTGACACAAAAGCAAACAACTATAATCGCAAGTTGAAAATTTGCATATATTATCCAATAAGAATAATTCGAAAAGTTCAAGTCAATTGATTGATTGAAATAGTCTAAATTTCCGTTTTCGCTAACGTGAAAAATCACACTGCCAAGTTCATCAGTTCTTAAAATTTTTTGAGATTCAACACCACTTGCTACAAGTCTTTCCAAAACGTGTTGCGATGGCAAATTATAACTGTTATTTTCGCCAACAGAAATGACTGCGAATTCAGCGGAAACGTTGCTTAAAAAATTTTCTATTGATGATGAATTACTGCCGTGATGAGCGACATCCAAAACATTAGCATTTAATTCATTTATCGAAACTGAAAGAGCCTCGTTTTCGCCCTTTTCAGTTGCATCTCCTGTAAATAAAAACTTAACTTCTTCACCTAAATTAGAATATGTAAACATAATAATCGGAGAATAACTGTTTGATTCGCTATATGATTGTTCAAGCGGAGTTATAAATTCAAATATATAATTCTCGCCTTCAATTTTTTCACCTGCGAAATTATACATAACTCCACAATTCTCATTGCCTACCGCATCAACAAATTCATTAAATAATACTGAATCTTTAATTTGTTTTTCATCGTCGATTTCTAGTACTTCTGCTTCATCTGGCGTGAAAATCTTTGGACGATAGCAATTTTTTATTTCATAATTTGCAAAAAGTCTTTCACTATTGCCAATATGATCGCTGTCAGTATGTGAAAGAATAAAATAGTCAAAAGTATTTTCGCTAAAATTTTGTTCCGCAAAGAAATATTGCTCTAAATATCCGAAAAATTTCTGATCTTCGCTTTTTTGTCCACAATCAATTAAAAATGTTTTATTATCATCTGTCCTAATTGCAACTGCCTTACCTTGTCCGACATCAATAAAATGAACATAAACACCATTTTCATAAGTTACGGTCGGCGAAAAATTTATAAACTCTTCAATTTGGCTTTTAAAAAAATAAGTACCTGCCAAACAAATTGATAAAACAAGCGCAACCAAAACTCTTAATTTTAAATTATATTTTTTAAATCGGTCTTTGTGCTGTCTTTGTTTTGCCGTAGCATATAGTTTCTTAAACTTTTGAGAATATCTTGAATTTGTTTTAATATCTTTTTTCATCGTAAAACTTTTTTCTTTTTAATAAAATACAGGTTTATCTAATTGGTTTTTAAACTTAATTTTCTTTCCTTTTGATTTTGGTCTGCTTTTGAAAATTTTTATTATATCATCAATTTTATTAAGAGTTTCTCGATAGCCTTCTTCAATCATATCTAAAAATCCATCAGTGCTTGTTGCTTTAAAACGCTTCGTTTCAGGTTTAAGTAATACATCACTATACATATAACCTTTTGCAACGTTACTTTCCATTAAAATTCGAATTGAGCAGGAAATAACATCTAAAAGTTTTGTGCTTTCAGTGCCATAAACTCTCGACTTATTAACATCAATTCCGACAACATAGTCGCAATCAAAAAGTTTCGGAATATCAGCAGGTAAAGTATTTCGAAGTCCACCATCGCATAAGTGCATTTGATTAAATTCAACAGGATAAAAAACTCCTGGCACACAACAACTTCCTGCAACTGCTTTCGCTAAATTTCCTCTTGTTATGCAAATTTCATTTGTGGATTTAATATCAACCGCAACTGCTGAAAATGGAATTTTTAATTCTTCAATATTAATATCACCTAATTGTTCAATTATGATATTTTCAATTCCATCAGTTTTAGATGGAACAAAAACCAGTTTGCTTGTTCGAATATTTTTAAGGTCTAAAAAACGAGCAACTTTAAAAAAGTCGTCATAAGTGAAACCTGCACAATAAAGAGCGCCAATCAAACTTCCAACACTTGTTCCGCAAACATAATCAAATTTAAGCCCGAATTCTTCGAAAGCCTTAATTGCTCCTAAGTGTGCAAAACCACGTGCCCCGCCGCCGCCAAGTGCCAATCCAATTTTCGCTTTCCTGTTTGAGAACAAGCCCATTCGCCACTCCTTATTTAGATTTCTTTTCTTTATTTATTAATAATATGTATTATAATACATTTTCAAAAAAGATGCTATTAAAAAATAAACTTTATTACTTCAATAATAAAGTTTATTTTTTATTTGATTTTATATTTTTTATTTTGAAAAATTCGTATTATTTTTCTTCTTCGTATTCTCCGTCATTTTCGAAAATTTCAGAATTCTCTCTTTTTTCGTCCAATTTATTTTGAGTGGCTTTTGGTTTGCCAAACATTATGCTTTTAGTTGACTGCTTCGCTGTCTGCACTTGTTTTGAAGTTATGTCATCTGGACGTACCGTGAAAAATCCTTCCAAAAAAAATAAGATAATGCCAAAGAGAAGTGCCACTAAAAATGATATAAGCAAACTCAGTAAAATGTCTCCGAAAGCAAATATGCCCGCTTGTGATGCAATATTAAAAATGAAAATTGCCGCAAACATTGCACCTAAAAGCGATATAAAACTTTTAAACGTAAAGTCTTTAACAAAGTTTGTTTTCGTATCAATTAAAAAGCCAACTGTTATTGCCACTAGAAAAGCACCGAGAACTATTAACATAGGTGCTAAGGCAAAATTAAATGCAAATGTGAAATTGTTAAAACTGTAACTATAGTAAAGCATTGCAGTCAACCCTAATGCAACCATGAAACAACCGCTTATCACAATCAGTTTTAAAACTTCTTTAAATGCGTATTTTTTATAAAAAATGTAAAATATAAAAATCGCCGTAAATAAATGTATTAAAGCGACAGGTACTGCAACCCCGAAAACATTCGCCGAACCAATTGAATAAGCAATCGTTAAACTCAAAGCAAATTGCAACATAGCAAAACAATAAATTCCTATTTTACCAAAGAATTTTGCACTAAGCCATAGTAGTAGCCCGCTTGAAACTGCGGAAAACAGTAATATACTCCAATTCATTAAATTTTCCCCTTTATTTTTTGATTTTAGGTATTTTATGTGATGTGCTTATATATGAAAAGCAGGTCATAAATGTTATAAAATTATAAATTTTTTAAAATTATAGTACAAACTTGTTGAATTTACAAGGGTTTTTCACAAACAAATTATTACCTATTTATCTTTAATCTCTTATTATTTCCTTATTATAGGAAAATAAAACATTTCTTTAAAGAAATTTCAGTTTGAGTTCAATTGTTTTCTAAATCAGGCAAATAAATTTGAAGAATATCAATTTCATCGCTCTGCGGTTTTAATGTTATTATTTGTCCGCCCATTAATTCTTCACCTTCGAAAAATTGAAGATAGGCATTATAATCAAGTGTTGGACAAAAAGATAAGAGGACATCTTGATATAAAATCCCAAAAGTATTTCTATGGTCATGTCCGCAAAAAATTGCAAAAGTGCTTCGCATTTCTTTGACTGCTTCAAAAAATTTACACTGTGGATTTATCGTTGAAATGCTTTCAGTGCATACTCCATATAAAATTTTCTCGCTATCATTGTCAATTGCAAGTTGATATTCATATAAAGGAATATGCATAAAAACAACTGATGGAATGGCTTCACCGTATGCAATACCTGCTTCATTATTTAAAGAATAAATACTTTCTTTGTACCAATCAATTTGGTCTTGTTGAATATCTCGCTCGCTCGAATCTATGAAGAAAAGTGCTTGACTGAGAGTTCCATTATTATTTAATAATTTAATTATATAATTTCCTTCGCCAGAAATATCTTTTCCGCCCTTATATAACGAATACTTTAACTTTGGATTTGAAAAATAATCGGAAAGTTCCTTTTTATTTAATTTTGACAAACTTTCAGCATCGTGATTTCCAAAAACAAAAGCGTATGGAATTGTCATTTTTTCAAATATTGATAAAAATGCACGTGACTGAGTTTCGTTATCTGTGCAGTATGAGCGGTATATGAACGGAAATACCATATCGCCTGTTATCACAATTAAATCAGGTCTCGCATTATCTACAACCTTGACAAGTGATTGAACTGTTTGAATATCTCTGCTCTTTGTAAAATAGGAACAACTTAAATGCAAGTCGGAAAGTTGCAAAATGACAAAATCAGCATTAGTTTCGTCATTTGTTATTGTCGTAATACCCTTTGCATCTTTGCCTATTTCAAGGTTTCTATGCGGAATTGGTTGTATATTATCAATAACTGAAAAGACAGAGGTGCTTCCTGAAATTACAAAGGGCGTAAAAAAAGCAAAGATAATACAAATTGCTAAAATAGGAATTATAATGGCTTTTGCCGCTGTTGATTTAAACACATTAAATTTTTCGTTTTTTTGCAACACATTTGTATTACTCATAGTGTTCATATTTTTATCCTTTAAAAATTCTTGTTTTTATTTTATAATAATAACATATTTCACTGAAAAAATATATAAAATTTAATGTTTTATTAAAAAATTTTCAACGCAAGTTGACATTAGATTATATAAATGTTAATATTTTTTATGAAAATTTACGCAATAAGCGACTTGCATTTGTCTTTCGCCGTTAATAAACCTATGGATATCTTCGGTGAAATTTGGGACGATTATTTAACAAAAATTACAACAGACTGGAATACGAAAGTTTGTGATGATGATATTGTTTTAATTGCGGGAGATATAAGTTGGGCAATGCGTGCAAAAGAAGTATCTCCTGATTTAGACTTTATTTCAAAATTAAACGGAAAGAAAATTATGATTCGTGGAAATCACGATTATTGGTGGACAACAATTTCTGCCGTAAGACGAATTCTTCCAAAAAACATTTACGCCATTCAAAACGATGCTTTAAAATTCGGTGATTATATTTTTTGCGGAACACGTGGTTGGACAGTCTCCGAAACAGGAGTTTTTGAAACCGAGCATGACCACAAAATTTTCAATAGCGAAATTGTGCGTCTTGAACTAACTCTTTCAGCAGCAAAAAAACTTCAAAAAAATAATGAAAAGATAATATGTATGATACATTTTCCTCCAATGAACAGCAAAAAAGAACCTAGCGAATTCACAAATTTAATTGAAAAATACGGCGTTATCAAAGTTGTTTACGGGCATCTGCATAAAAATAAGAAAAGTTTTTCATCGCCGTTATATTATATTCAAAATGGCGTGGAATATTATTTAACTTCTTGCGATATGTTGAACTTCGAACTTGTTTCAATAGTTTAAAATTACCTTGATTTAAAAAAATACCTAAGATTTTTGGGAGATTTTGCATTATTCACTAAATTTTGCATAATGATAATATTAGTCTTAAATCAGTATTTAAAGTAGTTTTATATAAAAAAACATAAAAATCTTTTAAATAAGATTTACATTGTGGCACTTAATAATTAAATTATTTATATTGCAAATATTTCGCAATTTAAGTTTGGGGAAATAAAAAAATATGAAAGAAAGTAAAAAATCAAATCTTAGTGACTATTTTACCATAAGTGCCGCTGAAAGTTTGAAAAGGTTTGAAACTAGTAGAAAAGGAATTGATGAACTTGAAGCCGCAAGCAGGCTTAAATCCTATGGAAAAAACAAACTAGATAATCAAAAAAAACGAAGTAAACTTGTTATGCTTTTGGCACAGTTTACTGATATTATGATTATAATTTTGCTGCTCGCTGCGGGTGTTTCAATTGTCTTTTCAATAATTGAAAAATCAGGAAGCGAACTTACTGACGGACTTATAATACTCGGTATTGTTCTGATTAATGCGTGGATTGGCTTTGCTCAGGAAAATAAAGCAGAACAAGCAATGGAAGCACTCAAAACTATGACTCAGCCCGAAACCAAAATTATTCGCAACGGCGAACTTAAAAGAATTCCAAGTGCTGATATTGTTCCGGGAGATATTATTGTTTTGGAAGCGGGCGATATTATTTCTGCCGACTGTCGCCTTGTTGAATCAATTATGTTACGTTGCGATGAAGCATCTTTGACAGGCGAAAGTATTCCCGTTTCCAAAGATGCAAAAATGATTTTAAATCAAAACACAATTCTCGCTGAACGAAAAAATATGGTGTATAGCGGAACAGTTGTATCCACTGGAAAAGGTCTTGCCGTTGTTACTGCAACGGGGAAAAATACAGAAATCGGAAAAATTGCAAAGATGTTGGAAACGACTAAAAAGGATGAAACTCCGCTACAAAAAGGTATCCAACAAATTGGGAAAATCATAACCATTATAATTCTCGTAATTTGCGCGATAACTTTTGTCATTGAAATTATAGCAAGTCCGCAGTCGCCAATGGATGCATTTTTAACTTCGGTTGCAATTGCTGTTGCGGCAATTCCTGAAAGTTTGCCCGCCGTTATTACAATTATAATGAGTCTTGGTGTTGCTCGTCTTGCAAAGAGAAAGGCAATTATTAAAAGATTACATGCTGTTGAAACACTTGGCAGTTGCGACGTTATATGTTCTGACAAAACTGGCACACTAACTCAAAATATTATGACTATTCAAGCACTTTATTATAACGATGAA
This sequence comes from Christensenella sp. UBA5489, assembly GCA_002424095.1. Taxonomy (GTDB): domain Bacteria; phylum Bacillota; class Clostridia; order Christensenellales; family UBA1242; genus UBA5489. Next base: position 60,666 of record DIPL01000020.1, read on the forward strand.
TTAGACTTGAAAGCGAAGAAAAATATTGCAATTGATGAATTTGTTTTGCTTAATAAGGCAATGTGCCTTTGTAATGATAGTATGAAAAATAAGGGCAAGTTCGTCGGCGACCCAACTGAAACCGCACTCAGCGATTATGCGTTTAAGTGCGGGTTAGATAAAACGACATTAGATACTCAATATGAAAGAATTGGAGAAATTCCATTTGATTCGATTCGAAAACTTATGACAACCGTTCATATATACGACAAAAATTATTTTGTTTATACAAAAGGTGCCGTTGATGAAGTTTTGAAAAAATGCTCATATGTTCAAATAAACGGAAAGCAAGTTAAAATGACCGATGCTATTAAAAGAAAAATTGCTATTGCAAATAAATCTATGGGTGATGGTGCCTTGCGTGTTCTCGGCTTTGCCTATAAACAAATTCCTTCATTTGAAACAGATATTCCGCTTGAAAGCGAACTTATATTTATTGGTTTAGCAGGAATGATTGACCCACCACGAAAAGAAGCAAAATATGCAGTGAGTAAATGTAAAGTCGCAGGAATTCGCACTATTATGATAACTGGCGACCATAAACATACTGCTGTTGCCGTTGCAAAAGAAATAGGTATTATTGAAGATGAAAATGAAGTTATGACAGGTGCAGAAATTGATAAATTAAATGATGCAGATTTCCAAAAAGTTGTCAAAACAGTTTCAGTTTTTGCACGTGTAAGTCCTGAAAATAAAGTTCGAATTGTCGAAGCATTAAAGCAATGTGGAAAAATTGTTGCAATGACCGGAGATGGTGTAAACGATGCGCCGAGTATTAAAAAAGCAAACATTGGTGTCGGAATGGGAATCACAGGAACTGATGTTACAAAAGAAGTTGCTGACCTTATTGTAACAGATGACAACTTTGCAACAATTGTTGTAGCGGTTGAAGAAGGCAGAAAAATTTATACAAACATTCAAAAAACTGTGCAATTTTTATTTTCCGCAAACCTTGCAGAAATCACATCAATTTTTCTTGCAACTCTGCTTTTCCCACAAACAATCTTTCTTTTGCCCGTACAAATTTTATTTGTAAATTTGATTTCAGATTCTTTTCCTGCTATTGCTCTCGGTCTTGAACCAGCAGAAAAAGATATTATGAAAGCAAAGCCACGAAGTTCTAAAACAAATTTATTTTCCAACGGTGTTGGAAAAATGATTGTAATAATGGGACTTTGCCAAAGTGCCGTTGTCCTTGCGTGCTTTTTAATCGGAAAGTTTAATTTTGGAAGTGATGAAATTGCAATGTCTATGGCATTTTACTCATTAAATATTGTGCAACTGTTTTATCTTATGTCCGTTCGTACCAAAGACAGTGCATTTAAAAACCACTTATTTAATAATAAATGGGCGGTGGCGGCGATTTTATCCTCATTCGGAATCATTCTGTTAATCGCTCTTACACCTTTACACACCTTTTTACGATTAGTTAGTTTAGATTTAATTCACTGGATTATCATTTTTGCATTATCAATTTCAATTTTCTTTGTAAGCGAAGTTGTTAAAAGAATTATTCACAAAAAATATCCAGAATAAGAAAAGATTTAAACAATATGAACTTGTCGTGTGCCATCTACGAGATATCTCAATTGATAGCCGTAATCATTAAACTCGACAATTTCACGTACTCCCGAATAAGCAACAAATTCTTTACTGAGTTTCCATCTGTTTGTTTCTGTATTAAAAATTAAGACTTTTCTATAAGTCATATTATTAAAATGATAATATATATAAATTGTTTGATAATCTTCTTGTATATATGCGTTTGGCTGTGAGCCAAATCCAATCTCTATAAAATAATCTCCATCATCTTGTTCTATATAAAATATTTTTCCGCTATTATGCAGAAGCAAATATCCGATTTCTTTATAATCAGACCTATACCCTATACGCAAATCTTTGACAGGTGTGCAAGTAATAAATTCATTCGGAAAAGGCACAGCGTTCAATGTTGGAATATCATCCACAGTAAGTTGTTCTGGTCCTATGAAAAGTTGTTGGTTTAATGTCGTTCCACAAATGCAATAAGTTGCATCTCGCCAATGATATCCGCTCGAAGCATCATAGACATTATCAAACAATAGTGTATATTGCCCACTATTTTTTTGCGTTTTGTAAAGAGCATTATTGTCTCCACCAATGCTTAATTGCTCTATTGTTGTTGAATAATAGCCAAGCCTAACTTTTCTAGCAAGAAAACTGCGCATTATATTGATATTTAAATATGGCTCAGTTCCTGGAACTGTGATAATTTTCTCCCCATACTCGACATTTGCGCCAAACTGGTCTTCATATTGCACAAACCGTCCAGTATTGCTTATTTGACCTGTATATAAGCAATGTGTTTTATTCCCTCCAAAAAAAGTATTGACTGCATAATAAATATCACGATTTAAACATAAAAAATTTTGTCCGTTTTCGGTTATTATTTCCATATAGTCTAAAACACAATCCCAGAGAATGTTATTAGTAAACTGTACTTTAAATACATTTGAAACTTGTTTTGCAAAAAAATCAAAACTTATTTCAAGATTATAATCTTTATCGGTTATAAAACTTAAATTCAATTGTGTTTGTTCGCCGTTTATATAAAAATCTAAACTTGTAGAAGTCAAAAACGAAGGAATTCCCGATATATAAAGTCTGATAAAACCTGTCAACTGCGTTGCCGGAGAAACACGTGTGAACAGTGTGCCAAATGGTCCGTTATTTGCTTTCGAACCAATGCAAACTTTTACACTACCGCCAATATAATATAGCGGTTCAAAGGCAAATGCCCTAAGTCCTGTGCGGTATTGCAATTCATCAATTGATGAGCCATAATCAGAAATTTTTAAACTCATTAAATCTTGTGTTAAATTTGATATTGATATGCTGTGTTCGCCAATTAGTGATGAATGACTGCTTAATGTGCTAGAATGATTATTTAATGTTTCCGTAAGTGTTTCAACCTGTTCTTTCAATTCATTATCTTTCATTGCATTTTCATTAAATTTTATTCGCTTTTCGATTTCTTTATATTTACTTTGTAATTTATCCATTTCTATACCTCGCAAAATGTAATAATATATTTTAAATATGAATTTTTATAAATACAAGAAAACAGGACATAATTTTGAGAATTAATTAAAAAAATCCGATTTTAATAATCGGATTTTAAATTTAAGTTTTTTCACTTTCAAACTATTCAGTTCTTAAAGCAATGACAGGGTCTTTTTTTGATGCTGAATGAGATGGAATTAAACCTGAAATAAATGTTAATAATGTACTGAGCAAAATCAACACAACAGCACTAATAATAGGTAAAGTGGCAATACCTACAATTCCCGTATATTCTGTAATTAATATATTTGCTGGAACACATAAAATTAGTGTAATTAAAATTCCAAATATACCAGCCATAAAACCTATAATCAAACTTTCTGCCGTAAAAACACGCCTTACATCTCGTTTGCTTGCGCCTATACTTCGCAAAATTCCAATTTCTTTTGTTCGTTCAAGAACGGAAATGCTTATAATAATTCCAATCATAATTGATGATACAACCAGCGAAACAGCGACAAAGGCAATTAAAACAATTGCAGTCGAATCTATAATCATACTTATTGAACTCATCAACACATCAACATAGTCGGTATAAGTGATTTGCTTGCTTTCATCCACACTTTCGTTATATTCTGCAATGAGATTTTCGATTTCTTTCTTTGAATCAAAATCAGCACAATAAATACTTATGCTCGACGGAGTTGCAACATCGATTTTTGATTTACTTAAATTTTTATCATCAATTGAAGTGTTTTGTTTGTCAATCATAAATTCTGTTAATGCTTTACTGTATCCAATCGGACTGTTAATTGAAGTTGCTGAAACGTTTGGCTTTGGTTTCAAAATTGCCCTTATTGTGATTTCAAATGCTTCATCTTCAAACAAATTCGCTAAATGCGAATCGTATTGCTCTTGCGTTATATCATTTCCTTCCAATGCTTTTCTTATATCCACATATGCGCCACCTTCACCGATAGGTAGATAATAGTCAGTATCAAGCAAAAACTTATATTTCATTCCAAGAATTTCATTATATTCAAAAGATGACGGCTCAATTACATAATTTTTAGAATCAACCAATCCGGCAGCAATTTCTTCAATTGTCGGCGAAGTTTTTATTCCCAAAGCATAGAGCGAATAATCAGTTAAATTGCCGCTTTCATCCAAAACTAAAACACAATCGTTAGTTCCCATTTGGTTTAAAAGTTTTTCGCAATCATTTTCTAAACCATCAGAATAATTCGACGCAACAACATCATATTGAGAACTTATAAACTCATTATTATCAATCATTTCAGCCCAAAGATTAAGGTCAGAATTTTCAAGACTTTTTAAAGCCATTTGAATATCCATTCCCATACTAAAATCCGTTCCACCGGAACTTCCCATTGAGTATAAACTGGCAAGATAATCATCTATTTTTTGCTTTTTTGCTTCATCCGTGATATTTGCTTTTAAATCATTTATTTCATTCTCTGTTAATTCACGATTCGGATTTTCCAGAGTTTCTCTATATTCTTCTTCTAAATCTTTAAAAACTTCTCTTTCCGCATATGTATCAAGCCAAAATTCAATACCACGATAAAACAATGAATTCGGATTTAATTGTTCATTTGCTTCTGAAAATATGGTTTTATTTATGTTATAGGTATATTGAATTGCCGTGGTTAAATCTTTGATTTCTTCACTTTCATCAAGAAATTCTTTAAAAGAAGTTAAATCGTTGCTTGTCGATTTTGCCAAAATTGCTTTAAACAAATTCACAAGAGTATCGTTACTTGAAACGGCACCATCAACCTGCTCGCCATTTCCATCTCCCTGATTTAAAAAGGCGTCGAAAACTGATGAATAGTCCGTTGAGTTCGCTTGAATTGTTATAGGATAGGTTGAAAGAGTGTCTGTTTGAATGCTGTTGACATAGCCTTGGAAGCCATTTGAAAGTGCTAAAATTAAAGCAATTCCAATAATTCCAATACTCCCAGCAAACGAAACTAAAAACGTACGTGCTTTTTTAGTAAGCAAATTTTTAAAACTGAGAGATAACGCCGTAAAAATTGA
>DIPL01000015.1:0-3876 GCA_002424095.1 Christensenella sp. UBA5489
AAAACTTTGCAAGCATGGGCAGAGCAACGGCAGGCACAACAACAATTTATTATCAAGTAACAGCAGCAAACTATGTAACAGTAACAAGCAGCACTACCGTTAAAATAAATAAAGCCTCGCTTGCAACCCCAACAAGCTTATCATGGAATACAGGAACACAGGGCTCAGCGATTGCACAGTGGGGTGCGGTAACAAACGCAACTAGTTATACAGTGGTGTTGTATAATTCGGGTGGCACAGCGGTTTCGACACAAAATCCAACAACAAACAGTTATAATTTTGGCTCGATATTCACATCGGCAGCACGTGCAGGACACTATTTCAAAGTAACGGCAAAGAGTCCAACTAACTTTAACGACAGTGCGGCTTCGGCAAACAGCACAGGACTTTCTTCTTACACCGTAACCTTCAACTCAAACGGCGGTTCTGCGGTAGCATCGCAATATGTAATTAGCGGACAAAGAGCCACAGAAGCCAACTCAACACGTACTGGTTATGGTCTTATAGGCTGGTATAAACAACCTGAATTTACAAATATTTGGCAGTTTACAGCCGACACAGTAACGGCATCTCTCACACTATATGCAAAATGGTCGTATAACTTATATACAGTAACTTTAAATAAACAAGGCGGAACTGGCGGTACTAACTCAGTAAATGTTTCATATACCTTTGCAATGCCATCGGTGACAATACCAACTCGTATTGGTTATGTATTTGGTGGTTATTACACATCAACAGGTGGCAGTGGCACGCAATATTACACCAATGCAGGTGCAAGTGCTCGTAATTGGGATATCGCCTCAAACAAGACTCTTTATGCAAAATGGCTTATAAATGATTTAAAAAATGTTGGTATGGCTGATTCAACCTCACTTTACCTTAATGGCAAGTATGTTAACACAAACGGTGAGACTTTCTATGTTTCTGATATAGATGGACTTTATACTTTGGCAGGAATTGTGAACGGAGTGGAAAACCAAACTTATGGGTTATTCTTTAACACGGATAAAGCTAATAGTATGTCTGGTGCCACAATTATAATGTCAAATAATATTAGTTTGAATCCAAGTTTCAACTTTAATATGGATACAAATGGTAATCTATATGGAGACTATACAGGTGCATTAGCTTGGGTACCAATTGGGAATAATACGAACACGTTTAAAGGTACTTTTGATGGTAATGGATATGATATCAGTGGTGTATTTATTAATGGTACCAGTAATTATCAAGGCTTATTTGGATATATTGATACGGGAAGTATGATTAAAAATTTAACGATAAGTAATAGTTTTGTTAAGGGCAATAATTATGTTGGAGGAATTGCTGGGTATACTAAAGGTACCATTTACTCATGTGCAAATTTGGGCTATGTTTCTGGTGGTACTTATGTTGGAGGAATTGCTGGGCATTGTAATGGTGCGAGTGGTGGTTTGATTCGGGATTGCTTTAATTGGAAAATGATTTATGGCGGTAACGCTGAGATTGGAGGTATTGTTGGTTATGTTTCTTCAACCAGTGACTTATATCTAGGTGTAGTGAATTGTCATAATGGTGGAGAGATTCGAGCTTATTCTAATGCTGAGGACATTGGTGGTATAGCCGGCTGGAACGAAGATAACGCAATAGTAAATTGTTATAATACAGGCAATATTTATGGAGGCAGTTATTGCGGTGGAATAGTAGGTTATCAGGATTACGCAGCGATAGAATATTGTTATAATACGGGAGATGTTGCTGGAGCAACAAGAGTTGGTGGTATCTGTGGTTTGTTCAGCCGTTCCTACGTGACTTCGTGTTATAATGGTGGAGCAATTACTGGTAGTAGCTATGTTGGAGGAATTGTAGGGCTCCCTGGAAACGATACTGTAACTTACTGTAAACATAGCGGAACTGTTAATGGTGCCAGTGCGGCTTTAGGGAATGTTAATGGCAATGGTGATTATTATGCTACGTGTACTATAGCTTCAATGACACATACTCAAATAATTGCTGAATTAAACTCTTGGGTTAACGCAAATGGTGCGGAACCTCCATTTAGGAATTGGGGAACAGCTATATATTATTTAATTTTATAGAATTAAATTTTAAGTTTTTTATAAAAATAATTTATAATAAATGCTCATAATCTTAGAATTAAGTATTAATTTAAATTTTAAAATCATAAATTATAGAAAATTTGCAACAAATAAAGCGACGATTGTATAAAAATAAATGTCATTTATTCTTTACTTTAATATAAAATTTTGCTAGTATGTATTAAATATGGACTTTTTACAGGATTCAACAATAAGCAAATTATTGATGCTTTTTGTAATGGAAAAAATGGAAATGCCACTTACCGAGCGTTCCATCATTGATATTTGCACAAGCCAAAACGATTGGCTTAATTATATGGAATGTAAAGATGTGCTTTTTAAACTGCTGGAAGCAAATTTTATTTATTGCATTGACAATCACGGCAACGAGGAAAGGTATACAATAACTTTCGACGGCAAAAATTGCCTTGAACATTTTTATCATAGAATTCCTGTCGAACTTCGAGACCAAATTATAGAATATATTAAAAACAACCGTTTGAATTTAAAAAAATCTCAAGAATTTGTCGCTGACTATTTCAAAAACAACGATGGAACTTATTTAGTTGTGCTGAAAATTCGTTCTCATACAATTAATTATCCAATGTTTGAAATTAAAATTGCAACATCATCAAGACAATCGGCAATTGAAACCTGTAAAAACTGGCGAGAAAATGCACATATAATTTATGAGCAAGTTTATCAAATTCTTTTAGAAAATAAATTAGATTAAATCCTATATTAACAAAATTCTATATAATTATAAAGTATAGTATTATCATTATTTAACAATAATTATAAATATTAAAAGATATAATTTTAAAATATTCACGAAAAAATGAAAAGAATTCATAAAGAGGTTATTATGTTTAAAAAATTTGTTTATTTATTTAAAGAAGGAGATGCTTCAAAGTCGGCTCTTTTGGGCGGAAAAGGTGCAAATTTATGCGAAATGACAAAACTCGGAATGCCTGTTCCAGTAGGGTTTGTAATTTCAACCGAAGCATGTTTAGATTATAATAAAAGAGAACAAAAATTGTCAGAAAAAATCATTAAGCAAACCTTTAAAGCCCTAAAAGAAATCGAAGGGCAATGCAATAAAATCTTTGGCAGTAGCGAAAAGACATTAATTTTGGCAATTCGTTCAGGGGCACGTATTTCAATGCCAGGAATGATGGATACAATTTTAAATTTAGGATTAAATGATGAAATTGTCGAAGGCTTTGCAACTCAAAATAATTCTCGTTTCGCTTATGATTGTTATCGTAGGCTTATTCAAATGTATGGAAATGTTGTAAAAAACATAAAAATTGAAGAATTTGAAAAAGAAATTGAAAAAATAAAAAAGGCATCAAACATTAAACTTGATAGTGAATTAACAGAAAAAGATTTAAAAAATTTAATAAATTCATATAAATTAATTTACAAACAAAACACAGGAAAAGATTTTCCACAGGACATAAAAGAACAATTAATTGAGGCAATTCAAGCAGTTTTTCGTTCATGGTTCAATCCTCGTGCGATTTTATATAGAAGAATTAATAATATTCCAGATGATTGGGGCACTGCTGTTAATGTTCAGCAAATGATTTTCGGAAACCTAAATGAAAAAAGTGGAACAGGCGTGGCTTTTACACGAAATCCTTCGACAGGAGAAAATAAACTTTATGGCGAATTTTTGTTAAATGCACAAGGAGAAGATGTTGTTGCAGGGATAAGAACACCTTGCCCGATTGAAAAATTAAACAATGTAAGTCCGGAAATTTATAATGAATTTATTGGATATGCACAAAAA
>DIPL01000015.1:4076-20186 GCA_002424095.1 Christensenella sp. UBA5489
CCAAAGGCAAGTATTAAAATAGCGGTAGATTTAGTCGGCGAACGTAAAATAAATAAAAGACAAGCGCTTTTAAGATTAGAACCAAATAATTTAGAATCAGTTTTGCATCCTATTTTAAATCCAGAACAAATTAAAAGTTTAACGCCGATTGCATCAGGATTACCTGCTTCGCCAGGTGGTGCTTGTGGGAAAATTGCATTTTCACCGTCAAAAGCCATAGAATATAAAAAGAACAATCAGAAAGTAATCTTGGTAAGACTTGAAACATCTCCCGAAGACATTGAGGGAATGACCGCATCAAAAGCAATTTTAACGGCACGTGGTGGAATGACTTCGCATGCGGCTGTGGTTGCTCGTGGAATGGGAGTTCCTTGTGTAACTGGTTGCGGCGATATAGAATTTATAAATGAAGCACTCACGAAAAAATCAAATACTGACATTTTTGATTTTGATGATGTATTCGAAAACACCGAGGAAAGCGGAAACACAAAAATCGATGAAGTTGATATTCAAAATTTAAAGATTAAAAAATTTGAAAATTCGGAAAGTGAAAATTCGCAAGATGAAAATTTAGAAGATATAACTTTGGGTGTTAAGAATTTCGAAAAAGAAGAGAAACAAAATTATCGTGTTAAAATAGGAAATTATATATTCAATGAAGGAGATATAATTTCTATTGATGGTTCAAGCGGAAATATTTATAAAGAAGAAATTGAACTGTTATCTGAAAATCTAACGAGCGAATTCGCTACCGTTATGGAATGGGTTAAAAAATATCAAAAAATCGGTGTGCGTGCAAATGCAGATACACCGCAAGATGCCGGAGTTGCTTTTCGTTCGAATGCAGATGGAATTGGTCTTTGTCGTACGGAACATATGTTTTTTGGTGATAAAAGAATTCAAATAATGCGTGAAATGATTTTTGCCGAAAATCAGCAAATGCGAAAAAATGCACTTAATAAATTAATGGAATTTCAAAAAGATGATTTCATTAATATATTTAAAGAAATGAAAGAAAGACCTGTTACCATAAGATTTCTTGACCCTCCGTTACATGAATTTTTGCCTAAGAATAATCAGGAAATTAAAGTTTTAGCCGAAAATTTAGGAAAATCAATAGAAGAAATTGAAGAAAAAACTAAAAAACTCCACGAATTTAATCCAATGATGGGGCATCGTGGATTGCGTCTAGCAATAACTTATCCTGAAATTTATGAGATGCAGACAAGTGCAATTATAAATGCGGCTTTGGAAGTGCAGGCGAAACTTGGATTTAAGGTTGAACCTGAAATTATGATTCCATTAACAACATCTGTGCGTGAATTTTGCCACGTAAAGAATATTGTAAAAAAAGCAGCGGAAGAAGTTATAGCGAATTATAATGCTGAAACTGGTTCAAAAAACGTTGCAAAAGAAACTAACTTAGTTTCCGACATTGAAGATTTAACTGATATTCCCAGTTGTGCTAATGATATTTCGGAAGAAAATTCTGCGAATTCTGAAACTGAGAACACAGAAAATAAATATAGAAAAAGTTTAAAAATTAAATATAAAATCGGAACAATGATTGAAACTCCACGTGCCGCATTGCTTGCTGGCGAAATTGCCCAAAATGCTGACTTTTTTTCGTTCGGCACTAATGATTTAACTCAACTTGTATACGGTTTCAGTAGAGATGATTCAGAGAAGTTTTTAAATCAATATCTTTCTAAAAATATTTTTAAAACTAATCCGTTTGAAAAAATTGATGAAAAAGGCGTAGGAAAACTGATTAAGACTGCAATTAAAGATGCAAGAAAAACGAAACCGAATCTGCAAATTGGCATTTGTGGCGAACACGGCGGTGAACCTGATTCGATTAATTTCTTTGTAAACTTAGGATTTTCTTATGTGTCTTGTTCCCCTTACAGGATTCCAATTGCACAATTGGCTTGTGCAATTGCAAACTTAAAAAAATGCACCAAAAGAAGAAAATTTTAATGATATAGAAAGAAAAGTATTTACAAAATCTAATTATAAAATAAATAAAAGGAGATAATAAAATGTTAGATGAAAAGGTGAAAAATGCTTTAAAATCTTTAAAGGAAGATTTGGAAAAAACTATTTCTCATATTAAGGATGAATATCAAATGATAAGGGCGGGGCGTGCAAATCCGCATATACTAGACAAAGTTATGGTTGAAAGTTATGGCTCACTTGTTCCACTTAATCAAATGGCAAATATCAGTGTTGTTGAAGCACGAGTTTTAACGGTTGCTGTTTGGGACATAAGTCAAATGAAAAACGTTGCGAAAGCAATTTCGGTGGCGGATTTAGGGGTAAATGTTTCTGATGATGGACGAATTATTCGCTTAACTTTTCCGATTTTAACAGAAGAAAGAAGAAAAGAAATTGCAAAAGACATCAAGTCAATTTTAGAAAATACGAAAATAACAATAAGAAATCAAAGGCGAGATTGTCTTGATATATTTAAGAAATTAAAAAAAGATGGAGATATTTCCGAAGATGAGTTGACATCATATGAGAAAGAAATTCAAAAAATAGTAGACTCTTATAATGATGAATCGGAAAAAATCTTCACTGCAAAAGAAAAAGAAATTTTAAACATTTGATTTAAAACTTAATAATCATAGATTAAAAAATAATCATAAAATAATAACATACATAACTTTTAAAAACGTAAATTAATGTTATGATAATAGAATAGAGGAGTTGCCGAATTAAAGACCATTAAATATTTTAATTTAAGTCATTTTTATTTAATAAATTTTAATTTTAAGTCTAATTATATATGAATTTAAAACGAACAAAACTTCCACAACACATTGGAATTATAATGGACGGAAATGGCCGATGGGCTTTAAAACGAGGCTATACTCGTTTATTCGGACACGAAAAAGGCGTAGATGCTGTAAAAAAAACAATTGATTTTGCGTCAGAAATTGGAATAAAAGTTTTAACACTTTTTGCGTTTTCAACTGAAAACTGGAAACGAAGTAGCGAAGAAATTGACGGTATTTTTGAAATAATTGAAAAATATTTAGATACTGATTTTGAAGAATATAAAAACAAAGGCATAAAAGTTCGTACAATGGGCGATTTATCAAAAATACCACAAAACTTGCAAAAAAAAATCAATGAATGTATAACCACCACCCAAAACAACAAAGGTATGATTGTTAATGTTGCAGTTAATTACGGTGCACGTGATGAGATTATACGTGCTGTAAATAACTTAATAAAAACAGAAAAAAAAGAAGTCAGTATTGATGATTTTAAAGAGAATTTATATACGTATGGTCTTCCGGACCCCGATTTAATTATTCGAACAAGTGGTGAAATGCGACTTAGCAATTTTTTACTGTTTCAAAGCGCATATTCTGAATTATATTTTATAAAAACCTATTGGCCAAGTTTTAATGAGAAACATTTCAAACGTGCACTTAAAGCATATTCAAAGAGAGAAAGACGTTTTGGAGGCAATCACAATTAAATAAAATTAAAACTTAAAAATATTTGTAATATATTCAATATATATGATATAATCAATTCATATTGAATTTTTAAAACTTAGGAGACAAAATGAAAGAGAGATTTATAACCGGCTTTTGCATATTTTTTGTAGTTCTTGTTATGTTTTCAGCAAAAATTATTTTAGAAGTAAATTGGATTTTTGATGTTTTTATAGGACTTATTGCCATTGCAGGGGCTTTTGAAATTGCAAAGATTTTCAAAAAGATGGGATTATTTAATCACGAATATCTAATCGGAATTTTTCCATTATTTTTTTATGCACTTATTATTCTTGGAATTTTAACAGAAATGCCGATTTATCTTTTTATATTGCTTACAGTCGCACTTATTATTGTTTTAGCAGTTGTATCAATCATTATTTCCTATATAAAGAAAACCGATACCGTCGCCGAAATGAGAGTTCGAAATATCCGAACGTCTGTGTGGAATTTTTCTGTAACAAAGGCAGGACAAACTATACTCGGATTTTTTTATCCGACAATGCTATTTATGATTCTTATATTATTTAACCATTTAGAAGAACTTGGATTCATTTTTAACAACGTAGGCGGTTATAATAGTAATTTAAGTATCATTGCATTAGCGCTTGCTTTCTTGATTCCATTTATTTGCGACACGTTTGCATATCTTATGGGAAATCTTATAGGTGGCAAAAAATTATGCCCGAAAGTTTCGCCGATAAAAACAATTTCTGGTGCAGTCGGAGGCGTCCTTTGGACAAGCATTCTTTTAGTTGCATTATTTTTAATTTTCAGTGCAGATACAGTTTTAACACCAGTTCTTACTGGAATTGGCTTTGAATGGTGGCATTTTGCAATAATTGGTATAATTACAGGAATTGCCTGCGTTTATGGCGATTTGTTTGAAAGTTTGCTCAAAAGAAAAGCAAATATGAAAGATTCAGCAAATATTTTGCCGGGACACGGTGGCATAACTGACCGCATTGATAGTTTTGTGTTTAGCACGCCAATTATATTTATATTTTTATTATTTTTTATAGTTTAAAAAATTTATAAATAGAAACATAAAAAGATTAAAAAATATTATTAAAAATTTATGTATTTTAATATAATAATATATGTTTTCAACTCAAATACATTAAAAAATATTAATTCAGGTGGTTAAATGATTGTTTTATATATTATCCTTGCGATTATCTTGCTTATGCTTATGATAACAATTCACGAACTTGGGCATTATATTGCGGGAAAACTGTTGAAATTTAGAATAAATGAATTTTCCGTTGGCTTTGGAAAGGTTTTGTGGCAAAAGGTTAATGAAAGAGGAGAAAAAGTTTCTCTGAGACTTTTGCCGCTGGGTGGTTATTGTGCTTTTTACGGCGAAGATGGCAGTGAAGACGGAGAAAAAGATAAAAAACAAAAAAAAGATAACAACGCAATAAAAGACGAAAAAATTCAAGAGAACAAAGTTATAGTTCAAAAAGATGGTGCCGATAGCGAAGTAAAAAAAGTCAATGAAGAAGATTATTTCACAAGCAAAGCACCGTGGAAAAGAATTATTGTGCTTTCGGCTGGTGTGATTTTTAATTTTTTATCCGCAATAATTTTTTCTTTTATTCTTTTGGTGGCATTCGGTTATGGTAATATTTATGTGGTTACGGACATAAATCCAAATTTTAGTCAGGAATATTCTGAAAACGTCGGACTTAATGAAATAGGAAAATATGATAAAATTTTAAAAATAGACGGAAAAAACATAGATTATATTTGGGAATCAACTCTCGAAAATTTAGTTGAAATGAAAAACGGCAACACCTATACGCTTACAATTCAAAAAAATGAAACAAATGAAATAAAAGATGTTGAAATTTTTATTCAAACAAATATAGTGGCAGAGTTTGATGAAGAAGCGGGAGAATATGTAAACAAAACTGATGATGATGGGCAACTAATAAATTTAACTGGTATTGGCTTTTCAGTTGCAATTTCCAGTCAGCCTATATCGTTTATTGATGCGTTGTCGCAATGCTTCACATTCACAATCGGTCTAGTTTGGCTTGTTTTGAAAAGTCTTTGGCTTTTAATAACATTTCAATTGCCACTTTCTTCACTCGGTGGTACACTTACAGTCATTTCAACAGTTGCCACAACAGTGCAACAAAGTATTTCGGCGCTATTTATATATTTGCCACTGATTGCCGCCAATCTTGCAGTTTTCAATTTATTGCCATTTCCTGCACTTGATGGCTCTCGTATTGTTTTCACAACAATTGAATGGATACGAAAACGTCCGATTAATAGGGAAATCGAGGCAATTATCCATTTTGTAGGACTTATAATTCTATTTGCATTTGTTATTTTAATTGACCTGATTCATTTTTTAGGTTGATTTAACCAGTTTAACATTTCTTACAATTTAATTTTTTTAAATTAATTTATTATTATTAATAAGTTAATTTATTTTTATTGAATTTAATCTTTAAATATAATATAATTATAAATATAAAGCAAATTTAAGGACGTTATGTTAGATATTTTGGTTGCACGTTTAAATAATAAATTTGAAAAAGAATTTTCATATTTAAAAACATATGAAATCAGTTATTTTGCAAATTCAAGTGTTTGCAATATAACTTTTTTATACCCTCAGGGAATTGCAACTATAAAACCTGAGCAGAAACAAAAAATCACACAGTTTTTAATTGAAGATTTAAAATTAAATGCCGCAATAAATGTAAAATTTAAAAAAAGTTATGTAGATAAAAACCTGGTTTCAAAGTGTTTTCTTGAGATATTAAAAAAATATTTTTCTTCACTTGCCAGTCTTACTTCACAAGAAGAGATTGATATTGAAATTCAAAATAAGATAAAAAATGATGATAACAATCAATGTTATCAATTACTTTATGTATCAGTAAAAACTCATATCTCTGATAAATTTCTAAAAAATTTAAATCAAGATGAAATAAAGTTGAAATTGAAAAATATTATAGAAAAAAAATTTTGTGCAGAATTTGAATTCTTTTTTGAGAAAGGAAAGGACTTAGATGAGAAAAAAATTGAAATACAGCAAAAAAATGAATTAATTAAAAAATTGAGTGATGTGAAAGTTACTCCGAGATATGAAGTTTTTGAAACAGTAAAGGTCTTCGGTCAACAAATTGAGCCCTTTCCAGAATTTATGGAGAATATAAAAGAAAATAAACTTTCGGTGATTTTGGCTGGAAATATAGAAAATATCAATAAAAAATCTTATAAAAGAACTAAAAATGGTGAAGAAGTTGAAAAATTTTATTATAGTTTATTTTTAAAAGAAAGCGGAAGTGTTAAGAAAATTAATTGCATATATTTTTGCCCAAAGAGCAATATTTCAAAAATGGACAAATTAAAAGAAGGTGACAGCATTTTAATCGTAGCTAATATTAAAAAACAAAATAATTATATAACGGCATATATAAAAAGTCTAAGTTGGTGTGAAATTCCGAAAAAAATTGAAATACAAAATGTTCCAAGAGAAGAACCGACTAAATTTTCAACCGTTTTTCCTGAAAGAATTTTCAATCCCACACAAAAAAATTTATTTGATATAAAAGAAGCATATAGCGAAAACATTAAGACAAATAAATTCGTAGTTTTCGATGTGGAAACCACCGGACTTGATTCAGAAAATTGCGAGTTAATTGAAATTGGAGCAGTTAAAGTGGAAAATGGCATTTTTACTGAAAAATTTCAAACACTTATTAAACCAAAAAACAGAATTAGCGAATTTATAACTGAAATAAATGGCATAACTAACGAAATGACTGAAAATTCGCCACCTGCCGAAGAAGTCATTAAAGATTTTTACGTATTTTGTAAAGGGGCAGTGCTTGCGGGATATAACGTTGGATTTGATATGAAATTTATTGAAAAAACTGCGAATAAGGTCGGCTTGAAATTTGAAAATGATGTTCAAGATGTGATGCTACTTGCACAACAAAA
Source organism: Christensenella sp. UBA5489 (assembly GCA_002424095.1). Taxonomy (GTDB): domain Bacteria; phylum Bacillota; class Clostridia; order Christensenellales; family UBA1242; genus UBA5489. The sequence goes on from DIPL01000015.1 coordinate 11,552, forward strand.
TATTCACATAAAGAATTATAAACTTAAATCTGTTGTTAAATCACTTGGAATAAGTTTGATAGATGCTCATCGTGCTTATAACGATGCTTTTGCGACGGCGGAAGTTTTGTTAAAGTTAAGTAGAATAAATTAAAATCAAAATAGTTTTTACTGCAAAGAAGTATTTTTTTAGTAAAATTGTAGATACTAAATATGCAAGGCACCCCGCCTTGACTTATAGGAGGTGAAAACTATGTTTGGCAGAAATAAGTCGAATTCTAAGAGTGGATCAAATAAGTCGATGAATGAATCAAAAAATGCGAACTCACGAAACGAATCAACGCAAAATAAAAGCGCAAATTCGAATAATAAAAGTTCAAATTCAAACAGGAATTCAAAATCGAATTCAAACAGAAATGATTCAACTTCAAACAGAAATGATTCAACAAGTGCTTGTACTAATTCCAAAAGTGCAAGGAGCAGTTCAAGAAAGAATTCATCAAACAAATCCAACAATTAATTTTGCGGGATAAGTTCTCACTTAAAAACCGATGTTTAACATCGGTTTTTCTTAAAGTTAAAATCAATTTTCTACGAAAAATTCAGTGTCAGATTTTTTATCAATTAATGTTACACCTTTTTCAAGCAATTCATTTCGAATTTTATCCGCTGTTTCATAATCTTTATTTTCTTTTGCATAATTCCTTAATGCAATTTTTTCATTTATAAAATTAAGAAAATCAGGTTCAATTTCAATTTTACTCGAATTTTTTGTATTATTTAATATTTTATCAAAAGACAAACCGCAAACCTTGTCGAACTTTTCTAAAAGTTTTATTTTGGAATTGTCGTTTAAATTGCTTTTTAAAACATCAAAAATTGTTGTTATTGCCAATGATGTGTTTAGGTCATTTTTTAATGCATCTTTAAACTGCTCATCAAATTTTTCAATTTCTTTTAAATTTAAAGGTTCTTTATTTCGCTTTAATTTGCTAATTCTCTTAACTAATTTTTCATATGCAGCTTTTGCCATATCAAGACTTTCATAACTGAAAACCAAAATTTTGCGATAATGAGATTGCAGACATAAAAATTTATAAACTTCGGGAGAATAACCTTGCTCTATAAGTTTTGAAAGAGTTATAAACCCATCTTTACTTTTACTCATTTTTGTTTTGGAGAGATTTAAGTGTTCAACGTGAAACCAAAAATTGCACCATTTATGACCTAAAAAACTTTCCGATTGTGCGATTTCGTTTGTATGATGCGGGAAAATATTATCAACACCACCGCAGTGAATATCCAAATATTCGCCCAAATATTTATAACTTATGCCTGAACATTCAATGTGCCAGCCAGGATAACCAACACCCCAAGGACTGTCCCATTTAAGTTCTTGATTTTCAAATTTAGATTTTGTAAACCATAAAACAAAATCCTGTGGATTTCTTTTCTCTAAATCTTCTTCAACAGTTTCACGAACGCCAACTCTCATTTCTTTGGCTTTTTGATTTGTTAAAACATTATAATTTTCCAATTTAGAAACATCAAAATAAATATTTCCGTTTGAAATATATGCAAATCCTTTATCCAGCAAAACCGTAATTATTTCAATATAAGTATCAATACAAGCGGTTGCTGGAATGACAGTTTCTGGCCAATTTAAGTTTAATAATTCAATATCTTTTTTAAATGCTTCGGTATAAAATTTTGCAATTTCCAGCACTGATTTTTTTTCTCTTTTTGCACCAAGAAGCATTTTATCTTCACCTTCATCCGCATCACTTGTTAAATGTCCGACGTCGGTAATATTCATTACTCTATTTACTTTAAAGCCTAAATATTTAAATGTTTTTTCCAAAATATCTTCAAAAATATAAGTTCTCAAATTTCCAATATGAGCGAAGTGATAAACGGTAGGTCCGCAAGTATAAATTTTAACTTCTCCATCTTTAATAGGATTAAAATTTTCTATTTTTCTTGTCGCCGTATTATAAAGTTTCATAATAATCTCACTTTTGTAATTTCTCTATTTGATAAAATTTTAATAATTTTATTTCATTTTGTCAACCTTTATCATATTATTTCAATAAAGTTTAAGATTTATTTTGTTATATTTATATTATAAGTGTGGAATAAATGTTCAAAAAGAACTTAATATTTGATTTTCAATATGTTTAAATTTATCAAATAAAGTTAATAATAAGAGGTATGGATATAATTTGCAGAAAAACAGAATGCGAACATAATAATAACTATGTGTGTATGGCGAAAGGTATTTTAGTAAATAAAAAAATAATGTGCTCGACATATATTCCAACCGACAAGCAAGAGCCTGATTACAGCAAATCACTTTTGGAGCGTGTTCCAGAAAAATACGGCCCACATCGCCCAAGCCACGATTTAAATCTTTTATGTAAAGCGAATTGTTTATTTAATAATAACGGTCAATGCGAAGCCAATGGAATAACAGTGAATGCAATTGAAGAAAAACCTATTTGCATTACATTTTTAAAAAAATAATTTTCTTATTGTTTAGGTTTACTAAGTAATTGATTTCATAAAACATCAAATTGAAATTTTTCTATTTATCGACACCCTTTGCATTGTTTAAATTTTTTGTATTTTCTAAATCCACATTGCTCAGGTCTACGCCACTTAGATTTGCTTCATTAAAATCAGCACCATTTAAATTTGCTCCACTCAGGTTTGCATTGCGTAAGTTTGCCTTATAAAAATTTGCCATCCGCAGGTTTGAATTTTTTAGATTTGCATTTTCTAAGTTTGCAAAACTTAGATTCGCATTGTTTAAACTTGCCATATGAAAATTTGCACCACTCAAATTTGCATTACTCAGATTTGCACTAACGAGGTATGCATCATCCAAATCTGTATCACTCAAATCTGCGCCAGTTAGGTCTGCTTCATGGAAATTTACTCCTAAAAGATCTGCTCCGTGTAAATTTGCCTCACTTAAATTTGAATATCTTAGAATTGCCCAGTCTACATTTCCATAACTTAAATCAGCCTTTCGTAAATTTGCATAATTTAAGATTGCTAAATTTAAATCTATATCGCTTAGAATTGCTCGTTCTCCTTGCTCCCCATTTGTATCTAGCCATTTCTTGTGTTTTCTTAATATTTCATCTAACTCTTCTTTTTGAATAATTCTAAATTCTTTTTTCATTTATTTCACTCCTAATAAGACTCTTTTATTACTTATTAATATATCATAAGCATTGCTATATTTCAACATTTCTTAAATATTTTTAGGTTAAATTGCATTAAGAAATATATATTGTTTGATTAGTTCCTTTAAAAAATTGAGTTTTTGTTGATAAAGATAGATATTTTAAACATTTACAAAGATTTATATTATGAAATTTTGACCCCATTTTTAACCCCATAAACATATTAGTTTTTTACGAAAATAATTCTAAATAAAAAATATAGCATACATCTTGCTTTTTAAAAAACAATCTATATACTATATATTGTGTTTTGGTGGGAATTACAGGACTCGAACCTGTGACCCACTGCTTGTAAGGCAGGTACTCTACCAACTGAGCTAAACTCCCAAACTAAAAACAATATATCATATTTCTAATATTATGTCAATTGTTTTTTATTTATTAATTTATTTTTTTAATAAAAAAATAAGATTTTTAATCTTTATATTTATAAAAATATGTATGCGCCAAAGTCAAAACATAAATGGCTTTTGCACCAGAATTTAAAAGAAGTTTGCTGATTTCTTGAACCGTTGCTCCTGTTGTGAAAACATCGTCAACAAGCAAAATGTTTTTATCTCTTAATTCTTTTTTCTTTAAAATTTTAAATGCTTTTTCCAAATTAATTTTTCTTTCTTCACGATTTAAGTTCGTTTGAGTTAAAGTATTTTTGATTTTGTGAACGTTTTGTTTAACAGGTAAATCGAGAATTTGCGATAAACTATTTGCAAGTAATTCGGATTGATTATAGCCACGTTTTTGAAATTTTTCTAGTGTGAGTGGAGTATATAGTATAAAATCACATTCGAAATTATTTCTAAAATATTCATCCGCCATAAATTCGGCAAGCGGTTTCGCTAAAAATTTTTCATCATTATACTTAAATCTATTTACGATATATTTGATTTTTTCGTTATACTCAAAAGATGCTCTTGCTTTCAAAAATGCTGGTTTGTTTTCAAAACAAAATCCACAAATTGGCGCTATATCATCAATTGGTGTGCCGCAAAATTCGCATACTTGTAATTTCTCCAAATATGGAAGTTTGGCAAAGCATTTACCACACGTGCAGTAGCGATTTTTAATCAAAAGTTCATTCCCGCAAAAAATGCATTTTATATCTGTCGGATAGAACAAATCTAAAATTTTATTATTTATTTTATTTGAGATATTTTTAAAACTGTTTTTTAAACTCAATTTAAAATGCTCCGATTTCTAAATCTATTTTAAAAGTTAAACTTTTAAATTTTTTTTATAGTAATCAATTATTATTCAAAAAGTTCGCATAATTTTTTATTGCTTTCTATTAAAAAATTTTTTAACATTGTAAAGCGTCTTAATAAAAATTTATTTGAAATCATTCTTTTTAAATGTCTTTTTTCACCAACTAAAACCACCATTTTTTTTGCACGTGTAACCGCCGTATAAATCAAATTTCTATTAAGAATAATGCTCGGACCAGCAATGGAGGGAATGACGATAACGTCGAATTCGCTTCCTTGGCTTTTGTGAATTGTGATTGCATAGGCAAGCGAAAGTTGTGAAATTTCCGATTTCGGATATTTGCAAATTTTGCCATCATCAAAATTGATAATAATTTCACCAGTTGACGGAAAAATTTTTTTGATATATCCGATATCTCCATTAAAAACTCCCGTTCCACTTTCATTCCTATTATTTTTTAAAACTTTATTCCATTCCAAATTATAGTTATTGGAAGTTTGCATAATTTTATCACCTTGACGAAAGACAATCATACCTGAAATTATTTCCGATTTTGATTTCGAGGGCGGATTTATTTTATTTTGCAACTCTCTATTTAGATTTTCTGTACCACAAACACCTGATTTTAAAGGAGCAAGTGCTTGAATTTGTAATGGAGGAATATTTAAATATGACGGAATACGTTCAGTGATTAAACTAATAATATTGTTTTTTATTGCTATGGGCTCTTCTATTGATTCAAAGAAAAAATCTTTACTTCTATTGTCAAACTTCGGCATTTCACCTTCATTGATTTTATGTGCATTAAAAATAATTAAACTATTTTCATCTTGTCGAAAAATTTGTGTAAGTTGCACGACATTAACAACGCCACTTTTTATTATGTCATCCAAAACATTTCCAGCACCAACACTCGGAAGTTGGTCTTTATCTCCGACAATAACGAATTTGCAATCCCGTGTTATTGCTTTTAAAAGATTATAAGCCAAAGGAACATCGACCATAGAAAATTCATCGACAATAATTGCGTTATAGGGAAGAGGATTTTCATCGTTGAAGCCGAATCGATTGCTCTCGAATTCCAGTCCAAGCGCACGATGAATTGTACTTGCTTCTTTACCTGAACTTTCGCTCATTCTTTTTGATGCACGACCAGTTGGAGCAAGCAAAGCAACTTTTTTGCCTTGTGCTTCCAAAATCGAAATAATACACTTAATTATTGTAGTTTTTCCTGTGCCGGGACCTCCCGTTATAACCGAAACGCCACTATTTACTGCTGTGCGAATAGCATTTATTTGTTCGCTGTGAAAACTTATTTTATTAATTTTTTCGAAATGTTTAATATCTTTGTCAATGTTAAGTGTTTGATTTTTTGTTGAAATACTTAAAAGAGAGATTTTTTCGCCGATAAATTTTTCGCAATAATAATATTTCGCCAACATTATAATATTTTTATACTCTTTAAAAAATCTAAAAACAAGTTTTTCCAAACAAAGTATTTGAATTACATTTTCAAAAGCTTGACTATATTGTAATGCGTTTAAATTTAAAAGTTCGGATAAGTTTTTTAGCAGATTTTCAAGTGGTAAATAAGTATGCCCGTTTTTTTCCGCCGCTTGATGCAAGCAATGTAGGATACCGGCACGGATTCTAAATTCGCTATCGTGAGCCACTCCTAATTTAATTGCAATATTGTCAGCCTTTGAAAAGCCGATACCTTCAACGATTTCAACCAAACAGTAAGGATTTTCTTGAAGTGTTTTTATTGTTTTTTCTTTAAATTTTTTATAAATTTTAAGAGCCATATTGACTGAAATGTCATATTCATTTAAGAACATAACGGTATTTTGAACTTCTTTTAAATCTGAAAAACACTTATTAATTTTATATGCTTTTTTTAAACTGATTCCTTTAATTTCCGCCAATTGTTCAGGTTTAAATTCAATAATTTCAAGTGAATCTTTTCCAAATTTATCAACAATAAATCCAGCGGTTACAGGTCCAACACCTTTAATCAGTCCACTTTCTAAATATTTTCTTATACTTTTTGTTGTTGTCGGATGAATTGATTCAAATTTTGTAAACGAAAATTGTTCGCCATATTTTTTATTCGTTATGAATTCGCCGACAAGCCTAACGTTTTCTCCGACACTAATCTGAAAGAAATTGCCAACAACTACGGTTTCAGTTTTATTATGTAAAAGTTTAGCAACGGTATATCCATTGCTTTCATTTCTGAAAATAATTCCAACAATCTCGCCTTCAATTTGCATAATATTTTAAGTATATCAAATTTTTGGTTTAGTAAGCAAGTCAAATAAAGAAAAAATAAAAATGGTCAAAGCTATAAATTCACATTTAATATAAATTTTATATTATTAATATTATGGAATAAAACAAAAAATTTTCAAATATATTTATTTGAGGATATTTTTATGGATAGAATTTTAAGTCTTATAAATCAAAATAGTTTAAGTATAACTGGCGTAGAAAAGGTCAAAAATGTCAATCCGAATGAAATTATAATTGAGATTGATGGACAAATGTTGATTATTTCGGGAACAAATCTTGAAGTTCAAACACTGGATTTAGAAAATTCAACCTTGGTTGTAAACGGACTGATTACGTGTATTAAATATTCAACAAAGAAACCATCGTTTTTTAAAAGAATTTTTAAATAAAGTTATACAAAATTAATTAGATATTTTGGTTGTATTAAAAAACAACTTTTAATGTTTGTTATATCAGGAAAAATCTATGCTGTTCGAAACTTTATATCAACCTTTAATTATGCTGCAAATAATCGGCGCAGGTTTTTTGTGCGGATTGATTTTTGATGTAAGTAATGGATTTTGGTTTTTGTGTAATAAAAACAAAATCCTTAGAATTATTTTCGATGCAGTAAGCGTTTTGGCGGTTTTTGCTGTTTTCTTTTTTTTGATTCTAGATATTTCATTTGGTGAAATCAGGGCATATCAAATTATAATTTTTGTGCTATCAGTCTTTTTGGAAAGAATTTCTTTGGGGAAATTAATTGCAAACTTTTCTAAAATATGCTACATTAAATTAAATAATGTGATAAGTAAATGGCAAATCAAAATTTCTAAAATGAAAGTCAAGAAAAGTGAAAAGAAGAAATTGATAATGAAAACGAAAAACAGTTGATGATAAAATAAGGGAATTGAAAGAAATGATTAAATGAAAGTTCAATAAAACTAATTACAGGAGATAATTTTGACTAAAAAACATAAAAAAATAATTGTAATAATTGCAGCATTGTTTCTAGTGGTGTTATTTGTTATTGGACTTTTTCAATCAGCGATTTTAAATTCTTTAACAAAACAAAAATCTATACTTGAACAGCAATACGAGCAAGTTGTCGAGCAAGAGAAATTTGTAAAAACCCCCGATTATCAAGACACTTATGCTCGCCAAGAGGGCGACTTAGGTGGTGAAAATGACGAAATTTATAAAATTAAAGAATAGATTATATAGTTATCTTGATATCTTTTTATCTATAAATTAAATGTTAAAATCTTTTCACAGCGAAATTTTTCTGTGAATTAAATATTTGAATAAAAAAAGAACATACAAGTTATTGTATGTTCTTTTTTTTACACTAAATATTGAATAGAAATGGGTTTTTTAAAACAATTGCAAATTATTCGATTTTTGATTTTTATAGTTAAACACTTAAATAGTATTCAACTCAACAAAATAATTTAAAAAATATATTTTGCCGTCGACCCTTAAAAGATTACTCTTTAAAAGGAGGTGATCCAGCGGCACCTTCCGATACCGCTACCTTGTTATGACTTCACCCCAGTCATCGGTTTTGGCTTAGACGGCTGCCTCCCTTACGGGTTAGCTCACCGGCTTCGACCACCCCCGACTCCCATGGCGTGACAGGCGGTGTGTACAAGACCCGGGAACGCATTCACCCCGACATGCTGATTCGGGATTACTAGCAATTTCGACTTCATGCGGGCGAGTTTCAGCCCACAATCCGAACTGGGATAGATTTTATGAGATTTGCTTGGCATTGCTACTTTGCATCTCTTTGTTTCTACCATTGTAGCACGTTTGTAGCCCAAGACGTAAGAGGCATGATGATTTGACGTCGTCCTCACCTTCCTCCGTATTATCTACGGCAGTCTCTTTAGAGTGCCCAACTTTACTTGCTGGCAACTAAGGATAAGGGT
>DIPL01000015.1:20362-20512 GCA_002424095.1 Christensenella sp. UBA5489
GACGACAACCATGCACCATCTGTTTTGATGTTATATTACTATAATTTCACCTGTTTCCAGGCTATGCATCAAATGTCAAGTCTTGGTAAGGTTTTTCGCGTTTTATCGAATTAAACAACATGCTCCACTGCTTGTGCGGGTCCCCGTCAA
>DIPL01000008.1:0-1925 GCA_002424095.1 Christensenella sp. UBA5489
AAATCTTTAATCGTTTTCATGACAACCAATTGCCTATAATCTTAGTGGTGCCTCTCCACATATGTTTTGCTCGCATTTATTGAAATACATATAAGCAACTTTGTCGCCACGTGTGTTTTTTAAAATTTTTTGGAACAATTCTTTTGCTTGATGGCATTTACCAAGGTTGAAATATCTTATCGCTTGCTCAAACATTGTCTTATCGTTTTCCAGTTTTTCACGCTTTCTTTTATCATAACATTCCAAACTTTCAAAAAGCGATGTATATTCTTTATCATCCTCAAAAGAAAGTGAACCAGCATATCTATACGCAAGCGGATATTCAATTTTTAAAGAATTTAAAGTGCGTTTGGAAAAAATTATTTTAGAACCAAAATATTTATTAAAATCATTCATTTTAGATGCTAAATTTACAGCATCGGAAATTATCGTTGGACTCTTACGCTCCTCCTCTCCGACAATTCCAAAAACAACCTCACCCGTGTTAATACTAATACCTACATTTAAGTTAGGCAGATTTTTTATCGACTTATTCTTATTATCCACCGCCTTTGTGATTGCGACAGAACATTCAAGTGCATTTTCAGGTTTGACAAATACCGCTAATATTCCATCACCTAAATATTTATCGACGAAACCGCCAAATTTTCTGATTATCGGCGAAACTACGTTCAAATATGAATTTATATAATTAAAATTTTCTTCTAAACTGAGAGTAGTGCTTGTTGCCGTTGAATTGTGAATATCGACAAACATTGTTGTCATCTCTTTTTGGACTTGATTTCCGAGTTCCAATTCCAAAATACTATTTTTCCCAAGGTATTTTAAAAACTGTTTCGGCACATATTTTTCATATTCGATTTTTGTTTTTTTAATCAAATTCTCTTTTGCCTTAAAGTTTTCATTTATTTTATTAAGTCCGTTTTCAATAGTCAAAAACTGTTTACTACCACCAATTTTAATATCTCCACTAACTCGCCCGCTGCTGAGTCGTCTTACAGAATCGTGAACTTTTTTTAAAGGGCGACATGCGATTTTAAACGAAATGAACAGAAAAACAAAATATAAAATAACAACAAGTGCAAGCCAAAGATAATTATTGTTATTTGCCGGATTCACATTTAAAACTTGACGTACGAATCTTGTTTGGACGTTAGGTATTGTGTTTATGTTTATTAAATAAAAACATATTACTGCACTTATTACTGTAACAGGTACAGTTGCAAAAAATAAAAGACGACTGAAAGGTTGGAGTAATAAAAAACGAATAAAAAGCACATTTCCGCTTATGAAATTTATGATAGTGAATGCAAGACCAATATATGCAAGTGCTGAAAAATTAAAAATAATATTGCCGGTTTCATTGCTAAAATATATACTGTTATAAACCGAGCCTCCCAATAAGAAACTGAATATAAGCGAAATTAGAAAAATAACTCCCCAAATTTTTGTACTTGTTTTCATAAAATTATTTTGTGCTTTTTAATTAAAGGTATACATAATTTAAAACATAATTTGATAAAATTTTCACATAATAAAAACAGGAGATAAAAAATGAAAGGAAAAAATGAAAAAATAAATATATCACAAGATTCACAAGAAGCAAAAAAGGCGGAAAAAATTGAAGCCACTCATAAAAAATTTCAAAAAATGACTGAATCTATTGAAAAAGTTATAAAAAATGGTGGAAAATCAAAAGAAAATAACACTGAAAACAAAGAGTTGGAGAAAAAGCAGGAAAAACGTAATAATTTCATTAAATATATTACCTCATTATACAAACAATTAAGTACATCAATGCAAAGTATTGAAGAATTATTATTAAAAATTGAATGCGATGAATTAAAAAAGGAACTTTCCAATCAATTAACAGATTTTGATTTGATTGCAAGAGAATGTGAAATGATTGCAAAGAGCGAAGAAAT
>DIPL01000008.1:2078-2423 GCA_002424095.1 Christensenella sp. UBA5489
TGAATACAATAATGGACAAAAGGGCAAGTCATATTACTGAAATTATGATAATAGGTACGGTTTCGGGTTTGATTCAATGTTTAAAATTATTAAGAGACTATAAAGAAATTTGCCCTGAACTCGATGATATATGTAATAAAATCATAGATTTAGATGAAAAAAATTACCAAATTCTCAAAAAGTTTATTTGAAAAATCTGTTAAATTTATTTGAGGTTTTTAAAAATAACATTTAATTGTTTTTATTTTTACGTTTGTTCTTATTGACAAGAAACTACACGTTTTTTTAGTAGAATTGTCGCCTTAACTCTACCATTAGTAGAGTTCTTTTTATTTAGCGGGCTTG
>DIPL01000008.1:2589-2897 GCA_002424095.1 Christensenella sp. UBA5489
TTTTTTTAAATTTTTGATTTTTGATTTTGTTTTATAAAAAAATCATCATTAGCAAAGCTATACAAACCAGTACGGTTCCAATTGTTTTTGATACAATATTCAAATTTCTTTGACTGCTCTCATCTCCATTTGAAAAGACTTGCCCAAACTTTTGTGAAATAAATATAAAAGCAAAACCAACTGAAGAAAGAATTACACCCCACAAAAAATTTGTTTGAGCAAGCCATAATACAAACTCTACAAAATTCAAATAACCCATTTTTTCTCTCCACTTTTACTGCTCAATTTATCATTTTTATTCTTTTTTT
>DIPL01000008.1:3102-32902 GCA_002424095.1 Christensenella sp. UBA5489
GGTAGCGGTGTAGGGTCAAATTGCAAGTTTTCAGATCTTGTTTCAGTGTGAACTACTATCGTATTGTGTGCAATTTCAATTTTATTCTTTTTTAATTCATTAAACAACAATTCTTTCATTTCAAGTTCGGCACTGGCACAATAGTCTGATGATGTCCAAGCTCTTGCCTCAACAGAGATTCTGTCATCGGAAATTTCATTTACAATTAATAATGGTTCAGGAGATGCGAAAATCTTTGAATTAGAAAGCAATGTTGTTGTGATAATTTCACGTAATCTCTTAATGTCGGTGTTGTGTGATACGCTAAAATTTATTGAAAATCTGCGATTTTCGTGAAAATCTGTATTTTCAATTTCATATCGTACCATATTTTTATTTGGTATAATCATCCTGCGATTATCCCATGTATCTATGATTGTATTAAAAAACTGAATCGCAACAATTTTTCCTGAAATACCATTTACAGTAACTGAATCATCTTTTTTAAACGGTTTAGTCATTATTAATACAATTCCATTTGCAAGTGATGAAAGACTGTCCTGTAATGCAAGCCCTATTGTTACACCAATTGCCGCCACTCCTGCTAACAAGCCCGTTATCGGAACACCAATGTGCTGAATTAATATGATAGCTAAAATCGTATATAAAACAACATAGATAGTGCGAAAAATGAATTTCTTTGCCAACACGTCCATACTGCTCTTTTTTAGAATGCTTTTTATAATTTTCTTTATTATGTAAATTATTAAGTATCCAGCTATAAAAATCCCTATTAATTCGAGCAACGTTATTCCAATATTTGTAATTGTTTCGTTCATACTTGTCCTTTTTCATTTTCTACAATACATTGTGTAAAATATTTATTTATATTAATTATTCGTATTTTGCAATCATTTGTCAAGTTTTATTCAAAAAAACAAAATATATAGACAATTTAATTCTTAATGTTGAAAAATAATTTACGAACGCATTTTTTATGCAAAAGAAATTTTGATTTCAATCAAACAAATTTATGCTTTTACCTAATTTAGCCAAAAACAGAGTTAATTATTTCAATAATTCTACTTTTATATGCACTAACTTTAACACTGCCATTAATAAAACATAAAGGCGGATAAACTAAACACCACCAATTATTGCCCGAAGCATCACCTAACTCCACAACAAGCGCAGAATAATTCCCGCTTGGAAGAGTTGTTTTTTCATAACTTCTAGTAGGGAAATATTCCTCTTTTAAAACAGCAGAACCCTTATATTCAATTTTTTTTGATTTAAGTGTATTATTTACAATATTTTCAATATTTTTTAAATTTTGATTTAAACAAATATATGCTTCTTGTTTGTTTTCACAATATGCTAAAAGTGGAATAAGTGCGTCGACAAGTGCATCTTTCACTTGATATTTCACGTTTTGGTCCACTTCACTGTTTGAGTTTGCTCTTATGTGAATTCTTAAAACTTGCCCATTTTGAACCTGTGTCGGCATTTGCCCAAAAATCAAAACGCCAACAAGCACAAGCGCAGTCATAAAAATTGCAAAATATTTCATTATAATTAACTCCAAATTTTATATTAAAGTACCTTTAATATAAAACAAAAACAATAAATCAATTTCTTATAATTTTTTGTTTCGTTTTATAACAAAAATATAGTTAATTTAATTTTTATCAGAAAAAATTTTTATAGACACGAAATAAAGATTTATTTTTGAATAATTTAATTAATTTTGTTTCATAATAGCAAATAAAAGGAGTTTGGTTATGAAAAGAAATAAAATTTTGGCTGCTTCTATGGTGTTCGTGTTGCTTATTGGGGCTCTTTCTGCTTTAACATATCACGTTGTGAATACTGAAAATTTGAATAACGAAATCGTACAAACCGCTACGGTTTCCGAAAACAAAGCCATTCAGAAGAAACTCAAAGATCTTGGATATTACTATGCAGGTATTGACGGAATTATCGGTCCGAAAAGCAAAATCTCAATTAGAAATTTTCAGCGAGATTATGGCCTTGTCGTTGATGGTATTGTTGGTCCACAAACTTTAAAGGCACTTGGAATCACAACAGGTAATTATCAGTCAAGTTCGGATTTATATCTACTTGCAAAATGCGTGTATGCTGAGGCACGTGGCGAACCGTATGTAGGTCAAGTTGCAGTTGCTGCGGTTATTTTAAATCGTGTTAAAAGCCCTGATTTTCCAAACACTTTAAGTGGTGTTATATATCAGCCTTGGGCTTTTACGGCGGTTAATGATGGGCAAATTAAACTAGAACCTGATAACACGGCATATCAAGCGGCACAAGATGCTTTAAACGGTTGGGACCCAACTTACGGTTGTCTTTATTATTACAATCCAGCAAAAGCAACAAGCAAATGGATTTTTTCACGTAAAACAGTTACAACAATTGGCAAGCACGTTTTTGCGATTTAAAATTGCAGGACAAGATAGTTTTACTTGAATTTAAGAATTTTATTATAAAAAATTTTTTCAGATTATCATAGATTAGTTATCAAATAAATTTAAAATTTTTATCGGAGGTTTTTATGGCAAAAACAAAAAAAGAAAACGTGGCAGATTCTGTCGCAAGAAAAAGTCGAAAACAGCGAGATAATTCGAATTTAGACAGCGTATACTCCTCGCAACCACAAACAAAAAACGGCTCAAAGTCGCCAACAAAAAAGACTGCATCTAAAACTGGTGCAAAAACAGCAACTGGTGCAAAGAAAACTGGTACAAAAACAGCATCTAAAAGCAAAGAAAATATTGAAGAAACAAAATTTGACGAAAAAACTAAGAACGAAAACACAAACATAACCAAACTAAAAAGAACAAATTTTGGATTACTTGTAACGGCTTGCATTTTGGCAGTTTTGTTGGCAGGAGTTTCAATTCTATACGGCACTAGTATGCGAACTGCAAATGGTTATGCTTTGAATTTGGAAGATATTTATCAAAAAAATTTTTATGATTTGGTTGATAATGTCAACAACACAGAAACAAAACTTGCAAAAACACTTTCATCATCAGATGAAACTTATCAAATCAAAATGCTTGAAGATATAAGTAAAAATGCAACAATGGCACAGGAAAAAATGAACAATTTGCCGTATTCGGTCAACGGGCTTGACGAAAGTGTTGCTTTTATGAATCAAGTAAGCGGCTACACTGACACTTTAAGCAAAAATATGAGAAATGGTCAAAAACTAACTTCCAGCCACTATAAAACCCTTGAAAATATCTATGATTCGGTTTTAGTTATGAAAGAATCACTTAATAAGATGAGTAAAGATATATGGAATGGATATAACATCACAAAAACATCGACAAAAATGGACGGAGATTTTAACGGTTTCACAAATGATATAAAATCGATTAAGCAAAATGGCATTGATTATCCAACTATGATTTATGACGGTCCATTTTCTGATTCTCAAATAAATAGAAAAATTAAAGGTATAAGTGGCGGAGATATAAGCGAAAAGCAGGCAAAAGAAAGCCTACTAGAAATTTTCGGCGAATACACCGACAATATGGTAAATTACCAAAATGACACGAAAGGAAATTTTGAAACCTATAATTATGTTGTTAAGTTAAAAGAAACTGATAAGCAAGATTTTGCATATATTCAAATGACAAAAAAGGGGGGACATTTACTGACTCTTTCTGCCTTTAATGATGGTAAAGAAAACGGAGCATTTTTTCAAAATTTCAAAAATACACAAAACGGACAAAATGATTTATATAATAAAAATCGACTTTTTGAAGGTGATGCAACTCAAAATATTCGAAACAAATCCAGTGGAGAACATCCAGAAGAACAACAAAACCAAGAAAGTCAGTTGAATAATGAAATAGGACAAAATATCAATAAAAAAATAAATCAGACCAAAGACGGCAAAGAAGGAGAGAGAACAAATTTCCAAAATCAAGATAATGAAAAATCTGGCAAAGACGTTAAGTTGACAATGGAAAACGCAAAATCAATCGCATTAGACTTTGCAAAGAAAAATAAACTTGAAAATATGAAAGTTGTTTGGAGCGACAGAATTGGAGGCAATGCGTTTATAAATATGGCACCAGTACAAAACGAAGCAATTCTTTATCCCGACCTTGTTAAGGCTAAAATAGATTTAGTAAACGGAACAATTCTTGGTTGGGAAGCAAAAAGTTATTATATGAACCACGTTGATAGAACTATTCAAAAAGGTGGAGTTTCTTTGGAAAACGCAAGGACGAAAATTGGCAAGAATTATGTAATCGTTCAAGAAAGACTTGCTTTGATTCCACTTGAATTCGGTGGCGAAGTCTTATGTTACGAAATTCAATGTAAACGCGGTGGAGATGATTATTACTTCTATATAAACACTTCAACTGGCAAAGAAGAAAATATTTTGAAAGTTATTCAAACGGATAATGGAAATTTAATGATATAAAATTTAATCACATAATTTGAAAAAAATAAAAATCTGCAAAAATTGCAGATTTTTTATTCCTAATCTAATTTAAATTATTTCTTTGAAGTCTTATTTTTTGTTGTGTTTGTTTTTGGTTTACTTGAAACATTTTTCGTGCCAACTTTACTAGTTGTTTTATTTTCTTCTACTTTCACTGCACTTTTTTCTGCTTCGACTTTTTCGTCTACAATTGAACCCTTTTCGTCAACTGTTGCAGGCTTGTTGCTTGTAACCATATAAACAGCATTCGCACTTACAGTTACATAGTTTTTATGAGATTCGCCCGTTTCAATTGTTATAAACTTTCCCATTTCTTTTTCAGAAATTTCGGTTATTTTTCCGTAAACTCCTGAATAAGTAATAATAAAATCTCCCTTTTTCAGACTGTTTGCCATTGTAATTTGCTTTTGCTGTTCTCTTTTATTTCTAAAAGACATTAAGAATGGATATATAATCAGCAAAGCAACCAAAATCGCAATTAAAATTATACCTTGATCAGTCATATTTAAAACTCCTTCTTTTATGCTTAAAATTATTATTTGAGTATAGCATAAATTCAAGTATAAATCAAATGATTTTTGTTTTTTATTTGTTTTTTTAGATGTTTTATAATTTTTTCGTTATTTATTTTTATTTAAGTCAGATTGTTCTAATCTACTTAAAAACTCTTTTTTAAAATCCAAAAGTCTATCTTCCCAAATTGCTTGCTTAATCTCTTCGGTCATTTTAATCAAAAACCTTAAATTATGAATGCTTAAAAGTTTTGCACCGAGCATTTCTTTCGCATTAATTAAATGTCTTATATAGGCACGTGAAAAATTTTTGCAAGAATAACAATCGCATTCATTTTCAATCGGCGAAAAATCTTCTTTACATGAAGCATTTTTAACAATAAGTCTACCCGTATGAGTGAGTGCCGTACCGTTTCGTGCTATTCTTGTCGGAAACACGCAATCCATCATATCAATGCCACGTGCTACGGATTCAATTAAATAATCAGGACTGCCGACCCCCATTAAATATCTCGGCATATTTTCAGGTAAATGTGGTTGCATAAATGAAAGCATATCATACATAACATCTTTCGGTTCGCCAACCGAAAGTCCACCAATTGCAATACCGCATTTCGCAAACGGCAAACAATCTTTAATTGCCTGTAATCTTAAATCTTCAAAAAAATTCCCTTGAATTATCGGAAATAGCATTTGTTTTGGATTTTTTTGTGCTTCAAAACATCTTTTTAGCCAATTTTTAGTTCTTTCTTTTGCTTTTTCCGCCTGCTCTCTTGTTGCACCGTAATTGATGCATTCATCAAAAGCCATAATTACATCAGCACCTAAATCGTTTTGAATTTGCATACATTTTTCCGGCGAAAAAAAGTGTTTCGAACCGTCTAGATGAGAATTAAAATATGCGCCATCATCGGTCAATGTCATTAAATCTAGAAGTGAAAAAATTTGGAAACCGCCACTATCTGTTAAAATCGGCTTGTCCCAATTCATAAATTTATGCAATCCGCCTGCTTTTTTGATGATTTTCTCACCTGGACGAAGATAAAGATGATATGTGTTCGCCAAAATAATTTGTGCGTTTATGTCCATTAAATCTTTCGGATAAAGTCCTTTAACCGTTGCTTGTGTTCCGACTGGCATAAAAACTGGTGTTTCAATTTCTCCGTGCGGAGTCTTAAAAATCCCAATTCTCGCCCCGCTTTGCCGACAAACTTTAATGACTTTATAATCAAAATATTTTTCCATTATCTTTCCTTCTTAATAATTGTTTTAATCTTCATATAAAAAACAGCAGTCGCCAAAACTAAAAAAGCGATATTCTTCATTTATTGCTTCTTGATAAAAATTCATTGTTTCATCAAATCCGCAAAATGCAGAAACAAGCATAAGTAAAGTTGATTCGGGCAAGTGGAAATTTGTTATAAGACTGTCAATTATTTGAAATCTGTATCCTGGAAATATAAAAATATCTGTTTCTCCGCTTTTTGCCACAACTTTCCCATTTTCTGCACAAGTTTCTAAAACTCGAACACTTGTCGTTCCAACCGCAATAATTTTTCCGCCATTTTGTTTCGCTGTATTAATTATATCTGCTGTTTCTTCATCCAAAATAAAAAATTCAGAGTGCATTTTGTGATTCAAAATATTCTCTTCTGAAACAGGCCTAAAAGTTCCAAGTCCGACATGCAAAAGAACTTTCGCAATTTTTACACCTTTTCGCTCTATCGCTGTCAAAAGTTCTTTGGTTAAATGAAGTCCAGCAGTTGGAGCGGCACTTGCTCCGTAAACTTTTGAAAAAACTGTTTGGTAGCGGTTTTTATCTTGCAGTTTTTCTTTTATATATGGCGGAAGAGGCATTTCACCAATTTGTTGAAGCAAAACTTCAAAAACTCCCTCATATATAAATTTTACAATGCAAATACCGCCTGCTTTTTTATCCAAAATTTCACATTTAAGTTTGTCCGAAAATTCAAGTATAGTTTTTTCTTTTATCCTTTTAAACGGTCGCGCCATCGTTTCCCACTTATCAAGCGACAACCTTTTAATAAGCAATATTTCCACAATTGCCCCGGTTGGAATTTTTTTCCCGTGCAATCTTGCAGGCAAAACTTTTGTGTTGTTAATAACCAAAACATCGCCACTCTTCAAAAAATCAATTATGTCGAAAAAATGCTTATGTGAAACCTTTTTTGTTTTTTTATTAAAACAAAGCATTCTCGATGAATCTCGTTTTTCCAAGGGTGTTTGTGCTATTAAATTTTGAGGAAGATAATAATTATATGAACTTTTTTTAGTTATGTCAATATTTTGCATTCATATTCCTTTAATGATTATTTCTAAAAAACTATTTTGGTTTTTAAAGATATTTCTAAATTTTTCTTTTAACTCAAATGCTTTCATCTTCGCTTTCAAACATTTTAATTTGATTTAATTTTTGTCTAGATAAAGGCAAGTTCATATGTTCATATGCACTTTTCAATGCAATTCTACCTCGTGGTGTTCTTGCAATAAATCCAATTTGCAAGAGATAGGGTTCATAGACATCTTCAATTGTTCCTGAATCTTCACCTGTTGAGGCTGAAAGAGTGTCAAGTCCCACTGGTCCGCCGTCGAATTTTTTGATGATATTTTCAATAATTCGGCGGTCTATATGGTCGAGTCCCATATCATCAATTTCCAGCATTTCCAAAGCAAGTTTTGCAATTTTTAAATCAATTCCACCTTTACCATAAACTTCGGCAAAATCTCGAACACGTTTCAAGATTCGGTTAGCAACACGTGGAGTTCCTCGACTTCGCCGTGCAATTTCTAAGCTTGCATCACTGGTTATTTTCATATTTAAAATGTCTGCTGAACGTTCCAAAATCTGTTGTAATTCTTTATCATTATAAAGTTCAAGTCTGCAAATAACACCGAATCTATCACGTAGCGGATTTGTAAGCATTCCCGCCCGTGTTGTTGCACCTATTAATGTAAACGGCTGAATTTTAAGTCGCATATTCTTCGCTGACGGTCCTTTTCCGACGACAAAATCAAGGGCAAAATCTTCCATTGCAGGATATAAAATTTCTTCAATGGTATTGTTTAAGCGATGTATTTCATCAATAAATAAAACATCATTTCTTTCAAGATTCGTAAGTATTGCGGCAAGGTCTGCGGCGTGTTCAATGACTGGCCCTGATGTTACCTTAATTTGAGAGCCAAGTTCATTTGCAATAATATGTGCAAGCGTTGTTTTTCCAAGTCCTGGCGGACCGTATAGCAACACGTGGTCAAGTGATTCTTTTCTGTTTTTTGTGGCACGTATATAAACTTCAAGATTATTTTTTATTTTTTCTTGTCCAATATATTCAGCCATTGAAGTTGGTCTTAGCCCATTTTCAATTTCAATATCAGTTAAGTTTCTTGCACTTGATACAAATCTGCCGTCTTGTTCCATATTCTTCCTTTTTATTTATTTGAATATTAAATTATTTTCGCATATTTTTTAAGCATTGTTGAACTATTTCTTCCGCCGTCATATCTTTTTCAGCATTCGCTCGTGCAAGTTTTATGGACTCATTTCGAGTCAATCCCAACGAAAGCAATGCCTGAATTGCATCTTCGACAGCGTTTGAAATCGGTCTTGAATACATTTCTTCGAAAACAGCCGCAGAAGCACCGAGAGGAATAACCTTTTCTTTTAATTCCAATATTAAACGCTCCGCCGTTTTTTTGCCAAGTCCCTTGATTTTGCTAAGCGAATCAAAATCTTCTTCTGCAATTGAAATAATAATTTCAGAAAGTTTCATCCCTGACAAAATCGCCATAGCAAGTTTAGGGCCAATTCCTGAAACGGAAGTTAAAAGATTGAAAAGATTTTTTTCTTCAATCGAGGAAAAGCCATATAAATTTACGCCATCATCACGTACCTGCATATGTGTATATACACAGCAGTTTTCATCTTCATTTCCTATACTGATGAATGTGTTATTTGAAACGGCAATTTCATATCCAATTCCAGCGGATGTTTCCAAAAGGATTTTTCCGTCTTGTTTTGATTTAATTATTCCCTTTATAAATGCAATCATAAACTTTTCTCCCGCTCCGTATTATATTAAATTAGTATTTAAAGCGGTATTTATTTGACTATGGCAAATTGCAACCGCAAGAGCATCAGCAGCATCATCCGGCGTTGGATTTTTTGCCAAATTTAATATGCTTTTCACCATATATTGCACTTGTTTTTTTTCCGCACGTCCAAAACCAGTTAACGCCTGCTTTACTTGAAGTGGAGTATATTCAAAAATTTTTTCGCAATATTTATAACAAGTGTTTATTATCACGCCACGTGCTTCGGCAACAGGAATTGCCGTTGTATAATTTCTTACAAAGAACAATTCTTCAATTGCGATTTCATCCGGCGCAAATTTTCTCAAAAGACCTTCAATTTCTTCTGAAATTGCATTAAGTCGCTTAGGAAGACGCTCTTTCAAGGCTGTTTTTACGCAACCATATTCAACAAGTGAAACTTTTCCGCTCGTGTTATCAATAAATCCAAATCCAACCATACCATAACCGGGGTCTATGCCAAGAATTCTCATATTTAACTCAAAAACATTATATATTAATAAAAAAACATTTGCAACCTTATTGTAAATTTAAAAAATTTCAAGTTTGAATTTATACACTTATATTACTTTTTCATATTATACTATAATAAAACTTTCAAAAATATTTACCTAATTACCGCTTGACATATTTATTTTTTCATGATATATTTTATTTCATAAGCAGAAGAAACCAAACTTCTCACCAGTCGGATATAATTTTTATTCTAGATTCGGTGTTATTGTTAAAAATTATAAGAAAATTTATGTAGCATTTTTATAATTAAAAAAAAGCGAATTAATATGATTTTCTTTAAAATTTAGGTGAAAGTTCTGCTTTCATCATTTTATTTTTTAGGAGGGATACAAACATTTTTAAAGAACTTTTAACAAACGACCAAATTCGCTTCAAAGAAGTGCGTTTGCTCGATGAAAACGGCGACCAAGTTGGCATTGTTCCGCTTTTTCAAGCAAAAAAAATTGCCGAAGATAAAGATTTAGATATTGTGCTTTTAAATAGCAAAGTTAATCCGCCGGTTTGTAAAATTATGGATTATGGAAAATTTAAGTTTGATTCTTTGAAGAGAGAAAAAGAACTCAGAAAAAATCAAAAAGTTGTCGAACTTAAAGAAATCCAACTCACAATGACAATTGATAAGCATGATATGGAAACAAAAGCAAAGCATGCTAACAATTTTCTGCAAAATGGAGATAAGTTGAAAGTTGTGCTGAGAATGAAAGGTCGACAAAGAGTTTATGCAAATCAAGCACTTGAAGTTATGCATAATTTTTATGCAATGGTCGAAGAAAATGGAACTTTGGACAGACAACCTGAAATTACTGGCAAAAACGTTTTTATGATTGTTGTTCCAAAAAAGAAATAAAAAAACCAAAAATAATAGCCAATTAGTAAAATATTTTAATGCGAATTTGACTATGAAAATTTAAAAATCAGGAGATGAGAAGATGCCTAAAATAAAATCACATAGTGGTGCAAAGAAAAGATTTTCTGTTAATCCAAAAGGCAAGGTTAAATATGCCAGCACCGACCGTGGTCATTTTATGACCGAAAAAAGTCAAGACAGAAAAAGAAAATTAAGAAAAGGAGGCTACCTGTCAGGCAAGCAAGCAAAAACTGTAAAAAAATTAATTCAAAATTAAATTTTTATAGTCAATTTTTAATTAAGATTTAATCTTACAAAAAAAAATAAGACAGGTTAATTGAATATGAGAATAAAAAGAGCAGTAAACGCTCAGAAAAGAAGAAGAGCGATTTTAAAACAAGCCAAAGGTTTTTGGGGAGCAAGAAGTAAACAATATCGTGTTGCACGTCAAGCGGTTATGAGAAGTCTTGTTTATGCTTATAAAGGAAGAAAACTCAAAAAGCGTAATTTCCGTTCGCTTTGGATTACTCGAATTTCAGCAGCATGCAAACTTAACGATATTTCATATAACAGATTCATTTATGGCTTAAAAAAAGCAGATATTGATTTAAATAGAAAAATGTTGGCGGATATTGCCGTTAAAGATGAAAATGCTTTTTCGCAAATTGTGAAAGCTGCAAAGGCCGCTTTATAATGTGCTATGCAAATAAAATCATTTAAAAGCACTAAAAAATGTTATGTCAATTATAAAATCATTACAAAATCCTTATATAAAAATGTTAAAAAAGCAAATGAAACAAAAGAATTTGCTTTTTTTGGATAGTCCAAAATTGATTGAAGAGGCTTTTAAATCAGACTTAAAATTGCATACACTTTTAATTGATTATAAAAAAACTAAATCTTTGGAAAAGTTTTATTTTATAAAAAATTCTGAAAACAAAATTGTAACGACAACATCTGAAATAATCAAACATTTTTCTGATGTTAAAGCACCGCAAGGCATTATCGGGATTTTTGAGTTACAAAAAACCAGTTTGAAAACTCCGAACGGAAATTTCTTGGTTTTGGATTGCATCCAAGATGCAGGAAATGTTGGGACGCTTTTGAGGTCGGCACTTGGTGCAGGATTTAAAGATGTTTATCTCTTGAATTGTGCACAAATTTCAAATATGAAAACAGTTCGGAGTTCAATGGGGGCAATTTTTAAATTAAATGTTTATCAAACAACGAAAGCCGAATTTTTAGAATTTTTTAAAAATATATCATATCCTTTATATAGCGCAGATTTAGGCGGAAAAAATATTTTTGATTTTAAATTTAAAATTCCTTGTGGAATTGCTCTCGGCAATGAAGGGAGCGGTCTTAGCCATGAAATAAAAGGACTTTCAGTCGACACAATTTCAATTCCCATTGATGCAAATCTTGAAAGTTTAAACGTTGGCGTTGCCGGAAGCATAATAATGTTCCAAATAAAAAAACTTAACTTATAATACATTTCGTTAATTATAAAATTTAACTAACAAAATTTGAAAAGGAGGAAATATGAGTGGGCATAGTAAATGGCATAATATACAAGCACGAAAAAAGAAAAGTGATGCCGAAAGAGGAAAATTTTTTACAAAAATCGGAAGAGAACTTGCTGTTGCAGTTCGTGAAGGTGGCGCTGACCCAAACACAAATAGCAGGCTTAAAGATGCTATTGCAAAAGCAAAACAAAACAATATGCCTGGTGACAATATTTCACGGGCAATAAAAAAAGCATCAGGCGATTTAAGCTCAGTGAATTATGAAAACGTGGATTATGAGGGCTATGGTGTTTCGGGTGTAGCGGTTATTGTTGAATGTTTGACTGATAATAAAAATCGAACAGTTGGTGATGTAAGACATTCTTTTGATAAATATGGTGGAAGTTTAGGTGCTAGCGGTTGTGTGTCATATCTTTTTAAACGAAAAGGAATTATTATAATAGAAAAAAAATCCGACGATGGAAATGAAAAATCTAACGACAACAAAATGAACAGCGACAATGTTTTAGATAGTGATTTTGTCTTTATGTGCGCATTGGAAGCCGGCGCCGATGATATAACCGAAGATGAAATTTCTTTTGAAATAGTAACTTCGTCGGAAAAACTTAAAAGTGTTGCAGAATCACTTGAAAATCAAGGACTCGCAATTGCATCACAAGAAATTGAATTAATTCCTGATATTTACGTCGAAATCACAGATGACAAAAAACAAAAAACTTTCGAAAAAATGATTGAAGTTTTGGAAGATTTAGACGATGTTCAACAAATATATCATAATGCAAAATTGTAAAAAATAGACAGTGTTTTCTTTTAAGCTTTTCTATACATTTCTCAATATATTTTAAAACGCATTAAAATTTTCTTAATGTGTTTTTTATTGTCCGTTTAAAGTCAACCTAATATTTATATCTTTTATTTTGAGAAATTTATAATGACTTATTGGAATTATATTATTAATGTATCATATGCAGTTTTTAACATTTTTACAATTTTTTTCTATAATACTTGATTTGATTGATAAAAAGATATAAAATATACTATTAATGATTTATTTCAATAAAAGGAAAATTTATGAAAATTACATTAAATGATGTCGACTATTTGGCAAATCTCTCGGCACTTGAATTTACAGAAGATGAAAAAAAACAGTTCTTAACTGATTTTAATAATATTTTGGAAATGGTGAACAAACTTCAAAATCAAAAAACAGATAACGTCGAAGTATATAACAAAAGCCACAGTTTAAATGACCTTCGAGAAGATGAAATAGAACAAAGTTTTTCACAGAAAGAAGTTTTAGAAAATGCACCTAAACAAAGACGTGGTTGCTTTAATGTACCACTTATTGTTGAGTGAGTTTAATTAATTTTAAATTGAAAAATTTTTAATAAAAATAACTTAATGAGGATATTTATGAAAAATATAAAATCGGACAAACTTTCGAATTTAACAGCAACTCAAATTGTTGAAAAAATTAAAAATGGCGAAATTTCTTGTAAATCTTTGGTATTGCATTATATTTCCAACATTGAAAAATTCAAACATAAAAATGCAATTTTGGAAGTGTTTGAGGATGCCATTGAGCAAGCCGAAAAAATTGACTTAATGCAAATAAATGGCGAAAAACTTCCTTCTCTTGCAGGACTTCCAATTATCATAAAAGACAACATTTTATATAAAGGAAAAATTTGTAGTTGCGGTTCGAATTTTATGAAAAATTTTAAAGCACCGTATAACGCAACCGTAATTGACAAACTTTTAAATGCTGGGGTGATAATTTTGGCACGTTCAAATATGGACGAATTTGCAATGGGTGGAAGTTGCGAAAACTCGGCATTTGGGGCTTGTTTAAATGCATTTGATGACAAATATGTTTCAGGTGGAAGTAGTGGTGGAAGTGCGGTTGCCGTTGCTCTTGATATGTGCGGGGCTGCACTTGGTAGCGATACAGGTGGCTCAATTCGACAACCATCAGCATTTAATGGTTTGGTCGGAATTAAACCAACTTTCGGTAGAGTTTCAAGGTACGGTGTCGTGGCTTACGCTTCAAGTTTTGACCAAGTTTCACCTATAACTAAAACTGTTGAAGATAGTGCATTACTTCTCGGCGTTATCGCTGGTAAAGATTTAAAGGATGAAACCTCTCTTGAAAATGAAGTTGATGATTTCCCGAAAGAAATGAAAAATAACATAAAAAATTTGCGTATCGGAATTTTAAAAGAAATAAAAAATTTGATGAATAAAACTGATTATAATGAAAAATATCAAGCGATTATAGATTGGTTTAAAAAGCAAGGCGCTGTTATTTCTGAATGTTCAGTACCATCTTACGAACTCGCATTGCCTGTTTATTACACACTCAGTTCAGCCGAAGCAAGTTCAAATCTCGGGCGATTTGATGGAATTAAATATACAAATCGTGCTGAAAATGCTGATGATATGGAACAAGTTTATTTAAAAAGCCGTACTGAATTTTTGGGTAAAGAAGTTAAGCGTCGCATTATGTTTGGAAATTTTGTTTTGAGCAGCGGATATTACGATGCTTATTATATGAAAGCACTAAAAGTGAGAAAACTTCTTAAAACTCAATTTGATAAAATCTTTGAGAAGTTTGATGTGATAATTAGTCCAACTACATTTGGTGAAGCATTTAAACTCGGAGAAAAGGTCGACAAAAATCCCGTTGAAATGTATGTTGAAGATATGTTTACAACAATTGCAAATGTAATCGGCAATCCTGCAATTTCAGTTCCTTGTGGAACAGGACTTAATGGTCTACCGCTTGGGCTTCAAATTATCTCAAACGACTTATGTGAAAGCACACTTTACAATGTGGCTGATTATTTTATGAAAAATTATAAATAAAACAATATTTTTTCATAATCAGTTTTAAAAATTATTGAATTTTAATGAAACTTTTTCTAAATTAAAATTTGCGGAGTTATAAATGAAAAATAAGAAATATGATGTTGTAATCGGACTAGAAATCCATGCAGAAATTAATACAAATTCAAAAGTTTTTTGTGGTTGCAAAAATTCTTTCGGCTCAGAAACAAACACAAATTGCTGTCCAATTTGCGTCGGAATGCCCGGCTCACTTCCTGTTTTAAATAAAAAAGCGGTTGAATATACAATTAAAGCAGGACTTTGTTTCGGCTCAGAAATCACAAATCTCGCAGTCTTTGAAAGAAAAAATTATTTCTACCCTGATCTTTCAAAAGCATATCAAATCAGTCAACTTGTTAAACCTATTTGTAAAAACGGCGGAATTGAACTCGCTAGCGGAAAATTCATAAGACTCAATCGCATTCACCTAGAAGAAGACGCAGGCAAACTTATTCATAAAACAAAAACAATTGGCTCGCTCGTTGATTATAATCGTGGAGGTGTGCCACTTATGGAAATTGTTACCGAGCCAGATTTGAATAATGCAGAGGAAACCGTGGAATTTTTAGTCAATCTCAGACAGACTCTCGTTTATGCTGGTGTTGCAAATTGTAAAATGGAAGAAGGGGGAATGCGTTGCGACGTTAATTTATCGGTAAAAGAAAAAGGAAGTTCGGATTTAGGGACACGTACAGAAATGAAAAATCTAAACTCTTTTAAAATGGTTCGGCGTGCAATTGAATATGAATCTAAACGACAAATTGAGGAATTAGAAGCAGGATGTGCAATCATCCAGCAAACACGAAAATGGGATGATAATAAAGGCAAGAGTTTTTCAATGCGTACAAAAGGGGATTCAAACGATTATCGATATTTTCCAGATCCTGATTTACTCACCGTTGAAATTGATAAACACAGCATTGAAGAAATTAAAAAAACAATTCCACGGCTTGCAAAAGACCGAATTAAAACTTATGTTGAAGAATTTGGCTTGCCTGAATATGATGCAGTTATTTTAACAAATGAAAAATATATTTCTGATTATTTTGAAGAATGTGTGAAAATTTTAAATGAACCAAAAGATATTTCAAATTGGATTATGACTCATCTTTTACGAATTTTAAAAACTCAACAGAATTATAATTCAGAAAGTTTAGAAACTGATTTGAATAAAATTATATCACCTAAAAATTTAACCGCAATTATAAAACTTCTTGAAAATAAAAAAATTACACGAGTTAAAGCAAATGAACTTTTTGAAATTATTTGTTTTTCTCCGAACTTAAAAGCGGAAGAAGTTGCAAAAGAAAAAGGAATGCTAAATCAATTTAGCGATGAGCAACTACAAGATGCAGCAAACGAAGTTTTAAAACAATATAATACCGCATTATCAGATTACGAAAAGACTCCCGAAAAAGTTGTAAAGTTCTATATCGGAAAAATTATGGCACTTTCAAAAGGTTCAGCAAATCCGCAAAAAGCTGAAATTTTGTTAGATAAAAAAATTAAAGAAATTTTAAAAAAATGAATTGTTTGAAATAAAAGTGAATGTTTTTTAAAATAAATTGAAAAAAACAAATCCTATTAAGCAATAGGATTATTTTTTTACAATTTTTACTAATCGCCGTTTAAGAAAACAACAATTAAATTATCTTTTATTACTCCTTTACGGATTGCAACATTTTTGCAAAATGTGCCTGTTTCTTGCTAGCATTGTTTTTATGAATGACATTTTCCTGAGATGCACTATCAAGCAAACTAACAACTTCTTTAAATTGAGCGTCGGCTGTTTCCACATCTTTATTTGCCACAGCGGTCTTAAATTTCTTTATGTTTGTGGAAATTTTAGACTTAACCGAACGATTTCTAAGTCGACTTTTTGCTGCAACGTTCATTCTTTTTTCTGCTGATTTTATGTTTGGCATTTTCTCTCCTTTAACTTATTAAGTTATTATTTTTTAAAATTCATATCTTTGAATTTGTTTTATCTTAATAGTTTATAATGTATTTATCATATTAACATAAAATAAAAATTTTTGCAATAGTTTCTAATGATATTTTTAACTCAGTTTAATTTTTATTACAAATTAAATCTAACGTTATAACCTTAAATTAACTCCAATCAATTTCTTTTTTTCCGTTTTTTTTCAAAATTTCATTTATTTTTGAAAAATGGTGGCAACCAAAAAAACCGTTGTATGCTGAAAGAGGACTCGGATGCGCTGCTATTAAAATAATATGTTTATTCAAGTCCACAAGCGGAATGAAAATTCGCGAATTTGCTCCCCAAAAAACAAAAATCACTTGTTCGTCTTTTTTATTTACGGTTTTAATAATTTTTTGCGTAAAAATTTCCCAATTTTTTCCTTTATGAGAATTTGGAGTATTTTCTCTTACAGTTAAAACCGTGTTTAAAAGCAAAACGCCTTGCACCGCCCAACGAATTAAGTTTCCGCTTGGTTGACATTTTATATGTAAATCATTTTCAATTTCCTTAAAAATGTTTTTCAATGACGGCGGAAATGCTTGTCCATCTTGCACGGAAAAACAAAGTCCGTGTGCCTGATTTGGTTGATGATAGGGGTCTTGTCCAATTATTACAACTTTCACATCGCTATATTTGCAATAATTCAAACTATTGAAAATATTTTCATAAGCAGGATATATCGTATAATCGTTATATTCCTGTTGCAAGAATTTTTGGAGATTTTTAAAGTAGTCCTTTTCGAACTCGGTTTTTAAAAGTTTATACCAGTTATTTGTGATTTTCAACATATCTTTATTATATCATAAAAATATGTTTTTTCAAATTAATTTTATACTTGACTTTTTATAAGTAAGAATTGATTAAATTTTCATTTTAAATTGGGAACTATTAAAAAATTTGTATAAAAAAGTCAAAAAAGTTGCATATATTTAATATTTATGATAAAATTTTAACAAAATAGGGGGATAAAATGGATTTAAAAACAATAAAATCATTATTAGGTAACACAATTTCCGTTAAACAAACTGCTCAAAAAGAATTTCAAATTTCAGTTATGGCTATTTTCCCGAATAAAAAACCGTTATTTTTATATTTGGAAAATTTCAACAAAAATATGTGGTTGTTAAATGATAAAAAACAAACAATGAAATATTTGATTGAGTTTTTTGATATGAGTGCACCAGATGTCAAAGGTTGCATTAATAGTGTTTTGAAAACTCACAAATTTAAAATTCAAGGTGGAACACTTTTCACCGAACTCGACAATATAATGATGCTCCCTGAAATTTTGTTCAAATTTATTATATGTGTCGGTCAATTAGTTTATATGCACGCTTTTTTCGTAACACCTAATTAAAAATTAGTATATATCTATAAATAAAAATAATTAACTTAAAGGTTATATATTGAAATAAAAACAAATTTAAAAAAATTTAGCATTTGCTAAATTTTTTTGTTAAATTAAGACTCTTGGGCATCTAAATTAAAAGTTATTTTAATTGCTTCTGAACCATTTGCCTTTGCCTTTAAAACAAGTTTAGCAATACCTGTTTTCGGCGTGCCATCGCCCCGTGCTAGGTTTACATTTACCGTTGAACTTTCAACAACATCAAATAAGTCCGATTCGCTTGCACCAGTCGCTCCGAATTCTACATTAAAAGATGATAATACCCCGAATGCTGAAAGATTTTTGACTTGCAAATATACAATAAATTCATTAAAATAATTGCAAGATGCATCAGGAATATTTACTTGTTCCAAATTACTTAATATAATTGCACCTGCGGGAAATGGGTCTTCTTCTTTACCAGAATAATAAAAATTACTATCTACATCATTGGTTGCCATTTTTATTTCAACTATTACCGCTGGCGAATAATTCACAGAAACACTTACATTGACCTGCATAGATGCTGCGGCAAAAACCCCAACTACAAATAGTGTTATAGTCAAAACCAAGCCACAGCAAATGCTAACGATATTTTTTATTCTATGCATATTGCATTTTTTTCCTTTTGAATTCTTAAATAAATTTTTTATAAATTAGTTATATGCAAAAAAAATTATTAAATACTAATTTATAATATCATTTAAGACAGATAATGTCAATTATTTTAAATATTAAAATCAAAACAGAATTAATATCGCTTTTTGATAATTTTGAAGTTGTTGTTAAAAAAACCGCCGACATTTTAAAATTGTGGGCGGTTTTTAAAATAATTCTGAAAGAAATTTATAATTTTAAATGCTTTCCGAACACTTTCAAGTCCTATTAAATAAAATAACTTTCTATTTAAGCAAACAGCATATTTTCTTTATTTTCATAAAGTTGAAATATTATATAATTTCTAATATTTTTAAAACTTCGGCAATTTTTTCAATTGCTTCGTCCATTTGCTCTTTTGTGTGTGTTGCCATATAACTGGTCCTCAAAAGTGCTTGTCCTTTTGGTGTGGCTGGCGAAATCACTGGATTTACATAAACGCCACGCTCTAACAAGAGTTTGCAAGCCAAAAATGCTTTTTCGTCTTCGTATGTAAAGATTGGAATTATAGGTGTTATGCTTTCAATTAATTTTATACCTTTTTTCTTTAAACCGGAACGCATATAATCTGAAATATTGGCCAAATTTGAAACTATTTCAGGATTTTCTCTTAATACTTTAAGCGATGCTCTTGCACATGCCACACTTGCTGGCGTTATGCTGGCACTGAAAATAAATGGTCGTGAGTTGTGTTTTACAAAAGAAACAACTTCTTTTGTCGAAGCCATATATCCACCCAAACTAGCAAGAGATTTACTAAATGTTCCCATATAAATATCAACTTCTTTTTCAAGCCCAAAGTGTTCCGCAGTGCCTCTGCCTCGTGCACCCAAAACTCCAAGTCCGTGTGCATCATCAACCATAATTCGAGCGCCATATTTTTTTGCAAGTTCAACAATTTCTGGCAATTTGCAAATTTCTCCACTCATACTAAAAACACCATCAGTTACAATTAAAATTCCAGCACCTTCTGGAACTGTTTTAAGTTGTCTTTCAAGGTCCTCCATATCGCTGTGTTCATAGCGTAACATTTTTGCAAAACTTAGACGACATGCGTCATAAATGCTGGCGTGATTTTCTTTATCACATAAAATATAATCACTTCTTCCAGCAATTGCACTTATAATTCCTAGATTACTTTGGAATCCTGTGCTAAACGTAACGACATCTTCTTTTTGTAAGAATTCAGCAAGTTCTTTTTCAAGTTCAATGTGAATATCAAGTGTACCATTTAAAAATCTCGAACCTGAACAGCCTGAACCATATTGTTTTATGGCATCTACACCTGCTTTTATAACATCGGGATTTGAAGTTAGTCCTAAATAATTGTTAGAACCAATCATAATCGTTCTCTTACCTTCCATTAAAACTTCTGTATTTTGCCCTGAGTTTAGATAATGAAAATAAGGATATAATCCGTTTTCCATAAATTGATTTAAAACTTCTTTGTTAAAAGTTTCACATTTTTTAAATAAATCCATAATATTTTTCCCCTTTTTAACTTAAATTAAGTAATAATTTATCCATACATTTTTTTTACAATTTTTAGCATAAACTTGCGTGGCAAAATTCTGCTCAAAAAAACAATTGTTTTGTAATTAAATCCAACGGTAACATTTGTAGGTGATTTCTTTTTGCAAATAACCTTATAAATAACCTTGCTTACACACAGCGGAGATACTCCGTTTTTCTCATCTTTTTCCATTTTGTTTATTGAATTATTAATTCTATCTTTATATAAATCATCGGCAAGAAGTTCATTTTTAATTCTGTTTGAAGTAAAACCTGTTTTTGTGTCGCCCGGCATAACTGTTGTTAATTGAATTTTGAAATCCCTAACTTCAAGTCCGAATGCCATTGAAAAACTATTCACTGCTGCCTTGCTAGCTGAATAGCAGGCTTGAAAAGGAATTGGAATAATACCGGCAACTGAGCCGATGTTAATAATTTTGCCGCCACCTGAACTGCGCATATAAGGAGTAACACATTTGCATCCGTTTATAACTGCTAAAAGGTTTAAATCAAAAAGTTTTTTTATGTTCTCATTTTCTGTATGTTCAATTGCACCGGCAATTCCCATTCCAGCATTATTTATAAGAATATCAATTTTCCCTTCTTTTTCATATATGTATTTAAAAGTTTTGCCGACCGCATCAAAATCCGTAACATCGCAAGTTAGGTTTTCGAAATGTTCATTAGCAAAATTATTTCTGGAAATGCCGTATACTTTAAGACCTTTTTCGGCTAAGAAACTTGCCGTGGCAAGTCCTATTCCGCTACTTGCCCCCGTTATTATAACAACCAAATTTATCTCCTTAAAAAGAGCATTCAACCTTTTATTTTCTCTATTATTAAATATTCTGAATAAACTTTTACATTAATTATGTGTATTATAAATCAATAGAAAAACAAAGTCAAATGAAATTATTAAACTTTTGATGTGTCAAGACAATTTAAAAATAAAAATTAAAATTAAAATAAATTTTTTGGTTTTTTTATTGGGTTAAATTTTTTGTTTCAGTATTTTATATCGCAATTCAGCATCTTGTGCACTTTGCTCAAAAAGTTGCTTTGCAAGTTCAGGATTTTTCTTTAATATTGCCGTATATCTGCTTTCGCCCATTATAAAATCTTCATATTTAAGACTCGGTTCACGGCAGTCTAGTGAAAATTTAACCTTTGCATTAGGGTTATTTCTATATAAAAACCAATAACCGCTGTTTACTGCCTTTTTCATCTCTAAAAAAGTATCACTCATATTAAAACCGTGATTTACACAAGGCGAATAAGCGATTATAAGACTAGGTCCTTTATGTGCTTCGGCTTCTTCAAATGCTTTAATGCACTGCACCATATCAGCACCCATTGAAACACTGGCAACATAAACGTCAGGATAATTCATTGCAATTGCACCTAAATCTTTTTTTGCAGTTCTCTTGCCGCTCGTGGCAAATTTTGCATAAACACCTTTCGGTGTGCTTTTAGATGATTGCCCGCCTGTGTTTGAATATACTTCGGTATCTAAAACCAAAATATTAACATCTTCATTCGAAGCAAGAATATGGTCAAGTCCGCCATAGCCTATATCATAAGCCCAACCGTCGCCACCAATAATCCAAACTGATTTTTTCGCAAGATAATCCTTGTTTTCTAAAATTTTATTTAATAATTCAATCTTTTGAGATTCATTTTTCTTACAAAATTCAAGTTCTTTATTTAAAAGAATAACTAAATTTTCAACTTCTTCCTTTCCAAACTCATTTGGTTTTTCAAGCCAATCAAGTAATGTTTTTCTTAAATTTTCGCTACTTGTTTTTTGACTATTCAAAAAAGCATTTATTATTTGTTTTAAATTTTCTTTTTGAACTTCAACTCCAAGTTTTATACCGTAGCCAAATTCAGCATTATTTTCAAACAAACTATTCGCCCATGCAGGTCCGCAACCTTGTTCATCTTTTGTATAAGGGCAAGCAGGCGCTGAACCGCCATAAATACTTGAACATCCCGTTGAATTCGCTATTATCATACTATCGCCGAACAAAGTTGTTGCAAGTCGAATATAAGGTGTTTCGCCACAGCCACCACAAGCATAATTAAATTCAAAATAGGAAGTTAAAAATTGTAAACCTTTTGGAATATCTGTTGGAAATGGAGATTTTTCCTTTTTTAAGTCTTTCGAAAATTCTAAATTTTGTCTTTCTTTATCTAAAATTTCAGTTGATAAAACCATTTCCAGTGCTTTGTTTACCGCAGGGCAAACACTTTGACAAACTCCACAACCCGTGCAATCTAGCGGACTAAGTTGCAGTTTGAATTTATGCTCTGACACTCCGAGTGCATCAACCGTTTCAAAAGTTTTTGGCATATTTTTATTTGCTCCGCCGCCGTTTTTATTTTCTCCGTCTAAATTCTCGTTTTTTATAAGCAAGGACCTAATTGCTGAATGCGGACACGCAAGCACGCAAAAACCGCATTGAATACAATTTTCTTTTATCCATTTTGGAACTTTTAAGGCAATTCCACGTTTTTCAAACTGGGTAGTTCCGGTTGGCACACTGCCATCGGGCGAGAAACTTGAAACTGGAAGTTTATTTCCTTCTAATTTATTTATAGGTCTAATATATTCATTGAAATATTTGTTCGTAGTCTGCTTGCTTTCTTCATAATTTCTGCCATTAAGTTTCATAACATCAATTTCTATGATTTCGCTAAATCCCTTATCAATTGCTTTTATGTTATTATTAACAATTTTTTCGCCTTTGTGTCCATAAGTTGTGCGTATTGCATCTTTAAGACTTTCATATACAAGTTCTGAATCAAGGATTTTAGTAATTTTAAAAAATGCACTTTGCATAATGACATTGATTTTGTTTCCAAGTCCGCTTTCGCTTGCAATTTTCTGAGCATTTATAACAAATAATTTTGCATTTTTTCGCTTTAAAGTGTCGACAAACTTTTTCGGTAATTCACGGCTTAAACCTTGCTCATCTAACATTGTATTTAAAAGTACAGTTCCTTCGTTTTTTAAATTCTCAATTAAATTATAACGTGCAACAAAACTGTAATTATGAATTGCAATAAAACTAGGAATTGTAACTAGATATGTTGATTTTATAGGTTTTTTACTTATGCGAAGATGTGAGATTGTAATACTTCCTGATTTTTTTGAGTCGTATTCAAAAAATCCTTGAACAAAAAAGTCGGTATGTTCGCCTATAATTTTAATACTGTTTTCATTTGCACTGACTGTTCCGTCGCTACCAAGTCCATAAAATCTAAGACAAATTGTATCTTGATTTGGAAGTTCAAAATCTTCAAGTGGCAAGGAAAGATGAGTTAAGTCATCGTTTATGCCAACAGTGAATCCATTAATCGGTTTTTCGCTCTTTAAATTGTCAAAAACTGCTTTAACGCAATTTGGTGTAAATTCCTTGCTACCTAAACCATACCGCCCGCCAATCACTTGTTTAGCGGTTTTTGAATTTTGTGCAATTGCACTTAAAACATCAACATATAAAGGTTCACCAACGGCTCCGCTTTCTTTTGTACGGTCTAAAACAGCAATTTGTTTAACAGTTTTAGGAATTGTAGCACAAAATGCAGCACTATTAAATGGACGGTAAAGACGAACTTTAATCAGTCCATATTTATTTCCTTGTTTATTTAAAAAGTCTATTGTTTCTTCCGCAGTTGTTGCACCACTGCCCATCATAACCAAAATTTGTTCAGCATCCTTGTCTCCATAATAGTCAAATGGCTTATAATTACGCTCTGTAATACCGCCGATAAGAGTCATTGCCTTTTCAACTTCATTGTATACATTATCATAAAAAGAATTACACGCTTCACGATTTTGAAAAAATATATCAGGATTTTGAGCAGTGCCTTTTTGGCAAGGTTTTAAAGGATTGAGTGCTCGTGCTTTAAAGGCACTAACTTTATCAAAAGGAAAAATTCTCCTTATGTCATTTTCATCTATTTCTTCAATTTTTTGAATTTCATGAGAAGTTCGAAAGCCGTCAAAAAAATGGATAAATGGCAAACTTGAATTCAAAGAAGCAATATGAGCAACAAGTGCCAAATCGTGTGCCTCCTGCACGCTACAAGAGCAAAGCATATTAAATCCAGTTGCACGCACCGCCATAACATCGGAATGGTCACCGAAAATAGATAATGCGTGTGTTGCAATAGCACGTGCCGAAATATGAAAAACTGTTGGAAGAAGTTCTCCTGAAATTTTATACATTGTTGGAATCATAAGGAGAAGTCCTTGACTTGATGTAAAAGTTGTTGAAAGAGAGCCTGCTGACAAACTGCCGTGAAGTGCTCCCACAGCACCTGCTTCGCTTTGCATCTCTCGAACCATCACAGTGTTTCCGAAAATGTTTTTTTGATTTTTAGATGCCCATTCATCACAATTTTCCGCCATAGAAGTTGAAGGGGTAATTGGATATATTTCAGCGACTTCGCTTAAAAAGTAAGCAATTTTAGATGCCGCAGTGTTTCCATCAACATTTATTGTTTTTCTTTTTTTATTAGTTAAGTTTTTCATTTAAAGACTCCTTTTTATAAACTTGTGTGTAACCTAATTCGTTTTTTTATTTTTTAAATTAATTATATAATAATAAAACAACATAAGTCAAATAAAGAAAGTTAAAAATAAAATAAAAAACTTATGAAAACTGCTTTGAATATTTTATCCGATATGCTATTATGAAATTATTAATAGTTTTTCTTATAGATTTTAAGAAAAATTTATTAAATAAAAAATAAAGCATTAATTAATGGTATCAAAAATAAAACTTACAATCCAATATAATGGAGAAAAATTCTGCGGCTGGCAATCACAACAAGGGCAAAGGTCAGTGCAACAAACTTTGGAAAATAAAATTTCCGCACTTTTAAATGAGAATATAAAACTTATAACCAGCGGTAGAACTGACGCCGGTGTACATGCTATAATGCAAGTTGCTCATTTTGAAACAGCATCGAATTTTGATTTGAAAAAGTTGCCTTTTGCTATTAATGATAGACTAGATAACGATGTCCGCATTTTGAAAGCCGAAAAAACAAAGCCCGATTTTCACGCAAGATTTTCAGCAAAGCAAAGAATTTATTTATATAGGATTTATTGCAGTAAGATTGAAAAGCCATTAAAAAATGGTTTTGCCGTACAAATTCCAATCCCTCTAAATATCAAAAAGATGAAAGAAGCGGCACACTTATTTGTTGGAACACACGATTTTTCCGCATTTCATTCTGCAAATTCTAGTGCAAAAAGTCCAATTCGAACAATTTATGATTTAAAAATAACAAAATCAAACGATGAAATTCATTTTAAAGTAACGGGTAATGGATTTTTATATAAAATGGTTCGAATTATCGTTGGCACTTTAATTGAGATTGGAGAAGGAAAACTGCCTATTCAAGATATTCCAAAAATTTTTGAAAGTAAAAATAGAGCAAATGCAGGCAAAACAATGCTACCTTTTGGATTATATCTATGTAAGGTAAAATTTTGATTAATTAATAAATGATTTATTTTTGTTTGCAAATAATAAGAAAGATAAAATTAAAATTATATTGAATTCAATATAATTAAAGGAGAAAAAAAATGGGTTCTTACATTTGGGGAAAAAAATTTGTTGTAGACTACTTAAAAAATAAATTTCCTGTTAGGTCTAATTGTTTAGACATAGGTCCTTGCAACGGCAAATGGTTTAGGTTGCTTGGAAATTATTTTGTGATGGATGCTGTCGAAGCGTGGAAACCGTACATAATTAAGCATAAACTCGAAAATAAATACCGCA
Source organism: Christensenella sp. UBA5489 (assembly GCA_002424095.1). Lineage (GTDB taxonomy): Bacteria > Bacillota > Clostridia > Christensenellales > UBA1242 > UBA5489. Next base: position 29,297 of record DIPL01000008.1, read on the forward strand.
ATCTTACACATGCAAGTATTGTTGATTTTGTTGCTGATAACGATGATTTCCATTATGACATAATCATTATGGGCGATGTTTTGGAGCATTTAACGGTTGAAGATGGACAAAAGGTTATTAATAAAATATATCCACGTTGCCAAGAACTTGTGGTTGCAGTGCCATTCTTATTTAAACAAAGAGCAATACGGGGTAATCCTTTTGAAATTCATATTCAAGAAGATTTAACTCCTGAACTTTTCGAGCAAAGATATCCAGGGTTTAAAGCAATTTGGCAAAATAAAAAATACTGCTACTATGTAAAAGACGAAGATAAACCTTTGAGTAATAAAAAAGCTTCTAAAAAATAAAATATTTGTTTTCTTTAATCTTAACCCGCCCGCAGTCTTACGGCTGACGGGCTGGTTTGCGTTAAATCTATTTATTTTTGGAACAAAATCAACACAAAACAGTCAACATAAAAGGAATCAAAGTTGATGAAATATTAATGTTCTTTATCGTCATAAGAAGTTTTGCAACCGCAATATGTTTGTCTATATAAATCATATTTTTTAGAAAGCTCTATGCTTCTTTTGTATCCATCTTTTTTCTTAAAATCCGCCACCAAAAATTTGCAATCATTGTCTTGTAATGATGTTCCTATTTCGTTTATCCATATTGCATTTTTTCGAGGGCTGATTGAAAGAGTTGTCGTGAAATTTTCAAAAGATAATTTTTTTGCTGTTTCAAAAGTTTTTTCAAGGCGTAATTTATAGCAGTTATAACATCTTACACTGCCTTCTTTTTGATTTTTGAAATCTTTCATATATTCTTCATACAATGTCGGTTCATAATTGCCTTCAATAAATGGTATTTGCAGAATATCAAGCAATTTTTGTTGATTTTTCTTTCTTAAAAGATATTCTTCTTCGGGAAATATATTAGGATTATAATAAAAAATTGTTATTTGATAATCAGGCAACAAACGTTCAATAACAGCACTCGAACAAGGTGCACAACACGAATGTAAAAGCAAAGAATTTTTGGACGAAGTTTTTTGTTCTTTTTTCATATTTACCTTTAATCATATTTAATTTAATTCAATAATAACATAAAAATTATAAAATAAAAAGTTTATTTTTTATTATTGATATTACCTTAATTTTTATAAAGATTATTTATTTGACAAATTTTTTTGTTTATGTTAAAACTCTCTTAGTTTTAAATTTTTATTAGAAGGAGAAATGGTTTTTATGAAAATAGCCATATGTGCGGATAGTACGTGCGATATTCCCAAAGAGTTGGTCGATAAATATAATATAACAATAACCCCTATTACTGTGATTATGGGCGATAAAGAATTTTTCGAAGGCATTAATATCACATCTCAAGATATTTATGATTTTGTCGAAAAAAATAATATGCTTCCTAAAACAGCCGCCAAAAGTACATATGAATATAAAAAAGTTTTTGAAGAATTGAGAAAAAATAATAATGCAGTAATTCATCTTGCTTTATCTTCTGGTGTTTCCAGTACAATCAATAATGCTATTGCCGCTGCCAAAGAACTTGATAATGTTTTTGTTATTGACACAAAAAGTTTATCCTCTGGCTCAGGTCTTTTAGTTCTATCTTGTGTTGATAAAATTAAGAAAAAGATGGAACCTGAAAAAATTGTCGAAGAACTTAAACAAGAAACAGAAAAGGTTCAGGCATCATTTATTATAAGTAAACTTGCATATCTCAGAAAAGGCGGAAGGTGTTCGACAATTGAATTACTCGGCGCAAACTTGCTCGGAATTAAAATAACAGTTCAATTAGTTGATGGAAAAATGCGCGCCACGAAAAAATATACTGGGAAATTATCAAATTGTTTAAGCAAATATTTAAAAGATATTGTGAATGAAAATCCACCGGATTTAAATCGAGTTTTTGTAACAAGTTCATCCAAAATGCCAGGTATAAAAGAAAAACTTGTAAAAGAAGTAAAGGCGTTAGGATTTAAAGAAGTTATTGTTGCGGATGCGGGTGCAACAATTTGTTGCCATTGCGGCCCGAACACAATTGGTGTTTTATATATGAAAAAATAATTAATTGAAAAATTATTCAAAATCTTTAACATTTACCGTAAAATTCTACTATTTTAATAGCAGTTAAAGTATCAATAATATGCCCTTTTACAAATTTTATAGATTATATGTTCTATCTTTGTCGCAAATAGTGCTAAATAATAAGGATTCTGAAAAAATTGCTTTCAAATTGTTAAATTTTGGTTGTAAAATGTGAGAAATACGTTATAATTTAAGTAACTTGAAATCCATTGAAAATTCAAGTAAAGAAAAGGAGATGAAATATGAATAAAACTGAATTTATTAAAGGTATTGCCGAAAAAGCAGACATGACAATGAAAGACGCAACCGCAGCATATGATGCATTTGTAGACACGGTTACGGAAGCATTAAAGGAAGGAGACAAGGTGGCGCTTCTTGGTTTTGTTACAATCGAACTTAGAAAAAAAGCAGCGAGAACAGGTATTAATCCTCAAACAAAAGAAAAAATCAATATACCTGCTTCTAAATCCCCTAATTTTAAAGTTAGCAAGACTTACAAGGGTTTATTTAATTAAATCTTTCTTTATAGATTTAACTTTGACAAAAGATAATAAAACTGCTTTCGAGAAAAGAGCATGATTTGTTGTCTTTTTTGTTTTTTTAGGTAGTGAAACAGTTTGATTAGACTAGTCTATTTAATGTTAAATAGGCATTAATTGCACCAGATGGTAATGTTAATGTTGTCGCTGCCGATGTATTGATAAAGGAAATGATATCACCTGCACTTAAATTTAATATTATATCATTGCTAACAGCCAAATCAGTGGCTGTTATTATTGTTTGTGTTCCACCTATAATTATGCCGTTTACTGTTAACGCCAGCGTTGCTCCTGCTGTGCCTGATGCGTGTATGCCGTATGAAATTCTATATGGACTTGTCAAAAGAACCGTAAACTGCGTGTTTCCTATATTAGTCGTTATATTAAGAAATGCAAGAGTCGATGGCAAAGAAATCGCCGTACCTGCTCCAACTGATTGAGTTATATTTGATATAAAACTTCCAAATACATTCGTTGGTAAAATCCCAGTTGCTCCCGTTGCACCAGTCGGTCCAGTTGCGCCAGTCGGACCTGTCGGTCCAGTTGCGCCGGTTGGTCCAACCGGTCCTATTAGTCCAGCGCCGGTTGCCCCTGTCGCCCCCACTGCACCTGTTGGCCCAGTCGGTCCAGTTGGTCCTTGAAAGCCTTGAAAACCTCTCGGCCCTTGTGGTCCCTGCGGACCAACCGAACAAGGTATTGCACAACAATTTGGCTGACGACAACCATTGTTCCCAAAAAAATTAGCACACATTTTCAAACTCCTTAAAAAGCATTATTAATTAATATGAAAATGAATGTAGTTTTTGACACAAACATTATTGAAATCAACTGCGCCATAAGATATTTAAAAATTAATATTTAGGATTTTTAATAAAAAATATTCGCATATATATAATTACATGCGAATATTTTTTATAAACCATCTCATAATTCTAATATTTTTTTGTTTCAATTGAAAAATAGGCTTGTGGATGGTC
>DIPL01000008.1:33040-34994 GCA_002424095.1 Christensenella sp. UBA5489
ACATTTCCATGTTACAATTGTTTCTGACTTGAAAATCTTTCCATCTTTTAAATCTTTTGCAAAGGCCAAATATCTTTTTTCGTGTTCATGCTCAATTTTTGCAACACCTTCGAAAATCTTTGCTAAATCAGCAAAGCCCTCTTCTTTGGCATCTTTTGCCATTCGAGTATACATTTCAGTATATTCGCCTTTTTCGCCAGCCGCTGCATCAATCAAATTCGAATAGGTATCTCTTATCGCTCCATCATTAAGCAGTTTAAACCATATTTTGGCATGCTCTTTTTCATTATTTGCAGTTTCTTCAAAAATTGATGCAATTTCTTCATACCCGTCTTTTTTCGCTTTTGACACATAATAGTCATATTTATTCCTCGCTTGACTTTCGCCCGCAAATGCTTCCCATAAGTTTTTTTCTGTTTTTGTTCCTTTTAATTTCATAACGTTCCTCCTATAAATATATTATATATATTATCATAATTAAAAAATTAAAGCAATCAAATTTTGTTTCTTATAATTGCTCATTTGTGAATTCTTTTATTTAAATTTATAATTATTTATCTTATTTGAAAATCATTTTTTTACATTATTGTTAAAAGTTTAATCAACCTTTTTTTCAATTCCAGAGCATAAAACAATGCAGTATTTTTATCTGTCGTTTCAACAATAATTCGAATTTTAGGTTCGGTTCCACTTGCTCTTACAATTATTTTTCCGCTATTTAATTTTTTCTTATAAAGAGCAATTAAATCTTCTACTTCTTTTCGTTTTAAAATTTTCTTTTGCTCTGGATTTTTTAAAATAATATCTTTTTGAATTTGAACATATTTATTATCTTTAACATTTAAAAAAACCTTTTTATTTTCTTTATAGATATGAGCCAAAATTCGAGCCGTTAAAACTCCGTCGGCAGAAAGAATTAAGCGATTAAAAATTATATGCCCTGATTGTTCACCACCTAATTCCAAGTTGTCTTGTTGCATTTTTTCGATGATATAGTTATCTCCGATTTTTGTTCGGTATAGCTTAACGCCCAGTGCCTTAATCTTGTTTTCAATGCCCATATTTGTTAAAATCGTTCCAACCACACAATTAGAAGAAAGTCTATTTGTATTTTTAAAATACCAAGTTAAAATATATAAAATTTCATCTCCGTCCAAAATTTCGCCTTTACAATTTACGGCAATTACACGGTCGGCATCTCCATCAAAAGCAAATCCTAAATCCGCTTTATTTTCTAAAACGGTTTTTATAAGATTTTCGGGATGCAAACAACCGCAATTTTCATTAATTGCACCTTGCGTGCCAATTATTGCAACAATATCGGCGCCTAAATCTCTAAAAATTAAAGGAGCTATTTTAAATGCTGCTCCGTTTGAGCAATCAATAACAATTTTTAGCCCAATCAATTTATTGGCATTTGAGTTTAAGTTTTTTTCATCTGTTTTTAAATTTTTACTTTCATAAAAGTTACTAAAATTTTTTATTAAATCATAATATTCATTTCTCTTTTTGCTTAAATCTATGATTTTTCCGCCACTACGATTAATTTCACTCACATTAAATAATTTTTCTAAATTAAATTCTTCTTTTTCAGAAAGTTTAATGCTTTTATTATTTAATATTTTTATTCCATTATATTCTTTTGGATTGTGCGATGCGGTTATAATCACACTGTAATCACATTTATAAAAAGAGGTGTAGAAAGAAACACAGGCCGTTGGAACAATTCCAAGATTATATAAAACTCCACCGCATTTTTTAATTTCATTTATAAAAGAATTTGCTAAAATTTGACCGCTTGGACGTGTGTCCGTTCCGAACATAATTTTCGTTGCCTTTTGATAACAAAGACTTCTTGCCACTTTTACAACTAAATCAGGTGTTAGTTTTTCGCCATAGATTTCACGAATTCCATCAGAACCAAAGAATTTAGTTTTAAAATTTTCAAGATATG
>DIPL01000013.1:0-2873 GCA_002424095.1 Christensenella sp. UBA5489
ATAGTGGCAAGCAAGTCGTAACAACACATTTGCCGATTGCCGTTGTTTCTCCACGTGTGAAGTATTTAGTAATTGGTGCAAGCGCCGTCATAAATCCGAAAACTCTCGTTGATGAAATATGGAAATACCGAAATTTAATTGGCAACCGAAAAATTTACATACATAAAAATACCGCAATTGTTTTGCCGAAGCACAGGGAAACTGAACTTGCTCGGCTCAGACATGGTAGCACTTTTAAAGGCACTGCTGCCGCACTTTGCGACAAAATTATGCGAAACGGCGACGGTGTTCTCGCCAAAGATTTTAATTGGACAAATGAACTTGAAATGGCTTGGGAAAACTTTAATGACAATAAAACAGTGGAGAACTTTTTAAACAAAAATGATAAAATAGTGGAGAATTTCTTAAATAATAATGAAACAGCAAATAACTTTTTAAACAAGAATAATAAAATAGAAAACGGAAACGCAAGCGATTTTAATTCGGTTAATAGTGATATAAACAAAAATTCAATTAATAATACTCATTCAAATTTTAATATAGATAAAGGCAATTTGGATAATGAAAAAAACAATTTGGATAATGGCAATTCTCTAAATAGTGATTTTAAAAACTGTATTCAAATAATTGATGACAGTTTTATTGGAAGTGTACTTTTAGGGAAAAACGGCTTCACAGGCAAGGAAAATATTTTAATTGAAACTTCCCAAGGTTTTGATTTAGACATAAATCATGGACTTGATTATCCTTACGTAACAAGTCGGCAATGTTCTCCTGCACAGGCACTCGCAGATTGTGGAATTCCGCACAACATAAAAACAAAAACTTATATGATTTTTCGCCCTTATCCGATTCGAATAAGCAATGACACTGAAATTGGCAACATTTATTCAGGAGATTATAACGGCTCTCCTGAAATTAGTTGGGAAAATGTGGAAGCCGAATCATTGTGCCGAAACATTAAAAAAAATGAAATGACAACGGTAACAAAACAGTTACGTCGTGTTTTTGAATTAAATAAAGAGAGATTTCGCACTGCAATTGCTTTGACAAATCCAGATTATATAATTCTAAATTTTTCGCAATATGTGAATTATAATATAGCGGGAATTGACAATAAAAAATTCAAAGCCATTGACCAAATGTGGAGAAACCGTAAACTTTGTGCTGAAATGAGTGATGAACTTTACGCCACTCTCGCCGAAAAACATTATGGAATTAATCTCGTCAATTTATTTTGCGATGAAATTGAAGAAGAGTTTGGTAAAAAAATATTATTCGTTGGAACTGGTGCAGAAGAAAGTTGTTTTATTGACCGAAATAAACAAAATAACACCGAAAAAAGATATTTCCACGACAACTTCGTCCCCGGACTTTGAGAAAAAATAAAATATTATTTGTTAAAAACTGCTTTTTTATTTTTTGTTTTTAATTTTATTGCCTTATATTCTTTCAAACTTAAAAATTTTAAAATTATATGTTTTATTATTTGAATTTTTACTTTCTTTAAATCGTTGAATGTTTTAAGTTTTTTAATTATATGTATCAATTTTTATTTTTAGAAATTTTCTTTATATGAGTTTCTTTTAAACTGTGATTTTACTTACTTTCACTTTTTGAGTTTTTTAAATCTTTCAATTTTGCTTTTATTCTCATTAAAGCATTATCAATACTTTTAAAATCACGGTCAATGAGTTCTGCTATGTATTCGTATTTGTACCCCTTTAAGTAATGCTTTAAAATTGTGTATTCATACACCGAAAGAATTTGCTTTATCTGGTTCATTCGTTCCATATAAGTTTCTTCTTCAATCAATTTATCTTCCGGCGATGGCTCGCCCGAATCAATATTTGGTTCTTGTTCATCATCTAATTTTTCGCTTTTCAACGCAAATTGAGAATTCAGTGAAAGTGCATTATTCAAGGCAATATTTTTCTTTCGGTTTGCCGCTTTTACTGCACTTTGAATTTGTCTTTCAATACAAAGATAGGCAAAATTTTTAAAAGAATTTCCAGAAGATGGTTTAAATCCGTAACAAGCTTTATAAAGTCCAATCATTCCTTCTTGTAATAAATCTTCCCGCTCTGCTCCGATAAGAAAATATTTACTAGCAAGCGAATTTACAATATTTTTATATTTTGATAAAATAAACTCGACGGCATATTCGCTACCGTTTTTATATTCTTCAATAATTTCTTCATCGCTTAAACTATCAAAACTCATATTCCTACCTGAACTTTTTTATAATGTTAAAAATTTTATTATTTTTAAATTTTGCTTTTAATTTTTTTAACTTTTGTTTTTAAAACCCCTTAATTTTTTCCGTTATTTAATTTTTTTAAATTTTTATATTTTTCTATTTTGTTTTTAAAAAAAGTTTTATTTAATTAATCTTTATTATTTAAAAAGTTTGCTTTTAAATTTTATTTCTTTATCTTTTATTTTTAAAGATTATTTTTAATCCTTATTTTTAAAATTCTTTAATTTTGTTTTTATTTCTAAGCTTTATTTCTAGAAATTCCTTTTAAAATATTTATTAACTTTCATTTTTTTAATCTTTGTCGGAGTGTTTCATAAATTGCAACGCCAGTAGCAACACTTGCATTTAACGAATTTATTTGCCCACGTAAAGGAATTGATAAAATACGGTCGCAACTGCTTTTAACAAGCGGTCTTACTCCGTCGCCTTCGCTTCCGACAACAATTGCAATTGAGCCAGTAAGGTCTGATGTGAAAATGTCATCTCCGCCATATTCTAAGGCATTCACCCAAACACCTTTTTTCTTTAAAAATTCAATTTCACGTGAAAGGTTTACAACTTTTGCAATTTTCATATTTCCAACAGCACCTGCACTCGTTTTATATATTGTTTG
>DIPL01000013.1:3085-5910 GCA_002424095.1 Christensenella sp. UBA5489
CTGTCTAAAATTAAAATAAACGGCGGTTCGCCTTTTTCGCTTGCCGTTTGCAAAATTTCTTCCACTGTGCAATATTTGAATTCGGTTATCTCCGCAACAAAACCTTGATGCTTTGGCGTTCCGCTTTTGCGTGATAAAAAAGTGTCTTGTTCAAAATATATTTTGATTTTTTTTGATTTGGCAAGGTCAATAATTTCTTGCCCAATTTTGTCGTGTGCTCCTTTTTGAACAAAGAGTTTGTTGAAAGTGGTGTCGCTTTGTAAAGATTCCTTTACTGCATTTTTACCATAAATAATCATAGTTGATTTCCTTTTTTTAATTTATATTTTTTATTCTTTAATTCCTATTTTATCCTATTCTTAACTTTTCAGAAATTTCATTTAAGTCGTAATTCTCTTTTTCTCCTGTTGGAAAAATTTTCAGTCCGTCGTTGTTTTTTCTTGGCACTATGTGAAAATGTAAATGAAAAACGCTTTGTTCTGCACTTTTGCCGTTTGCGTTAAATATATTGACACCATCAAAGCCACACTTTTCAATATAATGTGCCGAAACTTTTTTTATTGTCGCCATAACGTCGTTAAGTTCTTTTTGTGGCACATCCAAAATGTTCACAAAATGTTTTTTGGGAATAACTAATGTATGTGCATAAAAATCATTTGCATTATCTAAAAACGCCAAACAACTTTCGTTTTCGAAAATTTTGTATGACGGAATATTCCCCTTAACAATTTTGCAAAACACACAATCTTCTTTGTTCATATTTTTCCTCTTTTTGAAATTATTTGGATTTTTTTGATTTATTATCTTTAAAGTTTTCATTTTTAAAACTTTCTTTGAATTTTATATTTATAAGATTTAACAAAAAAGAATCTAATTTTGAAAATCTTTTTATAATAATATCATTTTTAGTTTTCTTTTACAACTACTTTAATTTTTTTGCGACATAAATCTAAGGTTTTTAAATAAATCAAAATTTAAAGAAAGAATATATTGCCGTATAATGAAATAAATAAACGATTTATGAATAAAACTTTGCAAAAAAACAAAATATAGATATATAAAATAAATTCATTAATTTTTAAAGTGAAAAATAAGTATTTAAAAAAGAGGATTTATGAAAAAAAATAATCAAAAAGCAAAAAACAACTCGAAAACGGCGAAAACTAGTTCAAAAACAGCGAAAAATAAAACAAAATTGAAAAAATCAAAGTTTTTTTCTAATTTTGTAATAGGTGGATTGACTGTTTTGATTTTAAGTGCCACTGCATCATTTGCTTTGATTTTTTTCGACTCTAATTCGAATAATCAACCAGTCGAAAATCACACTAAACAGGAAAACATTGTTTTTGATGAAAAAATCTTAAACAAAAATCTAAAAAAAGAAATTCAACTCATTTGCGGTGAAAAAACTTTTAATATTGACGGAAATCTCGGCGAAAGTCTACGCACTATTGAGGAGCAGTTATTTGTTCCTGCAAGCAATGCTGAAATTCTCTTTGATCCAGACGAAGATGAAGTTTTTGTTTTCAAGGAAGAATCGTTCGGACAGGCTGTTGATATAAATCAACTTGTTAAAAAAATCAAACGCAATATTAAAACAAACTCAGATATGCCAATTTCAATTCCAGTTTTCACACTTTCTCCGCAAATACGAAAGCAGGATTTAGAAGGGCTTATTGAACTTCGAAGTAATTTTTCAACTTCAATCGTAACATCGCCCGCCAACAGAAAACATAATGTTAAATATGCGTTAAGTGCATTTAACGGCTTAGTTGTTGCACCGGATGAAATTGTTTCTTTTAATGAAATCGTAAAAAATAATACATCTCAATCAAATTTTAAAGATGCAAAAATTATTGTTTCGGGCGACTTTGTTCTTGGTTCAGGTGGTGGCATTTGTCAATCATCAACGACAATATATAACGCTTTATTGCTTGCTGATGTTGCCGTTTTAGAAGTTCATAACCACAGTCTTCCGGTCAGTTATGTTCCACGTGCCTTTGATGCAATGGTAAGCGAAAGTTACTCTGATTTAGTGTTCCAAAACACAATAGGTTCGCCATTATATTTTTTAACAAGTTCAGACAACGAAACTGTTACGGTTAAAATTTTCGGCAAGCCACACGAAGACGGACTTGTTATTAAAACAAAAACTTTGCACGTTAAAGACTTGCCACATAAAGGAGATAAAATTGTTCCAGATACAGCAGGAAAATATTCTAATAAAATTTGCTTTAAAGGCGAGTATTTAAGATTACGCTATCCGAAAGCCGGAAGCGAAGACATTGGTTATTTACAATATTATAAAAACGGCGAATTGATTGATGAAAAAGAAATAAGGCACGTTTATTATCCTTCGCACGAAGGAATTATTGTCGAAGGTGTAGATGAATTATATGATGGAATGACACTTCCCGATAACGAAGTTAAATTTATAAATTCACAATAAATTTTTTCAATTTATAATGCTTTAATAGGTTCGCTCTTTTGGTGTTGGATATTTGTTCTTGCTTTATTTGTTTCCCGCACTTTATCGCTAATAAAGTTAATAAAATCTTCTCTTTTTTGACTTTCCTTTTGACTTTCTTCAAAGTCTTCTCTGCTTTGACTTTCGGCAGGACTATCTTCACGAACAGAATCTTTTCTTAAATTCCTTACAGGTTTTTTTTCTCCAAACGGCGCAACATTTTGTTTAACTGCAACATCTTTTCGCACATAATCCAACCCAAAATTTTCAACTTCTTTTGCAAATTGAACGAACTCGTCTTTTGAAGCAATAAACCCATTTTTTAATGCATTTTTAAAAATAGTCGACGTTTGAAAAA
>DIPL01000013.1:6104-7041 GCA_002424095.1 Christensenella sp. UBA5489
TAAATTCTACATCATTTTTCATTTATAAAATCTCCTTTTTGATTTTATTTTACCTAGTTTAATACATATTTTACACCATTTTTTCGTTAATTTCAATGTTTTTTATACAAATTTCAAAAATTTTTATAAAAATAGCGAATTTTAATTGATTTTTTCTAAAAAATATATTATTATTAAATTGTCAAAGTTAAACAAATTTGACAAAACTTAAAAAGGAAGGTACAAAGACTTGAATATAACAGACACAAGAATTCGGCTTATCAAAAAAGAAGATTCCAAACTTAAAGCAGTTGCCTCAATAACAATTGATAATTGTTTTGTTGTTCACGACATTAAAGTTGTTCAAGGCCCTGAAAAACTCTTTATTTTAATGCCAAACAGAAAAATCGCTGAAAGAGAATCAAAGGACATTGCTCACGCAATAAACAATGAAACACGTGAACAAATTTGTTCAGCGGTATTTGCGGCATATGAAAAAGCGGAAAGCGAAAGAGCCGAAAATAACAACGAATAAAATATATTAAAAAATCAAAAAAGGATGAATCTTTTAGAGTGTCTTAAAGGTCATCTTTTTTTATTTTTTGTTGTCTTTAATTTATTGCTTATATTTCAAGCTTTTTGTTAAGATTTATCTTTGAAAATTATTTTAGAAAGTTCTTTTAGTTTGTTAAGTTTTCTTATCATATATTTCAAGATTTTTAATCTTATATCTTATTTATTTCGAAAGTTTTTAAAATTAAGTTTATTTACATTAAAATGAACGGCTTATATCCATTTATTTTTTATTTTTATTTCTATTTATTCATATTTTATCAAAAAGTGCAATTATTTCATAAAATACATAAATGGAAAAAAAATATAAAATACATAGGAACGCAAAAGCAAATCGCTGCTTTTTGCAAATAGGAATTGCAAAAAAAATATCTAAATATTTTAG
>DIPL01000013.1:7215-7370 GCA_002424095.1 Christensenella sp. UBA5489
CAAAAAGCAGTTCAACATATTCCCAGTTTCTCGCCGAACTCACAACCACCATTCAACTATACCCAGCATTCAGAAGTCTAACAAAACATTCCCCCAAATTGCAGTTCTGTCCGCATCTCAGCATACTGCAAACTCGCCAAACGAAACAAATGAAA
>DIPL01000013.1:7529-15648 GCA_002424095.1 Christensenella sp. UBA5489
AAATTTTCCAACCGCAACGAATGAAATCAATCCGCCGCAAAAATGGTATCATTTTATAGGAATAGGCGGCATAAGTATGAGTGCCCTTGCCAATCTTTTATCTTATGAAAAAAACAAAATCACAGGCTCTGATTTAAATTCCAACTTTAATCCCGACTTAAAACTCGACAAATTTCCTATATATACAGGGCATAAAAGCGAAAATATAGGCAATTGTGATATTGTCGTTTATAATTCAGCAATCAAAGAAACAAATCCTGAAATTGTGCGTGCGAAAGAAAAGAATATTCCATTTAAAGGTCGCGCTGAACTTTTAAGCGAAATTGCGGATAAATACGAAAATGTTATATCAATCAGCGGAATGCACGGCAAAACCACCACAACAGAAATGATTGCCGAAGTTTTTATTCACGCTGGCAAAAATCCAACCGTTCACCTTGGCGGTATTTCAAATTATTTCAATTCTAATTTACGTATAGGTGGCAAAGAATTTTTTATAACAGAAGCGTGCGAATACAAAAACAGTTTTTTGTCGCTTAAAAGCACAGTCGGTGTTGTTCTAAATATAGAGCCTGAGCATTTGGACTTTTTTAAATCGTTCAGCGAAATAAAAAATTCATTTTCAAAATTTGCTCACACATCAAAAATGACTGTTGCACCGTGCAATTTGAATCCAGATAAAACCATTATGTTCAAAAATAATCAGGGCTTTTCGGCAAAAAATATTTCAATTTCAAGAGACGGAAAGATAAGTTTTGATTGCTATTTTAAAGACTCATATTTCGATACAATAGTTTTAAATGCACTCGGCGTGCATAATGTCGATAATGCACTTGCTTGTATTGCAGCAGCGAATTATTTCAAAATCAAAAAAGAGCATATAAGGACAGCATTGCTTAATTATAAAGGTGTTAAAAGAAGGATGGAAATTATTAAAACTACGCCACTCATAATCAGCGACTACGCCCATCATCCTACCGAAATATTATCATCAATTAACGCACTTAAACAACATTTGGAAGTGCGACAGTCCGCCGATTTAAATAAAACAAATTTCCTTTTAATTGATAAAAAAGAAAATGTTAAAAAAAACGTTTCTGAAAACAATATTGAAAATAGTGATAATATCAAAAAAGATAAAGAAAATTCAAAAAGAGAAAGCGAAATAAAAACAAAAAAGAATATAAAAAGAAAAACAGAGAGCGGAGCAGCAAGAGAGCGAGAAAGTAAAAAGAAAAGTGAAACAGAAGTAGAAAACGTAATAAAAAGGGAAAATAAAAAAAATGGCAATAAAAAAAAAGAAAAGATACAAATTTCAAATGAAAGTGAGAATTTAAACATTAATTTTATAAAAGGTAACAATTATGGAATAAAAAAAGAAAACAGTGAAAAAGAAAGCGGAACTGAAACAAATTTATCGGAGGTTGTTAGTAAAAAGAACACGCACAGCAATAATGCAATTTTAGGTACACCTACCGCCAATTTTACAACAAAAAAAGGAACAAAATTAAAATCAAAAACAAATAATATAACTAAAACAAAAATCGAAGATTATAAAAACGGCGAGAAAAGCAAAAATCATTTATTAGTTGTGTTCCAGCCACACACATATTCACGTACACAGGCGTTTATGGGCGACTTTGTAAAAGTTTTAAGTGTAGCGGATACGACCTTTATATATAAAACTTATGCGGCAAGAGAAAAGCCAATCAAAGGTGCTTCGGCTTATGATTTATATCTGAAACTTCGAAAAATTAAAAAAAATGCAAAATATTTTAAAAGCTTTATAGATTTAGCAGAAAACATCAAAAAAGAAAGCGAATATAATTCGGCAACAACATTAATTTTAGGTGCAGGCGACATTGAAAAACTAATCCCTTATTTAACTTAAAACAAACTTTCAAATTTGCTAAAAACTTTCCTGAACTTTTTAGCAAAGCAGTTTGATTTTTTATCGCTCCTATATATTCTTTATTAAGATTTAAATTTTAATAAAAAATTTGTTCATAAGAGCTAATCTTTTATTTTTTTAGAACTCGTTAATACTTTGAAAATTAAAAGAATTGTTGTTTTTTGCCACGTAATTTGTCGAATTTCTCTTTGAAAACCTTGCTTGTTTATTAATTTGCAAATGTAAAACTTGTTTCTTTTATACAATGTTTGAGATTTTTGGTGTGGAAATGTTGATAACTCGTGTGGTTAAGCATAATTTTGAACAAAAATACACGATTTTCAAATGTAATTAATAAATATAAATGTAAATGTATGAATATGCAATTGTGGATAAGTTGACAATCAGGTGTATTTCTTTTAAATAAAACGCACAACAAGTTTTTCGTTTGTCGATAAATTAATTTTAAATAACGAATAATTAAACGAAATAAAAATAACAAAAATGAAAACAAGCTAGGCAGACAAAATCTTTATGGTTATTTTTAAGATTTTGCCAGCCTTGACGTTGACTTTTCTAAAATTCTATAATACACATTTTAATGTAATTAAATTCAAATAAAATTTTTATACCTAAATAGTTATAAAAAATTAATATAGTTATCAAAATTATAAAACTTAATATAGCTGTAAAAATTATATTTTGAATTGAGAATTGCATCGAATATTTCACATAAGCTTTCAAGAAAGTTTTTATTAATTAAAGTTGTTTCAGCAAAGTAGCAGGAAGCGTTTTAAGAAATGAGTTCATCAAGCAAATCTGTGGGATAAATTCTCACTTAATAAAAATGAAATATTTTTAATTTTGTATTCGTTTTATTATTGAGTCCTATTGCCATTTTAATTTTCTTATTGTTGCTTCGAGATTTATTGCAACCTTTTGAGTGAGAATTAAAATATTTTTAAATCTTTTAAATTTTCTGCCGAAAGTTAGATATTGGAGAAATGAGAATTTTAATTCTTTTAATTTTTGCGTAATATTTTTAATTTTTTAAGTTTTGTGGTATAATAAAAATATTTTAGAAAAAAAGCGGTAGCGAGTTAAGCAAATATGGAAATCAATAATGAAACAAATGACTTGTTATATCTAGTTCCTCCGAATTTAAATGCGAAAGAAATAATCAATATTTCACCGCTTTTGCTTGCTTTTATTGGCGATGCCGTGCATACTTTATTTGTTAGGTCGTATTTTTTAAAAAATTCCGCAGGCACCACTCCAAACAAGCAACACAAATTATGTTCTGGACTTTGTAGGGCGGAGGCACAGGGTCGTGCGTTAGACTTCATTTCTCCGTTTTTAAACGATGATGAACTTGATATTGCACGGCGAGCAAGAAACTCAAAAAACCACTCGGGCTCAAAAAACACGTCCGTTGAGGACTATAAAAAAGCCACTGCCTTTGAAGCACTTGTTGGATTTCTATATCTAACTGGGCAAAACAAAAGACTTGAAAATCTATTGCTTAATTTTTATAAAAACACTGAAAAATAAGTTGAAAATAAGTAAAAGCAGGGGAAAATAAGTCTAAAAAAACTGCTAAAAGAACAGGATTTCAAAAAATCAAAAGCAAAGAAGCAACAAAGGCAGCTAAGAAAACTTAACGGATTTCTTGAAAAGAAATAAAATATAAAAATAAGTTTCAAGAACAATAGAGATACAAGTTTAATAAAAGAAATTTAATAAAAACTAAATGTAGGAAAAGAAAAATTAGAAAACTACTGCGAAAACAAACTGAACGTAGAAAAAATTTTAGAAAATTAAAACCACCAACAAAACAAACTGAAAAAATATTAATAAATTCACACAAAACAAAAACTAAACGCAGAAAAAAATAAAAAAAGAACCGAATTTTAAAAAACAACAAACAAAATCAAAACGCAAAAAGGAATATTGTAATATGAAAAAAAGGGTTAGAAATGAGAGAGAAAGCGAGAAAGTTATTTCAAAACTCACAAATCAAGAGAATTCCGATAAAAAACTTCTTATTTTTTCAATTCATAAATTGCGGGATAGAGTTGGATATGATGAAGACATTGCAATTTTAGGTCGCCGTTTATATCAAATTCTGTTAGAAAATGGCTTGAATGAATCTGAAAAGATTAACCCTGCACGTCTGATTTCAAAAGTGGATGGCTTTGTGTATGAAGAAAATTATGACCGTGCGCTTGAAATCTTGGAAGTTGTAGACAGCACCGAACCTTGTCCACACATTGACAAAGACGGCGAGCGAATTTATTATGTTTCGACTTTGATTGAAGCGGCAATTATTTGGCAAATTCTATTATCGCCCGCACCAACAAATTTGAATTGGACAATTTCTCCACGTTGCGTATATTTAAGTCTTAAAGCACAAATTTTGATTATGGATGAAAAATATAAAGAAGCGGAAGATTGTGCAAACCTACTTTTAAAATTAAATCCGGCATCATTTGACGCCTATTTTTTGCTTTCTAAAATTTATAAAAGAAATAATTTAGAAAAATTCAAAAAGTTTTTGTTTAATGCGTATGATGTTTGCTATACTTCGGAGCAAATGGCAAGTTTTTTAAAAGAAATTTCTGCTTATTACGGTGCGAAAAAAGATTTTTTGACAGCATATGCGGCAATGTATGCGTCATCTTTTTTTAGTGACGTTCTGCTTGTTCAAAACGAACTTTTTGCTCTTGAAATTGAGATTAATAAAACACAAATAGGAAAATTTGTTCCACCAAAACCCGATGAAATTAAACAAATTTTGAAAAAAGAAAATATTCCTTATCACTTTAAAGAAAACATTTTTAATTTGGTTTCCGAAACCTACCTTAACATTTTAGTAAATGATTACAATAACGAAAAGTTAGTGAATATGAGCAAAGCCGTCGTTGATGATGTCGCAATAAACGCTCCTGATTTGAGCAAGGACATTGAAAAAATTGCCAAAAAAATTCGTGATGGTAAAAAGGGAAAAGTTTAATTGTAAAACTATTTAAAAAAATATTCCTTAAAGAAAATATTTTTAAATTTAGTTTCGAACTTAAAAATCTAATTATAAAATTTATTTAAAAATTGTTTGATAATAATTTTGTAAATGACTAAAAATATATTATAATGAAGTAAGACATTAAAGGTTGAAATCTATGAAAAAAATTTTAAATTTATTTATCATCTTTGCATTAACTTTTCCAGCACTCACACTTTCTGCTTGTGTTGGTGCTGCAAATGTTATACCATTCGTAACAGAATCAACGAAATTAACTTCTTTGGAATTTTTTAATTACGTAAGAAACCAGCAAGATGAGTTTTTTGATTATGCCGAAAAAGATGCAATTGATTCTCTATCAAATTCTGAAAAATCTGTTTACGAATCTATAAAAAATCCTATCCAAGAAATAGGAAATAGAATTTATATGGTTATGCCAGCCTTAGATTTTTATTTAAATGAAGATGTAAGCGACTTAAAAGAATTTGGATTTTATAGTTTGGATGACATTGAAATAAGAGATTACACACTTGTAAAAAAAGACATAGAACCTAGTGTGCGGAAATATTACAAAAAAATTGAAGGGAATGTGATTCATGGATATTTGCCGATTGTAAATCGCTCGCACAACGAGTTTCTAGATGATATAGATAACACAATTTCAACTTGGGGAAATGCGATTGATTTTGAAGTTTCGCATAAAGTCCAGTTAGGCACATATGAAGTCAAAGTTTCAACTGGTTTTTATTATCCATCCGCCGAAGATGTCCCTGCACGAGATGATGAAGAAATTAAAATTGTACGAAATGATGCCGAAAAGGAAATAGTTATAGTTTACAACTTAACCGATGATGGTGGAATTGAAAGCACTTACAGCAAAGTTATTTCATTTACAACAGTAGAAGATGACGAAACAGGAGAACTTCATAAAGTAGTTGAAAAATATAGTGGCGACTACACCGCTGGCGATGCAATTAAAATGGGCGACTACGAGTATTTAATTTCAAACACAAATGCTGTCGGCACATACACCATAAATTTTAATTCTGGAACGAGTTATCTTTATGTAAGATATAGCATTTCAGCGGGGAATTATTGGATTTTTGAAACTTATGATTTTGAGAATTCCTTGATTTCACGGCACAACAATGTAAGGCAACACGAAAAGATTTTATCATATGATTTCTATATGTCTCACGAAGGGGTGAGCGGTAGATTAAAACATTTTGAAACAAACAGCGATGTTGGCTATATTTCCGAAGTCGCAAAATTGAATGAAGCGACATTCGCCAAAGTTACGGAAAGCGATAGAGAAGACATAAGTTTGAGAAAAATTTCCTTTGAAATTACAAACAAAGAATGCCATTCTGATGATGTCGGTTATTTGTAAAATCGGAGATTTTGAGAACCGTTTGAGTGTAAATTCTGAGTGTATTATTGATTTTGACTTGTGTCCTATATTACAAAATTCCTTAATTAAATTAAAAAAAAGAAATCCGCCTTTGATGACGGATTTTTAATTTAAAAAAATAGAAATTCAAGGACTATATGTAAACACATAGGAATTTAGAGAGAAGAACATAAATGCTCAACTATTCTAAAACTGCTCGAATTTCTATTTATCTTTTTTTCATAAGTCAACTAAAAGAAATTGAATAAATAGATGTTAGAGAATTATCTATTACAAAGGATTATAGACATCTCTCTCCCTTTAATTATTTTTTTGTGAAAATGGTTGACTTTTTTCTAAAATGCTATACTAATAGTATAAAGTTTATAGGCAATGCCACATTCGTGGTTTAATGACCTTCGTGTCACCTATAAACTTTTTTTATTTGTTGCTATTTTATATATGTATTGTTTTTTACCTTTATCTCTAACATTTACAACAATTAATTTTCCTTTTTCGGTTTCAATTTCATTTGTAAAATAATGCCATTCTTTCAAACCTTTATGTTGTGAAGTTTTTTTTCTTTCTCTGTTTTGCTCTATTTAAAAACCGAAAAGCACAAGCACTTGTTGAATTTTCTGTGTGCCTTGAAAAATATTTAAAAATTTGTTTAATTTTTATTACTCGCTGCTTGCGTGTTTTTTTATATCATGAAAATTGTTGAAAATCTCACAGCCTGCGTTTTCTTAAATCTTCATTTTCAAACTTGAATAATATGTTTTGTTGTTTGTTGACAAGTCGTGAAAAAATTCGTTCGCCATAGCGGTCTCTTATGTCCGAAAGTTCCAAATTTGTGCTGATAAGTGTTGTCTTATTTTCAATCATTCGCTGGTTAATTATTAAATATAAATATTCTTTCGTAACATTTCGCAAAATCGGTTCAGAGCCTAAATCATCGATAATTAAAATCTCGCATTCGTGATATTTATTCAAATACGACATTTTTGCTTCATTGAAAATTGTGTGATATTTCAAAAAATCGTTATTCATCTTAAAAGCAGTTGTAAAAATTACATATTTATTTTGCTCCATAAATTCACTTGCCATACATTCAAGCAAAAAAGTTTTTCCTGTGCCGACATCGCCTTGCAAAAAAACCGACTTTTTTTTTCGCTCAGAGTTTGCCCAAATTTGCATTTTTTTATAAAATTTTGGAATCAAAACATTTTCAAAAATTGAATAATCACAGTCTTTAAATGTTTTTAAATGTTTAAGATTAAGTCGCTCTAAATTGAGTTTGCTAGCAATTTTATTAACACAATCGCAGCTTATACTGTTTATAAAGCCTGTATCTCCACAAACGGAACAGGTATATTGCGGAATTAAATCTTTACGTGTTAGATTTGCGGTTTTTAGAATTTCATCTTGTTTGCTATAATTTTCTTGCAATTCAAGAGTTAGTTTTTCGGTTTCTGCGGTCGTTGAAATAGCGTCCATTTCAGCATTCAATCTAGCTCTTTGAATTATTATATCTTTTTCTCGGACATATAACTCCCTAAAACCGTGCAATAAAAAAGCCTGTTTTAAATTGTCTTTTGCAATTAAATCAGCGGTCATTTTTCTATCGCTTAAAATTTCTTTAATCTTATCTTTCATAATTTTATTGCCTTGTTTTATGTTTTTATATCCTTTATTTTATATCTTTTATTTTATGCTATTTGCTTCCTAGTTTTTATTTTTTAGCACATTTAAATTCAACTTTATATATAATCAATATAGCAAATATGTATATTTTTATCAATCAAAAAAACAAAATCGG
>DIPL01000013.1:15764-66328 GCA_002424095.1 Christensenella sp. UBA5489
GCTTTTGCACTCCATACATAAATTAATAAAAAACAACAAAATTTTTTAATAGGTATTATTATAATACACGCAAAAAAGTTTTTCTTGATATTCGGACATAAATATGATATAATAATCATAACTAGCGAATATTTAATAAATAGGAGTTAAAAATGAGTATAAATGAAGGTCTTTTAAGTAAGTTTGCACGCAAACTAAATTTAACAAGTGGGAAAAAAGTAATCGGAAATTTTAAAGAGCGTTTGGCTGAAAAGAAAATAACCACCGAAATTGACGAATACGGAAATGTTGAATATTTTTTTAACGGTCAACGAATTCCTGACGGAGAATTAGGAACAAAAGAACTACACGTTATTTATCTCGAAGACGGAAATTATTATAATAAAAACAACGGTGCAAAAATGGATTCTAATGCTTTAAGAAAAATTGATGATTGGATTGTTTATTGCAACGAAACAGCGACAAAATCAGGGATTGCAAGGTCTATTGGCGGAGTTGATGAGATTAATCGTGTTGAAAAAATAAATAATTTAATAAAAAGTTTGTCCGCTGTCAAAGATGAAAAAGCATACATAGAAACAAGACGTAAAATATTTCTTCAAGTTTCTGATTTGGATTCAAAGCCAACAAAGGAATATGAAAAAGTGCCAACCAAAAACTCTCTTTTTACTAAAATTGGCGGAGCGGCAACGCATAAAGAGCCAGATAGTGGCTTGTCGCTTTAATTAAAACTTGTTCGCAAATTTAATTTAATTTTAACAAATCAAAAATTTTGATTTATTTTGTTTCTCAAATTAATTAATAACTTCAACTACCATTAAATACTTTAATTTCTACTTTTTTAATTAGTATTCTTTGCATTTTTACAGAATACTTATTCTATAATTCAAACGAGTTTTTCAATGCATGGTTTCTTGCCACTTCATCTCGAATAAATTTTATAAGACCTAAATATTTTATATTTTCGATAGGTTCAAAAGTCGTTGTTTTGTCCGTGCAACGTTTTATGTGTGCTTGTGATTTTATTACATTCTCAATTTCACTAATTCCGTTTAATCCAACAACGCAAGCAGTTTGCAAGAAATTCATATACTCAGATTCGGTGATATATCCATAAAAATTTTTTGTAATAAACTTCGACGGAATAAATCTAATTCGATAATTCAAATAAGTTTCACGATTCGCTAATGCATTGATTTTCGCTCTTTCAAAAGAATTTGAACTCGGCATTGCACCGTGTGAGCCATTGCTTATGGTTTCAACTTTACTTTTCAATGTTTTTTTCCTTTGTGGTTATTTTGTTGAAAACTTAATATAGACTTTTAAAATTCCGTTAATGTCGAAAGTTCTTTAAATTGCAGAAATAGATTTTTGAAAATTTGTATTAAATTAATGCCTATATATAATTATATAATTAAATGGCAAAAAACTTGAAAACATTTAAGTAATATTATAGATAAAATCAAAGTTTTTAATAATTAATTGCAAAATTGTAAAATATATATTATTATAGTCTTACATATTAAAGGAGATTTTATGTTTTATTTTACTTATATATTAATGGGAATAATTTTGCTTCCCGGAATAATATACGCAGTTGTTGTTCAATCAAGAGTTTCAAATGCTTTTAAAACTTACAGCAAAGTTCCTAGCGTTAAAGGAATCACGGCGCAAGATGCTTGTAAAATGCTTTTGCAAAATGCAGGTATAACAGATGTTGAAATTGTTCGCATAAAGGGGTATTTGACTGACCATTATAATCCAAAAACAAAGACTTTGGGGCTTTCAGAAGGCGTGTATAATTCAACGTCAATAAGTGCTTTGGGTATTGCCGCACACGAGGCTGGGCACGCAATTCAGCACGCAGAAAACTATGCACCACTTAAAACACGAAATGTTTTAGGAACGTTGAGTAATATTTGTTCGAATATGCTTTGGCCACTGGTTATAATTGGCATTTTATTATCAGCATTTTCAAGTTCTGGAACTTCTCTTGGCGATATTTTTCTTTGGGGAGGTGTTATATTTTTTGGCATTTCCGTTATTTTCTCAATTGCCACATTGCCTGTTGAATTTAACGCATCAAAAAGGGCACTTGCGAATTTGACCGACGGTGGAATTTTGGATACTACGGAAGTTAAGGGAGCAAAGGTTGTTTTAAGTGCCGCTGCACAAACATATGTTGCCGCACTTGTCGTTTCAATTTTATCCTTTCTCCGTTTTATTTTAGCAATCTTTATAAGCAGAAATGATTGAGTTTTCTATATTTTTGTAACATATTTTTTATATTTTGCGACACACTTTATGGAATTAATTTTCGTTTGAAATATAAAAGTCTTTATTACACTTATTTTAGATTTAAAAAGGAAACAAAAAAGACAGGGATTAACTTGTCTTAAATTATTAAGTTCAATTTATTAATCTTTGTTGTTTTTATTTTTTGCTTTTGCCAACAGTGATACATATTGTCTATACAATTTGTTTTCTTCACAATCATCGTTAAGCACATTCTTGTCTAGTTTATTACACTTTTCTAGTTTTGTATTGGCTGTTCATAACTTCTGGATGACCCCATTCTTGTTGATATCTTTCTATTTATTCTTTTTCAGTATTTATAAATCTTTTCTTTTATAATAATATTACAGTAATTCCGGGATTATTTCTATTAAAATCTTCATCCATTGTCCAATCGGGATTGGAATATATAAATTTCCCAACCTTGTCATTTTGAAAAGTCCATTGACTTCCGTCTATAATTTCACAAATTTTATTTTGGCTTTTAAGCCTGTTTAAAAACCTTTTGACCGCTATGCAAATTGCTCCACCTGAACCGTGCGAGCCATAGCCGTGAATTATTTTTATTGCACGGCAGTTAAACTTTTTCGCTATTTCAATTTCGGTTTCTAAATTGGCGAGTGCAATATCCACCGTCGGCATATGTTCTTTTAAATTTAAAATTTGTAAACTCATAAAAATATTATGACATAAAATTCTAATTTTGTAAACTTTTAGTTTTTTATTTCCTAAATCTTGATATACTTATAAAGTAAAAGTAAATGATATTAAAAAAAGGATTAAAATATGAGAGGATTATTATATTTTGCACAAAATCCTGCATTCCAGCACTTAATCAAAATTGGGAAAACAATAAAGTTAGATGTTGAAGACCGAGGACTAACTGGAAGTAATGTCCCAGAAGACTTTGATTATTTAGCTGTTTTGGAATGCGAAGATGTTGATTGGGCAGAAAAAAAAGTTCATGAACAGTTTAATGGATTTAGACATTATTCAACAAAAGGCAGAAGGACTGAGTTTTTTGGGACTGGATGTATCAAGGCTGCAATAAAATATGCTCTTGATTTAAAGGGCGTTTATGATGCGACAAAGGATGAAACAGAAGAAGTGGAAGTGGTTTCAGAAATGGCGAAAAACAAAAACAACGCACTCCACAAACAACTTTTGAAATGATTGGTTTGCCAGTTGGCTCTGAAATCTATTTTAGGAATGATCAAAACTTTACAGCAAGAACAACAGATAACAAAAATCAAGTTGAGTATAATGGACAAACTTTTGCAATATCTGCACTTGCAATAAAACTTTATAAGGAGCAGGTAAATAAAAAACAACGAACATTAAATGGTTATCTTTATTTTTATTATGATAACAAAAGACCTTGGGATTTAAGGCCTGACCAACAAATAGAAATTCAATGATTAAACTGTCTATGCCTTATTATGTAGATTTAGGCAGATGAGTTTGTTAATCAAACCTAATTATAAATTTTTCAAATTGACTTTTTTGATTTCTTTAAAATTTTCAAACTCTAATTTTCTTAAATTTTAATTTTTATTTTAAATAACCACTGAAAAAATCATTTTAAACTGCTTTTTCATATCATTTTTAAAGAATATCTTGAAAAAACTTTAATTTAATTATATAATTTCAATATGAGTGCAAATTTAATAAATGAAAATTTAAATACAAAACTTTCAAACCTACCGTCCAGCAGTGGCGTTTATTTAATGCGAGACAAAGAAGGAAATGTTATTTATATAGGCAAGGCAAAAAATTTAAAAAAAAGAGTTAGTCAATATTTTAAAAATAAACATTTAAATAAAAATGAATATGCTTTTAAAACAAAAACAATGATAGATAAAGTTTTTGATTTTGATTATTTTATTACACTTAGCGAACTCGATGCACTTGCACTTGAAAGTAATTTAATAAAAAAGCATCAGCCGTTTTATAATATTCTTTTAAAAGACGGCAAAGCTTTTCCATATATAAAGATAAATCTAAACGAACCGTTTCCGAAACTTGAAATTGTACGAAAAATAAAAAATGACGGAGCAAAATATTTTGGTCCTTATTTCGGCGGAGTTAGTGCAAATGAAATTGTAAATATTATTCATTCTGCTTTTAAAATAAGAAATTGTAACATTAAAATAAAAATGCAAAACGATGAAAAAACACCACAAAACAATAAAAAAACGCAAAAAAACAATGAAAAACAGCAAAAAAAACCGCAACGTGAGTGCTTAAACTATATGCTCGGATTATGCCCTGCACCTTGCACGAATAAAATTTCGGTCGAGAATTATCGAAAAATAATAGATAAAGTCATTGATTTTTTAAACGGAAATGATACCTTAACTGAAAAAATTTTAACAGAAAAAATGATGTTAGAGGCGGAGAAGGAAAACTTTGAAAAGGCACTGGAATTACGAAACAGGATAAAAATTGTGCAACGATTGAAAGAAAAGGTTATTGCACAAGTTCCGCTTAATAAGTCAATTGATGTCTTTGCTTATGAAACGAATAATTTGTCAAGCGCTATCAGTTTTTTGGTTGTGCGTGGTGGGAAAATTTTGGGATTGCAAACAATTTCGACAATTGATGCGTCGCCCGCAGAGAGTGAAACTTTATCATCTTTTATAAACCAATATTATGAAAATGCTGCTTTGCCTGAGATTATTTTATTAAGTCATAAACCTGAAAATATAACTGAATTAAAGGAGCATTTATTAAATAAAAAATTTGGCGGTATTAATAATTTTTTTAAAAACAATCGCAAAAATTCAAATTTAATTGAAAATAGTAGCATTAATTCAAAAAATGAAAATCAATCAAAAAAAGAAAGTAATATTTTAAAATCTAAAAAACAAAAACTTGAAATTAGTGCGGGGCGAAAAAATTATGAAAAAATGCTTTTAAAAATGGCATCGACTAATGCAAAAGAGCACTTGGAGAAATCTCTTACACGAGAAAAATCTAAATTTAATAATA
Organism: Christensenella sp. UBA5489; assembly: GCA_002424095.1. Classification (GTDB taxonomy): domain Bacteria; phylum Bacillota; class Clostridia; order Christensenellales; family UBA1242; genus UBA5489. The sequence goes on from DIPL01000013.1 coordinate 21,051, forward strand.
CAATTGGGGCAATTCAAAATCTTAAAAAAATACTAAATTTGAAAAAAACGCCAAAACGGATTGAGTGTTATGATATTTCGAATACGCAAGGAACGAACAGCGTCGCTTCAATGGCTGTTTTTATCAATGGGGAAAAGACATCAAAGCATTATAGAAAATTTAAAATAAAAACCGTTGATGGTGCAAATGACTTTGAAAGCTTGAAAGAAGTGATAAGTCGAAGGCTTGCTGAACTCGAAAAAGACGAAGATGAAAGTTTTGCACAAAAACCTGATTTAATTGTTATTGATGGCGGAAAAGGGCAGCTGTCTGCGACTTTTGAAATTTTGCAACCATTTAATGATAAGCATAATATTGAGATTGAAATAATTTCAATTGCGGAAAAGTTCGAAGAAGTTTTTAAACCAAATGAATCAAATCCTTATATATTAAAATTTGGCAGTGTCGAACTTCGAATTCTTCAAAATATTAGAGATGAAGCACATCGTTTCGCCAACACTTTTCACAGAAATTTAAGACAAAAGAAAAGTTTGGAAAGTCCGCTGGAAAAAATAAAAGGCATTGGCAAAGTTAAAAGAAAGGCACTCATAAAACAATTTAAAACAATTGAAGCAATTAAAAATGCTTCAATTTCTGAACTCACTTCAATTAATGGAATAAATGAAAATCTAGCACAAAAAATTAAAAATTTTTTTAAAGAAAATTAAAAAGAAACTAAAATTTTTTAATTTATTTACACTACTTGCGAAAATATTGAATATTGACAAAATCTTTAAAACTATGTATACTAAAAGGGATTAAAGTTAAATAAAAAATTTAAATTTCTAAGAAAAAATTCAACGAATTTAAATTTTTGAGATAAGTTTCACTAAAAATAATTTACACGGAGAAAAAATGAATAAAAAGACATTTATTAATGCACTTCTTGTGTTCGCACTTGTCGTGGCAAGCGTGATTTGCATTTTATCAATCGGAGTTTTAGCTGATGGCGAATACAGCATTTTCGGCTATGCTCTTACTGAAACAAGTTTAACAGTTTTAATTACTGCATCAATGCTTATAGCAATGCTAGCAACATCAGGCTTGATTTATTATTCAAAGAAAAACAATTCAGGTAATCAAAAATAACTTTAATTGTTCGATGAAGTCCTTGGAATGCTCAAAATTTTTTAATTATTATAATTTCTAGAAACATAAAAACGAATTTTGTTATATAAAATTTTGAAAACTTTATTCGACAAAATCCTTCAAATAAAATTAAAATGAAATAAAATTCTAAAACATTTGACATAGTGTCTGGTGTTTTATATAATTTCTTAAAGAGGTTTAAATGCTTATAATCATATCGGGATTTTCTGGCTCAGGCAAAAATACTGTTATAAATGAATTGATTAAAAGAAACGAAAATCTTTCATTTTTAAAAAGTTGCACGACAAGAAAAAAGCGACCTAACGAAAACAAAGATGCCTATATTTTTCTTTGCAAAAAAACTTTTGATAAAATGCTTGAAAAGGGTGATATAAGCGAATATGAAGAAATTCATCAAAATTTTTATGGAATTGCTAAAAGTTCTCTTGATGAAGTTGTTTCGTGCGATAAAGAAAAAAAACATTTTATTAAAGACGTCGGAGTTTTAGGGCAAATAAGCCTTACACGCATTTTAAAAGACAAAGTCAAAACATTATCGATTTTTTTAACTGCACCGAAAAAAGAACTCATAAAACGGTTGACATTAAGAGGTGAGCCAGATATTGACTTGCGACTTTCTCGAATGGAATTTGAAGAGAACTATAAAGGAAATTTTGATATAGTAATCAATAATGCAAATTTGAATAAAACTATAAAAATAATTGAAAAATTAATAAAAAAGAATGAAGTTATAGAAAATACTATTAAAAAATCTAAATAATCAACAAAAAAAAGAAATATAAAAATAATTAATTAATTAAATTTAAAATACGTTATAAATTTACTTTTAAATTTTAATAATTTATAAAAAATCTAGATATAATATAAAATAAGGGGGATTGTATTATGTTACCACAATTGTCATTTGTTAGTGTGCTTGGAATTTTTATTATTGTTTTTGTCGCTTTGCTTTTTATTGTCCTGCCAATTTGGCTTATTTCGGCTTATAACGCATTTGTAAAATTACGTAATAATGTCGAAGAAGGTTTTTCCACAATGGACATATATATGAAAAAAAGATATGACCTTATTCCGAATTATGTGGAAACTGTCAAGGGCTATGCAAAGCACGAGAAAGAAACACTTGAAAAGGTTATGAAAGCACGTTATTCCGCAATGAATTCGGCAACAACTGAGCAAAAACTTGAAAATGAAAACATTTTGCAAGGTGCACTTAAAAGTTTGTTTGCAGTTGCTGAAAACTATCCGGATTTAAAGGCAAATCAGAATTTTATCGACCTTCAAAAAACGTTGAAAGAACTTGAAGTTGAAATTGCAAATTCAAGAAAGTATTACAACGGTGTTGTTAAAATTTATAACACAAAGCGAGAGAGTTTTCCATCTAATTTAATTGCAGGAATGTTCAATTTCAGCAAAAAACCATTGTTTGAAATTGAGTCGGCGGAAGAACGCAAAAATGTTAAAGTTGATTTTAATAAATAAGTTTTTTTGAATTTAAGAATTTCTATTATTTTTAAATTAATCTAACAAATTAAATAAAATTTATGATAAATCATAAATAAATATTTTAACTTTTAATTTCAAGGTTGTAATGTTTAAATCTAAAAATTTTATTTTTATATCCATAATATTACTATGTTTAGTGATAGGATTTTTTATAAATTTTATTCCTTCACTTTTTTCTTATGAAGCACAACTTGAAGATAAAAGTCACGAATATAAAATAACATCTTTCGACGTGGAAATTGATGTTTCAAAAGACAATGTTTTGACTATAACTGAAAGCATTGACGTAGATTTTAATGTAAGCAGTCAAGGAATTTTCAGAATGTTGCCTGAAACAAATACAGTTAGTTTTTTTGATAAAAACAATCAACTTGTCAGCAAAAATTATAGAGTCAAATATAATGTTTTAGAAACAAATGAAACATTTCTTGTTGAATCCTATGACGGCTTTTTTGTGATAGTCTTAGGCGAGCGGGGAACTTTTTTAAATGGAGCGAATAATTATCAAATTAAATATACGGCATCGTTAGGCAACGACCGCATAGCAGAACTCGACCATTTTTATTATAATGTTATTGGACAATATTGGAATACGACAATCGAAAACATATCAGTTAACATAAATTTTCCTGAAAAAGTTGTTGGCGAATCAGATGATGAGACCGCCGAAATAAATGCACGTACGGGAGTTTATGTTGGCGAATATGGTTCAACTGAAACTATTGATTTTTCGTGGAACGCCGAGGGGACACAACTTTCTTTCACATACGAAGCATTGAACGTTGGAGAAGGAATTACTGCACGAGTTGCTCTTGATGAGGGATATTTTCAAGTGCCGTTCGACAACTGGTTAAATGTGATTAACTTAATTTTAATCGTTACTTTTGCCGTGCTTGCATTATATTTATATAAAAAGTATTCTAATCCGAAAATGGTTGTACCTGTGGTTCAGTTCAGTGCGAATGAAAAATATACCCCTGCTGATGTTGGCTATATTATGGATAGAAAAGTTGATAATAAAGATATTGCTTCGCTTATAATTTATTGGGCACAAAAAGGCTATATTGAAATTGTTGAAAAAGATAAATCAACATTTTTAAGGAAACTAAAAAATCCAGATGACGCTGATTTAAAAATTTACGAGAAAACATTTTTTAATGCAATTTTTAAAAATAAATATGAAAATATCAATGATATTATTAAAAATACAGAAAATAAAGAAACAAGTGATTTAAAAATGTCTAATCGCATTAGCGAAAAACAAGATGACAAGAACAACGAAACAAACACAACAAAGAACAACGAAAAAAACATTGAAAAAAGCAAAAATAAAGATAATTCGCTTTTGGAAATCAATGAAATCGGCAAAAACATTGTAACTGATATTGCAGAAATTAAAACAGATATTGAAAACTTAAACAAACCGTTGTTTAATGCAAAAGCCGTAGCAGCAAGATTTGCTATTATATTTATAATGGGCATTTTGGTTGCGTTGATTGGCGGAGTAATCAGTTATCAAAAAGTTATTATTTCTGATATTATTATTTCTGTGCTTTCAGGAATTTTGGTTACGGTTGCACTCTTATTTATTGCAAAAAATAAAGATACAAACCATTTTATTTCAAAGTGGGGGAAAATTATTTTTGCCTTTAACTTGCTTATTGCTTTTACTTCCGTTTCTGCATTTTTTATATTAATTTTCGAGCCTTATTTTGATTTTCTGCTTACCAGTATTTTAGTTATGATTGAAGTTGTTTTTATTGGTTATTTAGTTTTTAAATTTAATGTAAGAACGGATGAGGGCCTCGAAGAATTAGGAGATATTGTTGGGCTCAAAAATTTTATTGAAGTGGCGGAGAAAGACCGCCTTGAAATGCTCGTGCAGGAAAATCCAAGTGCCTTTTATGTGATTTTGCCGTATGCTTATGTTTTAGGTGTATATGAAAAATGGTGTAAGAAATTTGAAAAAATCACAATTGATGCGCCGCAATGGTATGTTGGCAGTGGCGATATAGATTTATTTAACACAATGATATTTATACATGTTTTGAATAACAGTTGCAATCAACTCTTGCATAGTATTGATGCCGCAAAAATTGCAAACTTAGCACAAGGAGCAAAGAGTCTTACTGATGGCACAGGTGGTTTCGGCGGTGGTTTTGGTGGTTTCGGTGGTGGTTTTGCTGGTGGCGGTTTCGGTGGCGGTGGTGGCGGTCGCTGGTAGTCGATTAAAACTCTACCTTTTATAGAATTTTAAAGAAGTAAAAAAATTCAAGAAAAAACGAAAACAGAAAATTTAAAAGAAACATTGAAAAAAATATTATAAAAAAAATACTTTATTTATTAAGTATTTTTTTATTTTAAATAAAATGAAAATCAAAATTGCAAGTGTGAAAATTTCTTTCATTGTTAAAATATTATATTAATTTTTTGGAATATATGACTTAAAGTGTTGCTCAATTTCTTTGAGGTCAAGTCTTTTATAGAGCGGTGCTATGTTACTGCTTAATTTTATTTCTTTATTAAAATAATACGGCTCAAAATTGTTTTCATCAGTTCCTAAAAAGTTGAAAACTTTTTTAGTCCCACGTGTGATAATTGGAGCGAGAAGGGTTGTGGTGTTTGTTACCAACGTTAGAATATCAAATAATTGCTGACGGCATTTTCCTTCGTCCGTGTTAATTGTAATCCACGGTTGATAAATATTAAATTGTTTATTTGAAAACGCCACTAATGCCATAATTTCTTTAACCGCTAAATTAATTTTTCCAGCCTCATAGAAACCAGCAACATTTTTAAATGTCTTTTCAATATTTTCTTTCACATCTGCACTTAATTTTTGCTGCAACAAAGTTCCGTTAAACTTGCTTTTCACAAAACTCAAACTTCTATTAACCAAATTTCCCCAATTATTAATAACCTCGCCATTTACAGTATTGACAAAGTCGGAAAAAGAAAAATTCACATCTTTTTTATCGTTAATAGTTTTTGCAAAATAATATCTTAAAAAGTCAGAGTCTATAATTTTAACGAATTCTTTTACAGTCAAATAAGTGCCGCCGCTTTTTGAAATTTTCTTTCCTTCCAAAGTTACATATTCGGCAGAAACAATAATATCAGGCAAGTGGAATTGTTGACTGTTTCCCAAAAGCAATGCAGGAAAAATCAATGTATGAAAAGGAATGTTATCTTTTGCGTGTATATAATAATGAATTGCGTTTGCATTTTTCCAAAAATCATCAAAATTTAAACCTGCGGAATCACAATAAACTTTTGATGCTGAAAGGTATCCAAGAACATTTTCCGCCCAATTATATATCACTTTTTCTTTATCGTCGCTATCTGGCATAGGCACGCCCCAGTTTAAGTTGCGTGTGATTGCTCTTTCTCTAAGACCCTCATCAAAATATCTTTGAGTCATATTGACTGCATTAAGCATCCAACGCCCTTTGCGTTTGTTGAAAAATTCATAAAGTTTATCTTTTAAAAGTGGCAAATTTAAGTATTTTTGCGTTGTTTCTCGTGGTATTGGTGTATGAGCACAAATGCTGCATTTTGGTTCAAGCAAATCTTCTGGTTCTAAAATTTTTCCGCAGGAATCGCACGAGTCGCCTTTTGCACTAGCCTTGCAATAAGGGCAGTTGCCGACAACATAACGGTCGGGCAAAAATCTATGACAATCTTCGCAATAGAGTTGAGATATTTTTTTGTCAGTTACAAAACCGCTTTTATATAAATCTCTATGAAAATCTTGCACAAATGCAATATGTCGCTTGTCCGTTGTTTTGAAAAAATTATTGAAACTAAAATCGGTTTCATTAAAGACATCGACAAATTTTTCGTGGAAATGGTCTGAAATTGATTGAGGTTTTACCCCTTCTTTTTGCGCTTGAATTGAAGTTGGCGTGCCGAAACAATCGCTACCACTCACAAAGCAAACATCGTCTTTTTTAAGTCTGAAATATCTTGCAATTATATCGGCTGGAAGACTTGAACCAAAATTACCTAAATGCAATTCGCCGTTTGAATATGGCCACGACATTCCTATTACAATTTTTCTATTCATTTATTACCCCTTAAAGTAAAAATTATTTGATTGCTTTATTTGAATAATAATTTCAGATAATTCATTTCAAATAATTTTAAATACAGTTTTTCAATGCATAATGCTAGCAAGTGCGTTTTTGTTTTTTATCATTTTAACTAACTTTATAATTAAAGTCTATTCTTTAATAAATTTTATAATTCGATATTATAAACTGTTTTATTATATAATAAAATTAATAATTATTTATTCAACTTCGCCAGTTTCTTCTATATTGCCATCGTTGGTTTCTTCTTCATCACTCTCGCTTAAAGTTTTGGCTACACCAATAAGTTTTGCATCATTTTTAAGTCTCATAACTTTTACGCCTTGACTAACACGTCCAACAAGGCTTAGTTCTTTTACTGGCGTTCTTATCATAATTCCATTATCGGCAATAAGCATTAAATCTTCATTTTCTTCCGCTTGAATAAGACTGATGATTTTTCCTGTCTTGTCATTAAATATGCCGGCTTTCACGCCTTTTGCTCCACGTGCGGTTAATCTAAATTCATCGACAGGAGTTTTTTTGCCATATCCATTTTCTGAAATTGTTATGATTTGATTGCCTTTTTTAATTATAGACATTGCAATTATATATTGGTCGTCAGCAATTCTCATACTTTTCACACCTTGTGCTGTGCGTCCCATTGGACGAACACCGTTTTCATTAAAGCGTACGCATCGTCCAGCGCTGGAAGCAATTATGATTTCATCGTTTGGCTTTGTAAATCCAACACCAATAAGTTCGTCGTTCTCAGCAAGTTTTATTGCAATTTTCCCGTTTTGGCGAATGCTTAAAAATTCGCTAACCGAAGTTTTTTTGATTAAACCGTTTTTAGTTGCCATAATCAAAAAACAATTTTTCGTATTTTCTTTTTTCTCTATATCATCTGGTTTATCTTTTTCCGTATCATCAACTGGAATTACTGCTGAAATTGTTTCGCCCTGAGAGAGTTGTAAAAGATTTACTATTGCTCGTCCCTTTGCCTGTCTTGACGCTTCTGGAACTTCATACGCTTTTATGCGATATACTTTCCCTTTATTTGAAAATAAAAGTAAACTTGAATGTGTGCTAGTGATATATATATTTTCGACAAAATCTTCTTCTTTCGTCTTATGTGCAGTTATACCGACACCGCCTCGACGTTGTGCTTTATATTCATCCATAGGAATGCGTTTTATATAACCACGGTGAGTCATTGAAATAACAACTTCTTCTTCTTTGATAAAATCTATTTCATCGGTGCTAACGCCTTGTGAAATTTCGGTTTTTCTTGGATTGCCATAACTGAGTTTCACTTGTTCCAAATCGTTTCGAATTATTTGCAAAACTCTTGTTGGATTGGAAAGGATATCTTTTAATTCGGCAATTGTTTTTTCAAGCATATCAAGTTCTTCGTTAAGTTTATCAACTTCCAAATTTGTAAGCCTTGCAAGTTTCATTTCAAGAATTGCGTTTGCTTGTTTTTCGCTTAATTCAAAATTATCCATAAGTTTTGCTTGTGCATCAGCACGGTCTTTTGATGTTTTGATAATTTTGATAACTTCATCGATATTTGCAAGTGCAATTACAAGTCCACGGACAATATGTTCACGTTCTTCGGCTTTATTCAATTCAAATTGCGTTTTTCTCTTTAAAACATCTTTTTGATGTTCAAGATAATGATAAAGCATTTCTTTAAGATTTACTAATTTTGGCTCGCCGTTGACAAGTGCAAGGAAAATAATTCCACTTCCCATTTGAAGTTGCGTGTGCTTATAAAGTAAATTCAAAACAACATTCGCATCGGCATCTTTTTTAATATCAACAACCACACGCATACCATCACGGTCAGATTCTTCACGTATATCAGAAATGCCTGTAATTCTTTTATTTTTCACAAGGTCGGCCATTTGAATTATAAATTTTGATTTATTGACTTGATATGGAAGTTCTGTTATGACAATTCTTTGGCGGTTACCTTCTTCTTCAATTTCAGCACGGCCACGTACAATTATTCCGCCTCGCCCTGTTTTATAAGCATGCTTAACCGAAGCACGTCCCATAATTATACCGCCCGTTGGATAGTCAGGAGCAGGAATAATTTTTACAAGTTCATCAATTTCAATATCAGGATTATCTATTAAAGCCTGTACGCCGTTCACAACTTCTATTAAGTTGTGCGGTGGAATGTTAGTTGCCATTCCAACTGCAATACCATCTGCACCGTTGACAAGTAAGTTAGGAAATTTTGCAGGCAAAACACATGGTTGCATAAGTGTTTCATCGAAGTTTGGATAAAAATCAACTGTGTTTTTATCTATATCTTTAAGCATTTCGCTCGCAATTTTTGAAAGACGTGCTTCTGTATATCTTTGTGCCGCAGGGCTATCGCCGTCAACTGAACCAAAGTTACCGTGCCCATCAACAAGAGGTTCTCTGATTGAAAAATCTTGTGCGAGACGTACGAGTGCATCGTAAACAGAAGAGTCGCCGTGCGGATGATATTTACCCATAACTTCGCCGACAATTCTAGCACACTTTTTATAAGGCTTATCGCTGAAATTTCCAAGTTCGCCCATTGAAAATAAAATTCGTCTATGAACAGGCTTTAAACCATCACGAACATCGGGAATTGCACGAGAAACATTGACCGCCATTGCATAGGCAATAAAAGATTTTTTAAGTTCGTCGCTAACATCAATTTTATGGACGACTGTATTCTCAAACAATTTATCTAGTTCTTTTTTTCTCTCTTCTTGTTTACTTAATTTCGTGCTGGCAGAACTTTTTTTATTTTCAGAGTTAAAATTGCCATTTGAATTTTTTGAATTATCGTTATTGTCCATTTATTTCTCCTTAACTTTCTTGATTAAACTTTTGATTTGATTTATATAACCGCATAATATGAACGGTGCGTAAGATTAATATTCATTTTTTCATTTAAACTGCCAAGCACAAAGCATAAGACTTTTGCAATTTCTTGCGAATTGTGTTTGTGCGTTATAATTTTAATTAATTTTATTTTTTAAAATACAAGTTATCTTTTACTGCATTTTTAATTGCTTTTTTAACTTTAAATTGTTTTTAAATTAAATTCCACAAACCTTAAACATCGAGTTCTTCGACAAGTTTTGCATTTTCTTGAATGAATTGTCGTCTAAGTTGTGGGTCTTCGCCCATTAACTGAGTAAAAATTTGGTCGGCTTCAACTGCATCTTTCATATTAACTTGCAAAAGAATTCTCTTTTGAGGATTCATTGTTGTTTCCCAAAGTTGATGCGCTGTCATTTCTCCAAGACCTTTATATCTTTGAAGAACAATGCTCTTTTTGCCAAATTCTTCCAAATTTGCTTCCAAATCTTTATCATTATAAAAATAAAATTCTTCTTTCCCACGTGTAAGTTTATAAAGCGGTGGCTGAGCAATATAGACAAAGCCTCTTTCAATAAGCGGACGCATATATCGAAAGAAAAATGTCAAAAGAAGAATTCGAATATGCGAACCATCAACATCGGCGTCGGTCATGCAAATAATTTTTCTATATCTCAATTTGGTTTCGTCGAATTCATCGTGAATTCCTGCACCGAACGCAGTAATCATACTTTTTATTTCTTGATTTTCAAGAATTCTATTAATCCGTGCTTTTTCAACGTTTAAAATCTTTCCACGAAGCGGTAGAATAGCCTGAAATCTCCTATCTCTTCCTTGTTTTGCCGTACCACCAGCCGAATCTCCTTCGACTAGATATATTTCACAATGCGTAGGGTCTTTTTCCGTACAATCTGCAAGTTTCCCCGGAAGGGTTGTGCTTTCAAGAATGCCTTTTCGCCTTGTCAAATCACGTGCATTACGTGCCGCTTCACGTGCTCGCTGTGCCGTTATACATTTTGAAACCAATTCTTTACTTTCTTTTGGATGTTCTTCTAAATAATCGCCAAAGCCTTCTTGTACTGCTTTTTCAACAGCAGACCTCATTTCACTGTTGCCAAGTTTTGTTTTTGTCTGTCCTTCAAATTGCGGATTTAAAAGTTTCACGGACACAATTGCTGTGATACCTTCACGGCAGTCATCTCCTGATAATTTTTCATTGTCTTTGACAAGTTTATTTTTTTGTGCATAGTCATTTATGGTTTTTGTAAGTGAGTTTTTAAAACCAATTAAATGCGTTCCGCCCTCTTTGGTATTTATATTGTTCGCATAGGAATGAATGACTTCATTATAACTATTATTATATTGAAAACAAACTTCGACTTCGCTTGAACCAAAGACTTTTTTACTAAAATATACAGGGTTTGGGAAAAGTGTTTCTTTGTTGCGGTTAAGATATTCAACAAATTCAATTATTCCGCCCTTATATTCAAAGCGGTCTTTACGTTGTTGCCCTTCTCTTTTATCTTCAAGATTAATAATTAAGCCTCTATTTAAAAATGCAATTTCACGAAAACGGTGTTTCATAGTGTCATAGTCAAACTCAATTGTTTCAAAAATTTGCTTGTCAGGGAAAAAAGTTACAGTTGTTCCACGCTTATCTGTTCTGTCTAAAATTTGAAGTGGATTTAATGCTGCTCCACGTGAAAATTCAATAAAATGATGATAGCCGTTTTGATATACATCAACTTTCATCCATTCGCTGAGTGCATTAACGCAGGAAACGCCAACACCGTGAAGTCCGCCAGAATATTTATATCCGCTACTCCCGAACTTTCCGCCAGCATGGAGTTTTGTAAGCACAATTTCAACTGCACTTTTACCTTCTTCGGCAATTATACCTGTTGGAATTCCTCTTCCATTATCGGAAATTGTGCAAGAACCATCAGCATTTAATGTAACAAAAATTTCGGTGCAATATCCTGCCATTGCTTCATCGACGCTGTTATCCAAAACTTCAACTACGCAATGCATAAGTCCATGCTCGTCGGTTGAGCCGATATACATTCCTGGTCTTTTACGGACAGGCTCTAAACCTTTTAAAACTTTAATATCATCTTGGTCATATTTTTCACTTTGCTGTTCCAATTTCAACTCCTATTTATTCTTAAATATTTGAATTTTAAATTCAAATTGTTATTGTAAAATTTCTATGTATATATAAAGTTAATATAATATACATAAGTATTATTAGTATAATATAAAAACGACAAAAAGTAAAGCGAAACTTGAAAGGAACAAACGCAAACAGAGCATTTTATTAAATTATTTGTCAATGAATGTCATATTATGAAAATATAAATATAGTATGAAAAATCTTGACAAAATTTTTTTAATTAACTATAATTCTTTTTAAGTTTTACATCTCTCGATGAGATAAATAATTTATTGATATAATTAAATTATTCAAATTAAATTTGATAGAATAAAACAAAATTTTCAGGAGAAATCCAAATGCAAAAAAAATATGATTTTAGAGAATGCGAAATAAAGTGGCAAAATTATTGGGAGAATGAAGAAATTTATAAGTTTGACAAAAACTCTTCAAAGCCCTTATTTTCGGTCGATACGCCACCTGTTACAATAAGCGGAACAATACATATCGGACATATTTTTTCTTTTACGCAGGCTGAATTTATGGTACGCTATAAAAGAATGACTGGATTTAATGTCTTTTATCCGTTTGGATTTGATGATAATGGATTGCCAACTGAAAGACTTGTTGAAAAAGAAAGAAAAATAAAAGCGCATCAGTTGCCACGTGAAGAATTCAACCGCATTTGTTTGGAAGTTTTGGGAAAATATCGCAAAGATTTTAAAGAGGTTTTCGCTCGTCTTGGGGACAGTGCCGACTGGAATTTGCTTTATTCCACAATTGAACCACGTGTTCAGCGAATAGGACAACTTTCTTTTTTGCGTCTTGCAAAAGAAAAAAATGCTTATTATGGAGACAAGCCCGCCATTTGGTGTCCTGAATGTCAAGTTTCAATTGCACAAGCGGAACTCGACAGTAAAGAAATTGAATCATATTTTAACTATTTATATTTTCAAATTTCCGATGCTAAACCCGGAAAATCAAAAGAAGAAAATTCAATTAAAATTGCAACAACACGCCCTGAGTTTTTGTGCGCGTGTGTTTGTGTTTTTGTAAATCCAAAGGATAAAAGATATAAAAATTTTATTGGGAAAAAGGTTATTGTTCCTTTATATGATTTTGAAGTTGAAGTTAAAGGCGATGAAAAAGTTGATATGCAAAAAGGGACTGGTGCCGTTATGTGTTGTACGTTCGGCGATGAAACAGACCTTGAATGGCAACAAAAATATAATTTGCCGATTAAAAATGCAATTAATGATAATGGAACAATGACTTCGCTGGCAGGAGCATTTGCAGGCAAAAAAACTGAAACAGCACGTAAAGAAATAATTGAAGAATTAAAGGCACAAGGAATTCTTTATAAACAGGAAAAAATTATGCACGCCGTTGCAGTTCACGAACGTTGTGGCGTGCCGATGGAAATTAAATTTAAAAAACAATGGTTTATTGATATATTGACAAAGAAACAAGAATTTTTAGATTTAGGAGAAAAAATTAAGTGGCATCCATCTTTTATGAAGAACCGATATATTAACTGGGTTGAGAATTTAAGTCACGACTGGTGCATTTCAAGACAAAGATATTTTGGTATACCGATTCCTGTTTGGTATTGTGCTGATTGTGGAGAAATCATTTTTGCCGAAGAAAGCCAGTTACCGTGTAATCCTATGACAACAAAGCCGACACAAAGTGCGTGCAGTAAATGCGGTTCAAAAAACATTATACCTGAAACCGATGTTTTTGATACGTGGCAAACTTCATCCGTTACACCGTTTATCAACAGTCATTGGGGCGCTGAAAATGATGTAACTGCTGAATTTTTACCTATGAGTTTTCGACCGCATGCACATGACATAATCCGTACTTGGGATTTTTATACGATTGTTAAATCATACTATCACACTGCCGAAGTGCCATGGAAAAATTTGATGATTTCGGGCTTTATAATGGCAGATAAGGAAAACAAAATCAGTAAAAGTAAGGCAAATTCATCAAAATTCTCTGCAATTGAAGTTTTAAATCAAAAATCCGCCGATGTAACACGATATTGGGCAAGCACGGGAAGTCTTGGACGTGATATTGTTGTAAGTGATGAAGAGTTTATAATTGGTGCAAAACTTATAAATAAAATTTGGAACGTTTCAAAGTTTGTACTTTCATTTTTGCAAGACTATGGAAATAAAAAAGTTTCAATTTTAAAAATTGACCAATGGATAATTGCAAGATTTAATGCTATGCAAAAGCAATTTAAAGCATATTTTGAAAAATATGAAATTGGCTTGGCACGTGCCGAACTTGAAAAATTCTTTTGGAATTTTTGTGATAATTATGTTGAAATTGCAAAACGTCGTCTTTACAATCCTGATATTTATGGCGAAAAAGCCACAGAAAGTGCAAAGCAAACTTGCTTTTTAGTGCTTAAAGAAATGCTTAAATTGTGGGCAATTTATTTGCCACATATAACAGAAGAAATATATAAGAATTTCTTTGAAAAATATGAAGGAGAAAAATCAATACACTTAACTCAAATTTCCGAAATCAATGAAAAGACCGAAGATGAAATTATTCCACAAGGAGATGAAGTTGTTGAAATTGTGGCGGCGGTTCGTAGATTTAAAAGCGAAAATAATCTATCACTCAAAGAGGAAATTAATAAACTTATAATTATTGATTATAGTGAACATATTTGTGATTTTGAAATCGATATTAAAGCAGTGTGTTCGGTTAAAGAAATTTTATATAAAACAGAGTTAGGTAAAAAACGCATTGAGATTAAAAATTAAATCAATCAAAAATTAGCATTGTGAAATTAAAAAAGATGCTGGAAATATTTGTATTTAATAATAACAACATACACGAAAATATTTATTTGATTGAATAAATTTTATTTCAATTTTTTAAGGGGGCTTTATGGAATCCTACGTAATAAACTTATATGGCGCACCAGGAACAGGAAAGTCAACTTTGGCGGCCGAACTTTTCGCTGAACTTAAAAAAAAGAACATTTCAACTGAAATAACGTTGGAATTTGCAAAAGAATTGGTTTATAGTGAAGATAAACGACTTCTTTGCGACCAATTAATTGTGTTAGCGGAGCAGTATCGCAGAATTTTCGTTTTAAACAAAAAAGTTGATTTTATTATTACCGACTCGCCAGTTTTGCTATCAATTTTTTATAATCGCCGAAACGGAAGTTATCATGACCCGTTTTTTACAGAAATTGCTTTACAGGCGCACGAAAAGTTTAATAATATAAATTTTTTACTCGAAAGAGATTTTGGTTATAATTCACAGGGACGAAACGAAAATGAGCAAGAAGCGGAAGTAATTCAAAGTGGAATTAAAAACTTTTTTCAGCAAAAAAAGATAGATTTCATTCAAATTGAACCTTATAATGCTATTGAACAAATTATGAAACATATAAAATATATTTCCAAGAAACGCAATTTTGATTTTTTAGCACAAAACATAAAACAGATTTCGCTACCAGTAGCAACAGAAATTAATTGATTAAATCAAATAACTTAAATTTTTATTATAATAACGATATAATTAAAGAATAATAATTTTAAAAAAGCACATTTTAAAGCAAAGAGAGGTTTTGTATGAAACTTATTGTTTTGCTTTTAGGTGCGCTTTTTATTTTGATTCTTTTCAACGTTGGCGAAAGTAATTTGCGAAACAATAGAATTCAGAAATCTTATGCTTTGTTGCTCATTGCCATTGAAATTTTCTCATTATTACTACCTATTTATCAAATTACAGGAATTAATTTTACAGTCAGCGGTTTTGTTATTCCTGCGATTATATCTATTTTGTTTCTTGGTGAAATAAAAAACAAAAAATATTTGACAAAAGTTATAATTTCATTTCTTTCGGTTGTTTTTTTAATGCAACTTTTATTTCTTATCCAACATTATGCCGTAATTGAAATTGGGCAACTTGGTTGGATTGTTTTAAGCCTAGCACTTGCTCTTGTTTCGCTCATTATTTGTCGCTATCCAAAACAGGCATTTATTTCACTTTTTTGGGGAATTGCTTTTTCTCAAATTACTTTTAATTATACGCATTTTTCCACTTCGGAGTTAACGGATTCAATGATTTTAGGCAACGAAACAATGTTTCTCGGACTTGTTGTCGGAAGTGTTTTTATGTTGCTTTGCTATAATGTTTTTTATTCAGTTAAGAGAAGACGTCAGGCAAAGATTTTTTTGCAAAATCAATAAATTACATTCCTTTTTCAGGCTCCGCAGGTTGTCTTGTGCTTCCTTTTGGAGATGTGATTCTTGTAAAGTGATTTTCTTGCAGGCTTTCTTCGGTTAAATTTATTTCAGAAGTAGAATTTGTGTAACCGTGAGAAATTTGTGTAGAAGTTTGCTCTTTTGGCATATAGTCAGCAAGAGAAATATCTCCCTGCTTAATATTTACCGCCAATTGGTACATATTTTTAAGACTATACATAATTTTTTTCTGTGCGCAAATTCCCATCATTTCATTTTTTGTAATCGGACAACTTGCTTTTTGCGGTTCTGCTAAAATGGGAACCATAACTCTATCAACTATAATATTATTTTTCCCTTCATAAGAAAAGTTGAAAGATACGGCTTTCATTATACGTTCTTTATTACGTAATGCACTTACTCTCAAAATACGTTTTCGTCCCTCGGCACTTCTGAACATTAGTCCGTTAAAGCAAACAATCATAGAAGCGAAATCATTGAAGAATAAACAATTTTTATCAATTATGAATTCAGTTTTTGGAGTTTCAAACTCTTTCTCGCTATTATTATCATAGTATTCTCTTGTGCCGTTTTTCATACTTGTTTCAAGTGCATTCAAGGTTTTTACACTGCCGTCCTCATTAAGAAAATCAAAATGAAATTCAACAAAACCGCCCAAATGGATTGACAGTCTTGAATGAGGCTTTCCATTGATTAAACGTGTAACAGCCCAAACTCCGTTCAAGTAACCAGCAGATTCTCTTGCATTGACGGCGCATATATAATTTCCTGTTTTTTCTTTAAAATTAATGTACATAAATTTCCTTTTTTAGATTATGTTTGCGACTGATTAATGTTTTTAATCCGCTTGTTTTTTTATTTTTTTGCTAGACACAATATTTTTTTTTCGACTGGCATAGTTTGCATTTATTTAAGCACGATGGTTTTTCGCTGTGGCTGTTTTGACCATGCCTTTTTAGTGCAATTAAGTTGGTTTAAAAGATACCACAGAATTAGAGTTTTGTCAATTTATAAATTATTTATAAACACAAAATCTTAAATTAAAATCAACTTTTTAAATAATAAGAATTCATATAACTTTTTTTATAATAACTGTATATATAATATGAAAAAATAATTTTGACTGTTTAAATATAGTTCAAGTTTTTATATAAAGTTTGATACAAGATTTTAATCTTGTATTTTTTATTTTTAAATCAACACAAATCTTATAAAAAAACAGCAAAAAATGCCGAGAAAAAATTGTGCAATATGAACAAAAAACGCATTTGTGGATTTACAAAAATTAAGAATTATGATACATTGCATTAAGTAAATGACATTACAAAGCACCTGAAAAATTAATTTATTTGTAGGAGAACTTATGAAAAAATTTATGGTATACAGTTTCACTTTTGTGCTTTTCGCAGTTTTTGCAGCAGCTGCTTTTTGGCTTGGAGCTATGCAAGATTTAAGGCTTTTGGAAGATAATCTTCAAACGCCTGCGGAACAACTGAAAGAAGAAAATGAACTTATTCCACTTGCCGATGAAGAGCAGATTGTTTTTTCCGAATCGTATTTTTATGGAATGGAGAAAGCTTTCGCTGATTTGCCTGATAGATATAAAATGGACGAATATTCACTTTTCACAGTAGAAAACCAATCGTCGCTTGGAATGTGTTGGTCGTATGCATCTACCAAAGTTTTGGAAACATTTATTGCGAAAAATTTTAATGAATATTATAATTTTTCCGAAGCTTGGACAAGCGTAACAACCAAAATTGATTGGCCTGGTTATACTGTAAGTGGAGGCGGAAACTGGTATTTATTCGTTTATGGAATTAACGAACGCGGTTTAATGTTAGAGGCTGACTTCCCATATGAATATGCTTATAATCTAGGAGAAAACAATTATATGGAGTTTTATGAAGCATATAAAGATTTAGCAGACACAAGTTTAATAACTGACTTAAAATTTAAATCAATTGCAGATTATAATGGTTCATTGGTTTCTCCTGAAGAAAGAACAAATAGAATTAATTATTTGAAAAAATATGTTCAAAATTTTGGTTCTATATATTGTTCGATAAATGCTGGAGACATAAAAACTAACTATAACGATAACACTTATTACATAGGAAATGTTACGCCAACTTATTCAAACCACGCAATTTCAATAATTGGTTGGGACGACAACTATACAGCGGGAGGTTTAACGGGAGCTTGGATTTGCCACAACAGTTGGGGAGGGAGCTATACGCCAATTTATGTAATGTATGATGATGCAATGGTGAGTCGAGGCTGTGGATTTATTGATGAAATTTGTTACAATGGTCATTTAATAGATGTAAGCAACTGGATGGATGACCTTTTGGGTTATGATAAAATAATTTTAGAATCTTCTAATTCAAATTTTATAGATTACAATATTGTTGATAATTCTGAACTTGCAAAGAATTTGTTTAGTTATACTGAAAATCCTGAATTTTTTAACAGTTTGACTTATTCGTATAAAAATCCTATTTATGACAATGCTTTAATAGATATTAAAGTTTCAAATGCAGGCGGAGATATAACTGAGAATTTTGATTTTGAATTTCAATTAGAAAATAGAAAATTCACAATTACTTCACGCAATGCAGGCTTAAACCACGGCACATATAAAGTTCATATTGTCGTTGATTATGATGGCGATGGAACGATTGACGAAGAAAACAAAAAATGTTTTGTTATCATTTCTGGTGGAGAACTAGGACATGTTTATTCGCAATTTAATGATGCGAAAATGGCACTAATGCATAATTATAATTCATTTAACCTAAGCAGTGGAAAGGTAAATATAATGGGCTATTCAAAGGTTTCTTATGTTAACTTTAACATACATTTTCCACTTAACAGTAAGATAGCATCATTTGAAGTTGAAAGTGAAAATTCATATTATTCAAATAAATCGCCTATATACGCAACAAAAAACACGTATGCACGAGGTTATCTCAATCTTTATACTTATACATATAAAGAGGGCTTTACAAATGCAACATTAAAAATTACGACTATTGACGGATACACTTTCGATTATGAAATTATAATCTATACATTTGCGAAAAACGATAATGTAAAATTTGTAAGCGCAAATTATATTCTCAATGGCGGTGTCAATGATGAAAATAATAATAGAACAATATATATAAACGAAAATAGCAAAGGCACACACGGGAAAGTTTATATAAATGAGCCTAGCAAAGAAGGATACAATTTTACTGGATGGTATTTTGACGGCGACTTCACAAAAAAAATATCGCAAGATGAAAATGGATATTACATAACCTATAATGATGTAAAAGATAAGATAAACGGACAAAATTACGTAAACAACAATAATAGAAATTATGTAATGCTCTATGCTGAATGGGAAAGAAGTCTCGAATATTTCGAGCAACCACAGGTTATGACAGAGGGTGGCTCGGTAACTGGAATAGTAGAAAACGGTCGAATTAGATTTACGGTTAAAGCAGATGTTAACTTTGAACTTGACTTTGTAACCTTAAATGATGAAATCTTTTCAAAAGACGAAATATTATATAAAAAATATGGGATTACAGAGTTTTATACAGATAATCCAGAACTTATTATACGCATTTACTTCAAAGAACTCACATATCGTCTTACACTTGTTGGCGAAAATGAATGTGGATTTTTAAGATTTGAAGGTTATGATGCTGATGTTCGAACCTTGGTTTTAAAACCAGCGCAACAAGTTTTAGTTAAATCAATAGCGTCTTTTAGGTTTGTGCCAGCAGGCTGGGGATTTCAAGGGACATGCCATAAGTTTGAAAATGAGCTTAATTTGGCAGGGGGACAGGTTTTACTTACAGCCAAAGAACGCGGATATGAAAGCGGAGAGATGAAAGTTGCAGGTCTATTTAATGAAAAGAATAGAGATGATTATGCCGAAATCAGAAAACCGATAATATACGATTTAAATGGCGGACAGTTTCCTGAAAATGCAAATAATCCATATTATTTCACAAAAAATACAACCAATTTTAGAATAACAAACCCAGTGAAGCCAGGTTATAAATTCGCTGGTTGGTCATATAGCAATTTTATGTCACATTACGTACATATTAGTGAAATTTCTGCCAAGGAGAATAAAGGCGAGAAAGTTAGAATAATATCAATACGCAAAGATTTTTATGGGAATTTATGGCTTACCGCTAACTGGGTAAAAGAGAATTCATTTACTAAATAGTAAAAATATACAAAAACATAAAACACAAGAGTCTGCGTTTGCAGGCTTTTGTTCTTTTTATGCAAGTGAATTTATGATTTTTAATTGTTTTATTTATATTTAATTTGTATAATTTAAAAATAGGTTAAAAAATTATGAAAATAGGAAAAATTGATTTTTCTTCAAATTTATTTCTAGCGCCAATGGCTGGCGTAACTGATTTTGCCTTTCGTTCTATTGCACGTGAGTTTGGTGCAGGTTTTTCTTATACAGAAATGGTGAGCGGTAAAGGACTTGTTTTTTCAAAAAAAAGAGAAGTTTATAAACAAATGCTTTATAATCTTCCAAATGAAAGTCCAGTCGCCGTTCAACTTTTTGGAAGTGAACCTGATGTAATAGTGCAGGCTTGCCGCCATCCCGACATACAAAAATTCGATTGTATAGATATAAATATGGGTTGCCCTGCGGTGAAAATTGTTAGAAATGGCGAAGGTTCGGCACTTTTGAGAAATTTAAAACTTGCAGAAAAACTTGCAAAAGAATGTGTAAAAGCAGTCGCCCCTAAACCTGTAACAGTTAAAATGCGTATTGGCTTTGAAAATAATTCAAATGTCAGTTTAGAATTAGGAAGAATGCTTGAAAATGTCGGCGTTAGTGCAATTTGTCTTCACGCAAGAACACGAGACCAGTTTTATTCAGGAAGTGTAAATTATGAAGCCATTGCGAATTTAAAAAGCAAATTAAAAATTCCTGTAATTGGGAACGGCGATGTGGTTGATTTGGCGTCTTATAAAAAAATGTTGGAAACCAAAGTTGATGCCGTTATGATTGGTCGTGGAGCATTAGGAAAACCTTGGATTTTTGAACTACTTTCAAACGAATTGAAAAACGAAAAAACAAATAAAGATAAAAATATAAACATAAGTATATATGAAAATAATAATAAAAAAGAAATAATAAAAAAACATTTCATATTGCTTGAAAAGATTTACTCTGAAAAATTTATTATAAATCATATGAGAAAGCATTTATTATGGTATGTTAAAGAAATACCGTATGCTGTTAAATTAAGGCAGGAACTTTGCAAGATTGAATCAAAAGAGCATGTTTTTATGCTTATTGATAAAATTTTTGCGGATTAATTTTTTAAGAATCAATCAACTATTCATTACGATTAATAGATGTTAAATATGTGGTAATGAAATCTTCAATTTCGCCATTCATAACAGAATTTATGTCGCTGGTTTCATAACCGGTTCGATGGTCTTTAACCATAGTGTATGGCTGAAAAACATAAGAACGGATTTGACTCCCCCACTCGATTTTTTTTATATCTCCCCGAAGTTCAGCGGCGACTTTAAGTTCGTCTTGTTCTTGTTTTTCAGCAAGTTTGCCATACAACATTTTCATAGCGGTTTCTTTATTTTGTGTTTGCGAGCGTTCATTTTGGCAAGAAACAACGATGCCCGTTTTTAAGTGCGTTATTCGAACGGCGCTATCTGTTTTATTGATATGTTGCCCACCTGCACCACTAGCACGATAGGTGTCAATTTTTAAGTCCTCGGGACGAATTTGAATTTCGGGGGCTTCATCAAGTTCAGGCATAATTTCAAATGATGAAAAACTTGTGTGGCGACGAGCATTTGAATCAAAAGGAGAAATTCGAACAAGTCGATGTACTCCTTTTTCAGCCTTTAAATAGCCGTAAGCATTTTCACCTTCCACTAAAAAGGTTATGCTTTTAATTCCCGCTTCTTCCCCATCAAGCATATCTAAAATTGTTGTTTTGTAACCTTTTTTTTCTGAGTACATTGAATACATACGATAAAGCATTTGTGTCCAATCTTGTGCCTCTGTGCCACCAGCCCCTGCGTGCAATGTGATAATTGCATTTTGTGCATCGTATTTTCCTGTAAAAAGTGTTTGGATTTTTAATTTGTGTAAAAAAGTATCAAGTTCACTCAACGAATTTTCTAATTGTAATGAAAGTTCTGCATCAGGAATTTTGCTTTGTTCAAGAATTTCAATTATTAATTGACAGTCTTCAATTTTTGCCGAAGTGTCTTTTATAAGTTGTAATTTTCCCTGAGCAATTCTAAGTTTTTTTCCGTTTTCTTTAACTTTTTTTATATCTGAAAAATCTATATTTGCCTTTGAGCAAGATTCAATTGTTTTTTCTAGTAAATCTGGGTCAAAGACAACCTCTTATAAATAAAAAATTTTCATTTATTTGATTTAATTTTTCTTTTTGAGTTTCTAACATAATCATTTTCAATATTTCCTTTTTATATATTTATTTAATTCTATAAAACATAATTTTAATTAATAAAAATAAATTTTCTTACATTGAACTTACAGTCTAAATGAACAAAGGAATTGAAGTCTATTTTATCAATTCCTTTGTTAGTTTAGTATGGTGATCCCGAGGGGAATTGAACCCCTGATTCCGCCGTGAAAGGGCGGTGTCTTGACCTCTTGACCACGGGACCATTTATTTAATAATTTCTTTTGTTGATTTAATGGTAGCGGTGACTAGATTTGAACCAGTGACCTTACGAGTATGAATCGTACGCTCTAACCAACTGAGCTACACCGCCAAAAAACAATATTTCTTTTACATACTTTTTAAGTATACATTAATTTAAAAAAATTGTCAATATGTTTAATAAAATTTACTTTATGATTTTAATTAGAAATTAAAGAATGTTATTTAAACTGATTGTCTTATGACATTCTGAAACCTTTAATTTTTCAAAATTTCAAGATTATTTTTTATCCAAACTTCAAAAAATAAATAAATTACAAACATAAACCTTCGGAATTGGATGGGGCATAATCGTATTGCATTAAGCAGTTTGGCACATATTCACTCTGATTTTGTTTCTCATAAAATTTTGCAATTTTATCAAATTTTTCACAAAATTTTCCAGATTCAATTGGCATTGTTCCCCGTTCTGCCAGTTTTTGATTTATTGTATGTATGTTTCGGTCATTTCCATCCTTAAAGAAGTCGCTGTCTCCTGTAACGACATAAAGATCGACAAAAGCTGAACTCAAAATTGTTGCCTGTGCCATTACTCTTGCATCGCAACTTGGTCTGCCATAGTGTTTTGAGAAAATTGGAGAAATTTCTTTTACTTTACCTTTTTTGTCCCGAACTGTTTGATAGCGTGAGTACATAGTTGCAAGCCACATAACTTCTTCATAATATTTCTGTTCTTTTTCAGGTTCAGGGGCGAAATTTACAATATAAATATTAGACTTAAATTCTTCCAAAAACTCGTCATATCCAAAATTTTCAAATTTAGAATATTTATTTTTTAACTTTTGTGTAACTTTTTCAATTTCTTTTAAAACAATTGGTAAGATTATTATATTAATTTGCTGTTTCCTTAACAAATCTAAAATTCTGTTAATAGTTTTTTTATTATATTTTGCAGGAACATTTGGCATTATTCCTTTTTGTGTGTTGTATGATATTAATAAATTTATTATAACATTTGTATCAAAACATGCAAAGATTGAAGGATTTTGATTTTTTTGTTTCGAGGATGCCATTATTTTGACCTCCTTGAACCAATTGTTTTCAAGCCAAGATGCGAAGCGAATTTGCCTGCGTTCTTGTCAAGTTCGATAAAATATTCTAAAATGTCTTCGTCGGACAATGTAGCGAGATTGCGGTCTGTCTCGTTTCTGATTTCTTTTATCAGAGAGACAACATCTAAACACCCATCTGAATCAAAATGATTAGATGAATTGTTTTGCGCGCAATTTTGCGAGATGTCTAGTTTATCTGACATATCATTTAATTTCGAATCATTTGCAGCGATTGAATTTTTCGCTGTATTTAATTTATTGCTTAAATCTTTTTCTTGCGACATTTTGATTTCAGATTGATTTGTCGCTCGAAAATTTTCTGTTGTTTTATCCTCTTTGGTTTGCAATTCCATTTTTTCTTTCGCCTTTTAATTTCTTATTAGAAAAGATTATCTTTTATGAAAATAAAAACAAAAATTAAATTTGGATGTCAACATACTCTTATGCCCGTTTGGTTTTTAAATTTTTATAATTGCTATATAATAACACAAAATCAGTATATTGTCAATAAATGTCGAATTTATATGACAAGATTGTCGATTTTAAACAAATAAAATTATAAGTATTAATATTGTTTTTTTGGATAAGTCGTAAATTTCTTATATAAAAAAAATATCTACCTAACTAAAATTATATAAATTTTTAATTAAGTAGATATATTGATTTTAAAGATGGGGTTCAGGATTTCCTTTTTCAAATTTTAATGCTTCGGATTCGGGGCTTACCGTTCCAAAGACATTGAGTTTATATGTAGCGAAAAGTTCGTTGTTTGATAATTTTATACCAGAATGCAGAATGTGCGAACGGTCATATACCTTTTCCTCTCCGTTTTTTTCAAAAACATTTATAATTGCTCTTTGTTCGTCTAAAAAGGGAATAAATGTTCCACCTTTAAGACTGATACCTTTAAATGGCTGGACTTGGGATAGCACTCCCTCGCTTGAAAGTCTATCATTGGAAATTTTGGCACTTCTTAAATATTCCACGCGAACAGTTTGCCCAATAAGAGATGATAGCTCTTTATATTCTTGCTTACTTCGTTTCAATGTAAAGTCGGTCATAATAGAATTTGCTACCTGTTGCAATCCTGCAAAGGCTTGTTGCAATTCTTCATCTTCTTCAATGTCAAAAATTTCCATATATACTTCCCATGCCTTTTACTTTTGTAATTGTTTTATGATTTAAATTAAAATATACATTCGTTATTCTATATTTAATATATAACAAAACAATACTTATTTGTCAAACAATATACGAAAATTTCAAAGGTCTTTGGCAATTTTTATAATTTTATTCAGTCTATAATTAAGTGTATTTCGAGTTATTTTCTCAGTTGAAAGTTTTAAAAGTTCACTAAGACTTTCTTCTGGATTTGCAATTCGGAGCAAAGCAACTGATTGCAATTCGGGTGGAAGTGCATCAATCCCAATTGAACTTGCGATGTTGTCTAGTGCTTCAATTTGTTTCAAACTTGCGTCCACAGTTTTACTTATATTTGCATTAAGGCAATTTGTTTGTCGATTTATTTTGTTCCGCAACTCTCTCACAGCAAGTTCATTTTGTAATTGTAGCACACTGTCGTAAGCCTCAACAAGTGCCAATAAATCACTTACAGCAGCTGACTCTTTCAAATATAAAACATAATGATTTTTTCGTTTTATCAATCGTGGAAAAATATTAAATTCAGCGAGCAGATTGGAAAATTGTAATAAAAAATCGTGAGAATTAGAAATAAACTCTATGTCATAACCACTTCTATTGCGAGCATTTGAAATCTTTTTTAAGTCCGCTTTGTTTTTGCTTAAATCTTCTTCATTATTAAAATTAATTCCACTAGTCGCTGAACCAACAAAAACGCCTTTAATATAACTTTTTTTACAACAAGCATCTTTAACTAAATGGTCGTCGATTTGTCGAACTTTAAAGTTTTTTGTTTCATCAACAAGTCCAATGTCTGAAAGCATTGCACTTGCTAAATCTTGCGTAAAAATTATATGGTAAGTTTTCTTTGTTTTTTTTATGTTTGAATTATTTGAATCAAACATCGAACAAGTTGGGGCAATTCCATAAAGTTGAATGGAGATTTTTTTGCAAAATTCAAAAGCATTTGAAATTTCAGTTGTTATAGTGATTTTTCTTATTTTTTTATTTTGAAACTTGAATTTACCTGATGCGTTAATAAGTCCACTTAAAAAAGCAAGACCGCAACAATCATTTGTAAGCGTATTTTTTAAAATTTGTTTTTTGGTTTCTTTTGCAAATCCCATATTAATTCTCTTTATTTTTATTTTAAATCTTTGTTGAATTTTTTAAATATCGGAACTTTGTCCCAATTGACAATTTGCTCTTTTGGAACTTTATATTTTTCAACTGCTTCAAGAGCATTTCTAAAACAACCTATTCTTTTCGGGCAATGAGCATCTGAATTTATAACTAAATCAACTTTTTCTTCAATTAAAATTTCAAAGTCTGATGGTGATAAAAAATTGACTTTATATTCGTTGAGTTCAAAAAACGTATGAGTTTGTTTTGCCTTTTTTGCGACTTGTCGAACATCAATCGGAAACTGATAGTTTAAGTGTGTTAAAATATCTATTGGATATTTTTCCATTGCAGCTAGTGTTATGGCGGTATTTTTTTGTTTTACTCTTTCGGAAACATATCTTCCTAAAACTATATTTGGCAATAAATAAGTAAATTTATCTTTAAGCGAACTTTCCACAAATCTATGATGCCCAACAAGCACTATATCAAGTTGTTGTAAATCACTTTGCGAAATGTCCACTTCGCCTGTCGTAGAAATGAAATTTGCCTCAATGCCAAAGTATATTTTAATCTCTGTCTTTTTTTGTGCCTCATCTATATCAGCACGAATTTTTGGAATGTCACGGTGTTTCATTGAAAAGAAAGAATGTCCGAATCCGTGGTCGGTTATTGCAATTTCTTTAAGTCCTTTTTTTTGGGCATTTTCAGCGTTTTCGAGAATTGTCCCAATGCCGTGGCTATATCGAGAGTGTATGTGGTAGTCTGCAATTATCATTAAATATCTATCTCCCAGTTTATATGAAATATTATTTCCAAAGTTTTTCAAGAATTATTTGGAAATTTTGTCTTTATCAGCTTTTTCTACATCCGTTTTTTCTTTTTCGGTTGTATTTTTTACAGTTTCAGAAGGTTGGATTTTTTCCGACGCAGGATTTGGCTTATCATCGCTATTATGAAGTTTGTTGTAATTTGTTACTGGCAATTCAAATATCATAAAATCGACTTTATTTTTTTCAAGTTCTTCTTTGATGGGGTTTTTAACTTTTCTTAAATCCTTCGATGGCACAACCGAAATGATGATTTCCTTATTACTATCAATTGCAATACCCATAAAAGAAGTATAGTCTGCTCCCGTTCCACGTGCATCGAACATTGTTGCTCCACACGAACAAGTTTTTCTTAAAATATCTGCAACTTTTTCGCTATAACCTGAATTTAATATAACGACCAATAATTTATGTTTTGGCTTTACAACTTTCTGTTCAGTTTCGCCACTTTCAGACTTTTTTGTTTTCATTTTTTCTCCTCCTATTGAAAACATAATTCCGTTATTTGCCTTATTATAGTTTGTCAATAAAAAATTTAATATTTCCAATCTTTCTTGTTCTTTACACGAAAGCCCTAAAATTTCATATCTATTGTTTGCGAATCCAATAAATTCTAAAAAATTTGAGTGTTGTGAAGAGCCTTTGCATTTTGGAATTATAAAACTATTTAGATTATATTTCTTAAATAATTCCCCTAGTTTTTCTGTAATTTGTTGAGTTGTTATTATGATTTCAATTTGTTTCAACATTAATTAATTCCTTTTATTTTTATATTGATTTAATTAATCTTTAATATTTTTTAAATATTTGAGTTATTCTTTAATCAACGATAAATATTTATTTTAATTATTTATATTTTGAATATTTTCATTAGCCCTTTCTCTTGCTTTTTCTTTTATTAAATTTATTATTGCCCGTTTATCTTTTTTATTTTTATTAATCATATATATTAATCCTAAAACTTGAACTGCGAGAATTGGAGCAGTTGCCACCAATCCAACAACGCCGAAAGCATATATGATTATATCATAACCAAACGCATTGCATATACCAACACAAATTGGTAAAATAAATGCAACTGCCATAGTCCCTGCGGCAATTCCACCACCATCAAATGCAATTGATGAAAAAATTTTCGGAACTATGAAATTAAGTATAATGCAAATAGCATAAAATGGAAGAAGAAAATACCATAAACTAATTTGATAAAAAATACGTATAAATGCAAGGCTTACCGCAAAAGCGACCCCACACGCCAAAGTAACAAAAACTGTTGATTTTTTTAAAAACCCGGTTGTTACATCTTCAATTTGTTCGACAAGCACAATTATTGCAGGCTCCGTGAAAACCAAAGCCCAACCTATAAAAAAGCCAAATATAATAACGAACCATTGACTACTTGATAATGCAAGTGAATTACCGATAAATATTCCCATTGTCGAAAATCCATAATAAATTCCCGTTAAAAAACAAATTAATCCGATACCTACTATTAAAAACCCGATAAGAATTTTGACAACAGACTTTGTTGGAATTTTAAGAAGGAAAAACTGCATAACTAAAAAAGTTAAAATAAGAGGTGACAAAGCAAGAACTACATTGCATATTTGGTCTATTAAAACAGTAATAAATGCAGCATTTTCGGGCGTGTATGAAACAATATTGTCTGTTGGTCCAAGGATTATTCCTAAACATAAAACCGCTATAATAGGACCTGTTGAAATAATTGCCGCTGCACCGAAGTTGTCATCTTTTCCGCTACCGCTACGAATTGCACATATACCTATCATTAAAGAAAGAATAAACGGAACTGTTATAACGCCAGTTGATACGCCTCCTGAATCAAAGGCAAGACCGAAATAGGTTTCGGGGCAAAAAGTGGCCAAAACAAAAATTATGGCATAGAGAAAAAGTAAAATCCATTTTAGTTTTAAATTTTTTAAAATTCGAATGAATGCCAATACAATAAGTAGACCAGCGCCGATTCCGAATATTGAAATCAAGAGAAAAGAACTCATAAGCGGATTAATATCTAAAAGTTCTCCTACCAAAACCTGAACATCTGGCTCTGCTATTGTTGTAACGAAACCAAAAATGAAACCAAAAAGTAAGACAATCCAAATGTTTTTAATGCGCATAATTGAATTGCCTATGGCACGACCAGCTTTTATAACACTTTCATCTATGGCGGTTAAAAAAACAGATTGCCCCAAGGCAAGAAGACCAGCACCAATAAAAAAGCGACCGAAAATTTCGCTGTTATATTCAATAACACCGAGCAATAGCAAGAGAAAGACAAGCATTAAAATTGCAAATACTGCAATCAGACTCTTTGAGAATTGTTTTATAAAGTTCATTTTGTAGTAATTGTAACACTTTGAAATAAACAAATCAATTTTTTTGTATAAAAAACTTTGTTTATTGAAAACATAAACTCATATTGATTTGATGAATTTTTATTGATATTAAATTTTAATATTAATTCGTTATTAAAACAACAGTGTCGGTTGTGTATGTTTTTGCACCGGCGGCGGGTAATTGAGCCACAATTTTTGAGCCATAGCCATCTATTTCATAGTCCATTTTTTTCTTTGCAAGTTCACTTACTGCTTTCGTTAAACTCATCGTTGTAAAGTCGGGCATAACAAATTGTTCCACGAGTTTATTTGTGTCCGGGTCATCAGGCTTGATATTGTAAAGTTCAAATAATCCTGAAAGAATTTCCTTTGCATAAGGAGATGCGACAATGCTTCCGTAATATGCGCCACTTCCAGGCTCATCAACCATAAAAAGCAAGACATATTCGGGAGCGCTTGCGGGATAAATTCCAATAAAACTGCTTATATATTTACCTTGTGCAATTTTCCCTTCCGCATATTTTTGTGTCGTTCCTGTTTTTCCGCCGACTTCATAGCCAGGAACAAAAATATATTTTCCTGTCTTGCTAACTGCGTTTTCCATAAATTGACAAACGGTTTGCGACACTTCTGCACTCACTGTTTTATTTCTTAAAATAGGATTGAATTCTTTAATAATTTGCCCTTCTTTATCAGTTATGCTTTTTACTAGATAAGGTTGATATAAATTTCCGCCGTTAATTGCTGCACAGGCCGCCGTTACGTGTTGCAACGGTGTAACTGCAATTGCTTGCCCAAAGCCCATTCTGGCAAGGTCGACAGTTTTAACCGAAGATTGTTTCATAAGAATTCCACTGCTTTCACCGCTTATTTCAATACCGCTTTTTGCGCCATAGCCGAATTTGTAGGCATATTCATAAAAATTTTTAAGTCCGATTCGTTGAGCAAGCGATGTGAAAACACAGTTGCAAGAATTTGAAAAACCTTCTGCAAGAGTTTGTGAACCGTGTCCTATTGAACGCCAACATTTAATTCTTTCGCCGTTTACAATACAATAGCCAGGACAATAAAAGCCATCACTTTCGTGTGCTGCTTCTGTTTCCAAAGCGGTTGCAACTGTTACAATTTTAAAGGTTGAGCCCGGTTCATAGACGTCGACAACCATATTATTTTTTACCGTTGACATAAGCAATGGAATATTATCACGTGGTACGTTGTTTAAATCAAAACTTGGCTTTGTCGACATTGCCAAAATTTCGCCACTGTTGGCACTCATAACAATACACGAAGCACTTTTTGCAGATTGTTCAAAAATTGCCCTTTCCAATGCTCGCTCGACAATAAGTTGTAAGTTGACATCAATTGTAAGATTTACATCATAACCAGCAATTGCAGAAATATAATAGTCGAGCATATTTTCAAGACTTACACCAGTTAAATCACTTTGAACAAGACTGCTACCAGGCTTTCCGCATAGTTCATTATTGAAAAAATTTTCAATGCCCGCTTGCCCAATATTGTCGACGGTAACAAATCCAAGAACTTGCGTTAAAAGGTCGCCGTAAGGATATTCTCGCAAATTGTTTTCTGCAAGATAGACACCTTCTATATTTTTTTCAAATATTTTAAGTGTTGCTTTTTTATCCGCTTGCAGAGAAATTAAAACTTCCGAAACATGAGAATTTATAATTTTTTCATAGACGGATGAGAATTTCAAATTCAAAGTATTTGCCAAAAATTGTGCCGTTTGCGAAACATCATCAACTTCACGAGAGCGAACATAAACACTATAAGAAGACTGCGAAGTCGCCAAGGTTGCGCCGTTGGTATCCAAAATTTTTCCACGTTCTGCAATGATAGGCAGGCTGCGAGTCCACTGGTCAGTTGCACGACTTTGAAGCCATCCGCCGTTTATGAGTTGCACAATTCCTAATCTCAAAAAAAGTGCAAAAAATATGACAAGCACAAGCACAAGCAGTGCAATTATTCTTTTTTGTAACGAGTATAAACTATGTGATTTACTTGACAATTTCTCTCACTTAAAATTTTTTGAAATAGGTTTATAAAATAAAATTTAATGGTAATATATTTATATAACAAAAATTCAATTCGTATGAATATTATTTGAAAAAGTTATAATTTTTCTATTAATTCGTTTGTTTTTTTCTTTTGATTTAGATTGATAAAACCAAAACTTTGTGCTAAAATAATTGTTGCAATAAAATACGAGAATTAAAACTAAAATTAAGAACGGAGAAAATTTTGACAAAACGATTAGATTATATTTCTTGGGATGATTATTTTATGGGCGTTGCGTTGCTTTCGGCAAAACGTAGTAAAGACCCCTCATCGCAAATTGGCTGTTGTATTGTTTCGCCTGATAATATTATTGTTTCTGTTGGCTATAACGGTTTTCCGTGGGGATGTAGTGATGACGAGTTTCCTTGGCAAAGAAATGGGAACAGTGCTTATGAAACAAAATATCCTTATGTCGTACATTCTGAACTTAATGCCATTTTAAATGCCAACGGCAGACCACTTAAAAATTGCCGAATGTATTGTTCGCTTTTTCCTTGCAACGAATGTGCAAAGGCAATTATTCAAAGTGGCATCAAAGAAATTTACTATTTAAGCGACAAATACCACGAAAGCGAATTATATGCTGCATCAAGAAAAATGTTGAAAGCGGCAAATGTCAAAGCAATACCTTTAAAAACATCTTTAAAAACTTTGACTTTAAGTTATGAAATTAAAGATGTTTAAAATCCTATAAAATTTAATTAAAGAATTTCAGTTAAAATAAAACACGTATTATATTTTAAAATATATAATTTATAAAATAATTTTAATTAAAAAAAATAAAAAACATTGATATTTGGAATTTTCAAATCAAAAATCAAAGGGGAATTAAATGGGACTTTTCACTTCCGCAAATACAGCAAATTTAAAAAAATTAAGAAAAATCGCAGATAAAGTCGTTGCCAAAGAAAACGATTATGCTGCTATGACTGATGACGAACTTAAACAAATGACACCAAAACTTAAAGAGCGTCTTGCCGCAGGCGAGAGCCTTAATGATATATTACCTGATGCTTTTGCAGTAGTTCGAGAAGTTGCAGGTCGTGTGCTTAATATGAAACATTTCTATGTGCAGATTTTGGGTGGAATTGCCTTGCATCAAGGTCGCATTGCCGAAATGGGCACAGGTGAAGGAAAAACATTAGTTGCAACCCTTCCTTCCTATCTTAATGCGCTGGCAGGGAATGGCGTACACGTTGTAACAGTCAACGAATATTTGGCATATCGTGATAGCGAATGGATGGGAAAAATTCATAAATTTCTCGGACTTAAAGTCGGTTTTGTTTCGACTTATATGGATGAAAGCAAAAAACGAGAAGCATATGCCGCAGACATTACCTATACCACAAATAATGCACTTGGTTTTGATTATCTTAGAGATAATATGGCTGTTCGTGCAGAAGACCGCTTTCAACGAAGTCATGCATTTGCCATTGTCGATGAAGTCGACAGTATTTTAATTGATGAGGCAAGGACACCGCTTATTCTCAGTGGACAAGGAACAAAATCCAGCGAAACATATTACACCGCTCAACGATTTGTTAAAACTTTAAAAGAAGTTGATGATTATACAATTCATCTTAAAGAAAAGAACGTTCACTTAACAGAAGAAGGGAGCCACAAGGCAGAAAAATATTTCAAAGTAGATAATCTTTCAGATATAAGTTGCATTGAAATAAATCATTATATTAAAAACGCATTGCATGCAAATTATATTATGAAGCGAGATGAGAACTATATTGTCAAAGATGGTGAAATTATTATTGTTGATGAATTCACTGGTCGTCTTATGGTTGGAAGACGCTATTCCGAAGGATTACACCAAGCAGTCGAAGCCAAAGAAGGCGTGAAAATTAAAAGCGAAAATCAAGTTTTAGCGACAATAACTTTTCAAAACTATTTCCGTTTATATAAAAAACTCAGTGGTATGACAGGAACGGCAAAAACCGAAGAGGCTGAATTTAATGGCATTTATAAACTTGACGTTGTAACAATTCCACCGAATAAACCGAATATCCGTGTTGATGAACCTGATATTATTTATACTACTATAAATGGAAAAAACAAGGCAATTGCTGATGAAGTTGAAGAAGTCCATAAAAATGGTAGGCCGATTTTGATTGGTACAATTACAATTGAAAAAAGTGAAGTTTTATCCGCAGAATTGCGTAAACGCAAAATTAAGCACGTTATTTTGAACGCAAAAAACCACGAACAAGAAAGTGAAATTGTTGCACAGGCAGGACGTAAAGGTGCAGTTACTATTGCAACGAATATGGCGGGACGTGGAACGGATATTTTGTTAGGTGGCAATCCCGAATTTATGGCGATTAATCAAATGCGTACCGAAAATTTTACAGAAGAACAAATAAATTATGCAACATCTTTTATAAGTAGCGATGATGAAGAACTTAAAGTGGCACGTGAGACGTTTAAAAAATATTTTCAAAAATATAGCGAAATAACCGAAAAAGAAAAAGATGATGTTTTGGCGGCGGGCGGACTGCATATTGTCGGCACTGAACGACACGAATCACGGCGAATTGACAACCAGCTTCGTGGACGTGCAGCACGACAGGGCGACCCTGGTTCATCAGTGTTTTTTATTTCCCTTCAAGATGACCTTATGCGCCGTTTTGCTGGCGAATGGCTTCAAAAAGTGGCGACTTTTTTTAAGGTTGATGAAGATACGCCGTTGCAAATGAGAATGCTTAGCAAGCAAATTGAAAAAGCGCAAAAACGCATTGAAAATCAAAATTATGCGGCACGAAAAAATGTAATTCAATATGATGATGTTATGAATAAGCAACGAGAAATCATCTATGAAGAACGTAACAAAGTGCTTGATGGAATTGATGTTCACGAACAAATTATGGCAATGTTTCCTGACTATGTGAGCCGTTTAGTTACCGCAAATCTTGATGTAAATAAACCTTATTTTGAGTGGGATTTAGCACCGATTAATTCGGCATTGGAAGATAAACTTTTCCCTAAGGGCACAAATTTGGTGTCTCAGGAATTTGTCGACGATTGCGAAATCAATGATGTTATTGATAAAATCTTGAAAATAATTTATTTAAAATATGACAAAACGTTGGCGGAAGCAGAAACTTTAAATTTAGATTTTGCAAATTTTGAAAGACATATATTATTGTCAGTTATCGATAATTTGTGGATGACTCATATAGACCAAATGAGTGTGTTAAAAAAAGAAATTGAACTGCGAGCATTCGGAAACCAGGACCCGATTGTTGCTTACAAAAACGAAGCATTTGAAATGTTTGACACAATGATAGGGAATATTGGAGAGAATGTTTGTTCTTATACGTTAAATGTGCAAATAAGAGTTCAACGACCAATGAATCCTGTAAATACACCGATATACAAACCGATTCAGGTTGTCGAAAATGGACCAGCTGAACCGATGAAGTCAGAAAAAACGATTGGACGGAACTCTCCATGTCCGTGCAATAGTGGCAAAAAATATAAAGCCTGCTGTGGCAGAGTGTAATGTTTATATATGATTTAATTTTTTAAACAACATAACTAAAATATAAAAAAGCCATAATTTCTATGGCTTTTATTTTATGATTTAAGAAAATTTATTAAAATTAAAATGTTGTTAAGGTTGCTTCATTGGAAAACTCTTTAACTTGTTTTAACGTGGCTATTGGTGCAGGCCAGTAATCTTGTAATCTTTCGTTTAGTTTCTTTTGAAAATCAACTAATTCATTTATTTCAATTTCATATCTTGTTTCGTCTTCAATATTTTTTTCAGATTCTATTTGCGATGAATCTATTATCAAAAGTTTAACTTGTTTTTCAACTTCTTTTATTAAATCTCCATCTGATGCGGGAATGGCTCCTTTTACATCTGAAATATGTTCTTTTAAATAATTATGCAAATATTCAAATTTTCCAATTTCTTTTAGTATTGGATTATAATAATATTCCATATCAAGTCTCATATTCTCATATTCTTCATCAAGTGCCTTTTTTTCATCTTTTAGGGTTGTATCCAAAATTTCAGCATTATCTAAAAATTTAACAAGTTTTGGATTTTTATCGCTTATAACAAACAATCGAATATTCGGCGAGTTTTTTAAGTTTAAAAACTGAACGTATACTCTGTTTAATGCGATTGGCATATCGTGAAACTGTTCCAACTGTGCTTTTCTTATTTGGTTCATAAAATAATCCCTTTTCTTTTTAATTATATTTATATTATATCATATAAAGATAAAAAGGTAAAGATTTAATTTTTATTTTGTCAATTAAAAAAATCAGTGGAGTTTTCTACCACTGATTTAGAATTTTTATTCAAAATTAAATATTGAAATAAATCATTTCTTTGCTAAATTAATTTGATTCCGAACGAGTGCATTTACGTCGATAGCGTTTATGGCATTTTTATAAAACAACACAATGAGTTCTCGAATTAACTCTTTATTATCATCAACTTCGACAAGTTTATCTTTAAGAACTTTTGCAATTTTGAATTTTGTGTTGTTGTTTATATCTACAATATAAACATATGTCTGTTGTTCAAAGTCAGCCTTACTGACCACCACATATTCATTTTTGTCGTCTAGTTTAATTACATCCTGAATTTCAATATTCATTATCTGTTAATTCCCTTTTCATTTTGTTTTTTTAATAACTTTTAGTTGCCATTATCTTTCTAATCCTTTTTCGTACGATGCTCTTGTCGGTTTTTCTGCTGGTTTTTCGTATACTTTTAATATATTTTCTAAGGCATATTCATATCCCGATTTTTCTGCCATTTCTTTATATAGTCCATAAAATTTTATTGCGGCATAGCCACTTCCTACTGCGGTAAGTGCTAAAACAGCAGATAATGCAGGGTGAGGTGCTACAATAGCGCCTGCGGTAGCACCTACGGCAATTAATGTGCTTAGACCTAACGATACTGCTTTTATATTTTTTTCTTGATTTCGTTCATTTTCCGCTTTTTTTAATTCTTCAATGTAATATTCTCTTTCTTTTTCCATATAACTTCCTCCTTGTTTTATTATAAATATAATTTAATTTTTGTCAAGACTGAAAAATCTTTTCAGAAACCTCTTATCAGATTGATTGATATATGTTTTATTGATTTTTCTATATTATTATGAAATGATTTTAGAATTTTAAACTTTTGAACAAGTCTGTCTTTTTTATATTATTTTTATATTATTTCGAAATTAATTATTTAGTTTTAAAATCTTTCTCATATTATTCTCTTGTTTAAAAATTAGTTAAATTTTATAAAGACTTAATAAATCAACTGTTAATAATTTCAGAAAATTCGTTATAGTTCAAACTTGCCCCGCCGATTAAAAATCCATTTATATTTTTTATCTTAGAAAGTGTTTTACAATTTTTAGATGAAATACTTCCACCGTATATGATTTTGGTACTTTCTGCAAGTTCTGAATTATATAAATCTTTAATTATTTTTCGAATTAAAGTTACGGCATCTTCAATAATTTTATTTGATGCAACTTCGCCTGTGCCGATTGCCCAAACTGGCTCATATGCAATTATCAAATTTTCGAATTCGTTTTCATATAGACCGGCAAGTGTGGCTTTTAGTTGATTGTAAATTACAACATCAGTTAAGCCAGATTCACGCTCTTCTTTTTTTTCACCTATGCAAAGAACTGCTCTTAAATTATGTTTCATAAGTTTTTTAATTTTTTTATTTATCTCTTCATCAGTTTCTTTGAAAAATTTTCGTCGTTCACTGTGTCCAATAAGAACCATATCCGCATTGCAGTTTTTTATCATTGTGGCACTTATCTCGCCCGTAAATGCACCACTTTCTTTAAAATGAACGTTTTGAGCCCCTATCAAAAGTTTTGTGTCTTTTAATAGTTCTTTTGTTTGCATCAAGAAAGTATAAGGTACAAAAAATCCGACTTGATTATTTTTTATGTTAATATTTCTTAAAAAATTTTCAAAATAATTTTCAATATCATCAAGATTAAAATTCATTTTAAAGTTTGCTAGAAAAATTTTGCTCAAACTAACCTCCAATTTTTAAATGCAATTCTTTTATTGTGGCGTAAATTTTATTAATTATTATTGACTTAATTTACAATTTTAATTTATTTATTTGAAATAACTTCAACCCCGGGCAAAAGTCCACCTTCAAGTAGTTTTAAACTTGCTCCGCCACCTGTTGAAATATGATATATTTTTTTATCAAGATTGAGAAGTTTCAATGAAGCAATGCTGTCGCCCCCGCCAACAACAGCCTTTCCTTTTATTCGTGAAACCATACGTGCAATCTTTTCTGTGCCTTCGGAAAATTGTTCAAATTCGAAAACACCCATAGGACCATTCCAAACCAAAGTTTTCGCCTTTTTGATTATTTTCGAATAAAGAGCAATTGTACGTGGTCCAATATCCATTCCAATAAATCCGTCAGGTATGCTTTGCGACCTTATAACCTTTGGTTTTGCAGCCGAGGAAAATGTCTTTCCGCATATATGGTCTTTTGGCAAGTGAATTGTAACTCCACGTTTTTTTGCTTCTTCAAGAATTTCTTTGGCAATATCAAGTTTTTCATCATCAACTAATGAACCCCCAATCTCAAAACCACTTGCTTTTAAGAAAGTGTAACTCATACCGCCACCGATTAAAATGGTATCTGCTTTTTTTATTAAATTCATTACGATATAAATTTTTTCAGAAACTTTTGCGCCACCTAAAACCGCCACGAATGGTTTGACAGGGTTATCCAAAACGTCCAATATTGTGTTAATTTCTTTCCCCATAAGAAAACCAACGGCATTCGGTAAAAGCCTTGCAACTCCGGTTGTTGAGGCATGATTTCTATGTGCTACACCAAAAGCATCGTTTACAAAAATATCGCCAAGTTTAGCAAGTTTTTTTGCAAAAACGGGGTCGTTTTTTTCTTCGCCCTTATGAAATCTTAAATTTTCAAGTAATAAGAGTTCACCTTCTTTAAGAGAGTTTGCCATTTTTTCAGTGTATTCTCCAATACAATTAAAAGCGAATTTTATTTTAGTTGCAGGCAGGAGATTAAATAATATTTTAGCAACAGGAACAAGTGAAAGGCTTTGCACCGCATTGCCGTCAGGACGGCCAAGATGAGAGCAAACAATAAGTTTCGCCCCTTTTGTTAATAAATATTTAATTGTTGGAATTTCTTTTAAAATCCTTGTATCATCTGCTACATTTCCATTTTCATCGAGCGGCACATTAAAGTCGACTCGCAATAAGACCTTTTTCCCTTTCACATCAATATCTTCAATTGTTTTTTTCATAGTCAACTCCCTTAATAAATACAGTTTTTAAAATTCCTTTGATTTTATGAATTTATATTATTTTACAAATTTAATTAGATATTTATATAATAGCAAAAATAATAAAATAAATCAAAGCAAAAATATACAATTTTAAAAAAAGTTTAAAAAATCAAAGGGTTTTATATAGTTAATATAAAAAACAAGTAAAAGAGAGATATAAAATGATGACATAATTTTTAAAAACTTTTTAAAATAGAATGTATAAAAAACAACGTTAATTTTATTTTCAACGTTGTTTTCTTTTAAATTTGTGTCAAAATTTGTGTCAAGAAATTTTAAGATTAATTCTTTTTTGTCAACTTTCTTTAATTTCTTTGATTTTATAAGGGTTTTTTAATGGTGCGGATGAAGGGACTTGAACCCCCAATCCTTTCAGAACTAGATCCTAAGTCTAGCGCGTCTGCCAATTCCGCCACATCCGCATATCACTTTGTACTTTGTAAGTATAGCACAAAATCTTGAATTGTCAATTTTTTTATTTAATTTTTTTATGATTTTATCATAAAAAATAATTGCTGTTAAATAAAAAAACATAAGAACACAAGTAATTCTATCTAATTAAGTTTTAATTTAATAATTTGTGAAGTTTAAAAAAATATAAAAATTCTTTGATTGAATTAATCTTATTGTTTTATTATAAGAAATTGAAAAATTTAAAAAATAGTGGCAAAATGGGAACATTTTCAATATATAATAGTATGAATATAATTTCGAGTTTTCCTATGTCAAAGGTTACATCCTTTAAATGTGGCGGTTTGGCAAAATGGTTTGTATGTCCAGATGATTTGAAAGATTTTGAAAGCATATTAAAATTACATAATGGAAAAAAGTTCTATATTTTAGGAAATGGAAGCAACACGCTTTGCCCCGATGATGGCTATGACGGGCTTGTAATCAGCACTTCGAATTTGAAAAAAATTAAAAAAGACGGAAATATTGTTGTTTGCGAATGTGGTGTCAATCTCTTTGCCCTTAATGATTTTTTGCGAGAAAATGGTTTAGGTGGACTTGAATGGAGTTATGGAATTCCCGGCACAGTCGGCGGAGCAACTATTATGAATTCAGGTGCTTTTGAAAAAGATATATCTGAATTCGTAGAAAAAGTTGAAATTTTTGATGATGGCAAGGTTATAGT
This sequence comes from Christensenella sp. UBA5489, assembly GCA_002424095.1. Taxonomy (GTDB): domain Bacteria; phylum Bacillota; class Clostridia; order Christensenellales; family UBA1242; genus UBA5489. The sequence continues at coordinate 60,847 of DIPL01000013.1, forward strand.
TCTTGATAAAAATGAAATTTCGTTTTCATATCGCAAGTCATCGCTTAAAGACTTTCCAATCTTTCGTGTTTGGCTAAAACTTTTTTTCTCTGAAAAAGAAACAATAAAAGAATTACAAGATTTTTATTTCGAAAAAAGGAATAGCAAGCAACCATTGAACTATCCAAGTGCTGGTAGCATTTTTAAAAGGGGCGAAGATTTTTTTCCGGCAGAAATTATTGATAAATTAGGTTTGAAAGGTTATAAAATCGGCGGGGCACAAATTTCTGAAAAACATAGTGGTTTTATTATCAATCAAGGTGAAGCGACTGCAACCGACATAATGAAGTTGATTAATTTAATCGAAGATACAGTATTTAATAAAAAGAATATAAAATTAGAAAGAGAAATTATCATTATGAAATAAATGCGGTGAACTTTAAAAGATTTAAAAAAATATTGACATTTAAAATAAAGTTTGCTATTATGTCAACGCATTGGATTATTTCCTTTGCCAAAAAGTTTGCCTTAGAAACTTTTTGAAAACTTTAACGACAAGTGGCAAGCCACTGAAAATGTTGTGAAGTTTTTGAATTTTAAGATTAAACTTTTTGATGAATTGTATAACTCAATTCATTTTTTTGTTTTATAACCTATAATTAAAATAAAAGGAGGAGCGAAAATGCCAACAATGAATCAACTTGTAAGAAAGGGAAGAAAAACTTTTAATAAAAAAGGTAAATCACCTTTACTTGAAAACTGTCCGCAAAAAAGGGGTGTTTGTTTGTCGGTTAAGACAACATCACCTAAAAAGCCGAATTCAGCACTTCGTAAAATTGCCCGTGTCCGCTTATCAAACGGAGAAGAGGCAACTTGCTATATTCCTGGCGTAGGACATAATTTGCAAGAACATAGTGTTGTTCTTGTGCGAGGCGGAAGAGTGAAAGACTTACCGGGTGTTAGATACCATATAGTCCGTGGCACAATGGATACCGCTGGCGTTTCTAAACGAAATCAAAGCAGATCTAAATATGGCGTAAAAAAACCTAAATAAGAGATAAATACATTTAAAAAATATCTTTAAAAAAATAAATTAAGGAGGCAAAAATGGCAAGAAGAAACAGAGCCGAGAAAAAAGAAGTGTTACCTGACCCAGTTTATAACAGCAAACTGCTCGCAAAACTTGTAAATCAAGTTATGCTAGATGGGAAAAAAGGAACAGCACAAAATATAGTCTATGGTGCTTTTGATATAATAAAAGAAAAAAGTGGCAATGATCCACTTCAAGTTTTTACACAAGCCTTAGAAAATGTTAAACCTGTTTTAGAAACAAAAGGACGTAGAGTCGGCGGTGCAACATATCAAGTACCTATGGAAATTCGACCTGAGCGAAGACAAACACTTGGAATTCGTTGGATTGTAAACTTCGCAAGAAAGAGAAATGGCGAACGTACAATGCGCGAGAAATTAGCAGGTGAATTGCTTGATGCGTTTAATAACACAGGTGCATCAGTTAAGAGAAGAGAAGAAATACACCGCATTGCAGAAGCAAATAAAGCATTTGCACATTTCCGCTGGTAAGATACAGTGTATTAATAAAAACAAATGATAAAAAATAACGATAATTTAAAATGAAAACAAAGTATTAGAAAGGAGATAATAATGGCAAAAGAACCATTAACACAAACAAGAAACGTGGGGATTATTGCGCATATTGATGCTGGTAAAACCACAACGACAGAAAGAATTTTGTTTTATACAGGAAGAAGTCATAAAATTGGCGAAGTTCACGATGGACAGGCCGTTATGGACTGGATGGAACAAGAGCAAGAACGTGGTATTACAATTACATCCGCTTGCACAACTTGCCGTTGGCATGACCATAAAATCAATATTATTGATACGCCTGGGCACGTTGATTTCACTGTGGAAGTTGAAAGAAGTTTGAAAGTGTTGGACGGTGCAGTTTTGATTTTGAGTGCACGAGATAAGGTTCAACCTCAAACCGAAACCGTATGGCGTCAAGCGAATAAATATAAAGTTCCAGCAATTGTTTATGTCAATAAAATGGATAGAGATGCCGCTGATTTTTATGCTTGTATTAAATCAATAGATGAAAGATTGCGAGCGAATCCTGTGGCAATTCAAATTCCGATAGGTCAAGAATCTGAATTTGAGGGAATTGTTGATTTAGTCACAATGAAAGCATATATTTATGATGACTCAAACAATCCGCCAACAGTTGGTGAAATTCCTGAAAGACTAAAATCAAAAGCCGATGAAATGCATTCCCAAATGATTGAAAGAATTGCAGAAACTGATGATGCTTTGATTGAAAAATATCTTAACGGTGAAACTTTTGATATTGAAACAATAAAAAAGGCAATACGTAATGCAACAATCAAAAAATTAATAACACCAGTTTTATGCGGTTCATCTTATAAAAATAAAGGTGTACAAAATCTACTTGATGCAATAGTTGAATATTTACCTTCACCACTAGATATTGATGCGGTTAAAGGAATAAATCCCAAAACCGAAAAAGAAGAGATACGTGAAGCCAAGGAAGATGCACCTTTTGCGGGACTTGCATTTAAAACAATGACTGACCCATTTGTTGGAAAACTTATTTTCATACGTGTTTATAGCGGAAAACTTATAGCAGGCTCGTATGTTTATAATTCAACAAAAGGCGAAAAAGAAAGAGTTGGACGTCTTATAAGAATGCATTCAAACAACCGTGAGGAAATACAAGAAGTTGGTGCGGGCGACATAGCCGCAGTTGTAGGACTTAAAAACACAACAACCGGCGACACTCTTTGTGCAGAAAATGCACCTATTGTTTTAGAAAGTATGAAATTTCCTGACCCCGTGATAAAAATTGCAATTGAGCCAAAAAGCAAACAAATGCAAGAAAAAATGATATTGTCTTTAATAAAAATAGTCAATGAAGACCCAACTTTTAAGACAATGACAGACAACGAAACAGGACAAACCCTAATTGCAGGTATGGGAGAACTTCACTTAGAAATCTGCGTTGATAGACTTCGCCGTGAATTTGGTGTTGATGTCAATATAGGAAAACCGCAAGTGGCATATAAAGAAGCCATAAGGAATCCTGTAAAGGCTGAAGGCAAATATATTCGTCAAAGTGGCGGACGAGGACAATACGGACATTGTATGATTGAAGTTGAGCCGCTTGAACAAGGCAAAGGTTATGAATTCATAGATAAAACTGTTGGCGGTTCAATTCCAAAGGAATTTATTCAGCCAATAAATAATGGAATTCAAGAAGCAAAAATGAACGGCGTTTTGGCGGGCTATGAAACTGTTGATTTTAAAGTTACAGTTTATGACGGTTCGTTCCACGATGTCGATTCATCTGAAATGGCATTTAAAATTGCTGGTTCAATGGCGTTTAAAGATGCAATGAAAAAAGGCGATGCCTATTTGCTTGAACCGATTATGGACGTACAGGCTGAATTACCTGATGAATATTTAGGCACTGTTATGGGAAATATCACTTCAAGACGTGGAATATTACTCGGAACGGAAAGTCTTCCAGGCGTACAAATCATTAAGGCCGAAGTTCCGCTTTCTGAAATGTTCGGCTATGCAACTGATTTACGTTCTCAAACGCAAGGGCGTGGCACTTTCACAATGGAATTTAAAAAATATGCCGAAGTTCCAAGAAGCATCTCTGAAAATATAATCGGCGACCGTACTAAAAAATAATAAATAATAAATTTTTACATTAAAAGTTTATGGCAAAAACCCCAAATTATTTACAAGTTAAATGTTAAAAATGCTTGATTTTATTATTAGGCATATGTTATAATCAAAACATTATTAAAATAATTTTAAAAATATTTTATAAAATTAAAGGAGAATAATTAAATATGGCAAAAGCAGTATTTAACAGAGAAAAATTACATTTAAACGTTGGTACAATCGGACACGTTGACCACGGAAAAACAACCTTAACGGCAGCAATAGCATCTTATAGTGCGTTATTAGGCTTGGGAGATTCAAAGAGATATGACCAAATTGACAACACTCCCGAAGAAAAAGAAAGAGGAATTACAATTACCACATCACACGTGGAATATCAAACAAAAAACCGCCACTATGCACACGTGGACTGTCCTGGACACAAGGATTATATCAAAAATATGATTACAGGTGCAGCACAAATGGACGGAGCAATTTTGGTTGTTTCGGCAACAGATGGTCCAATGCCTCAGACAAGAGAGCATATTTTGCTTGCACGCCAGGTTGGCGTTCCTCATATTGTTGTGTTTATGAACAAAGTTGACCAAATTGGAAAAGGCGATGAAGAATTAATTGAGTTAGTCGAAATGGAAATTCGTGATTTACTTAACGAATACAGTTTTCCGGGAGATGACACACCAATTATTAAAGGTTCAGCATTGAAAGCGCTTGAAGCATGTCAGGCAGGAAATGCAGAAGACCCAGCATGCAAGCCAATTCAGGAACTTTTGGACGCAATAGATAGTTACTTCCCAGAACCAGTTCGTGAAGTTGACAAACCATTCTTGTTGCCAATTGAAGACGTGTTCACGATTTCTGGACGTGGAACAGTTGCAACAGGAAGAGTTGAGAGAGGTACTGTTAAAATCAACGAAACAATTGAAATTGTTGGTTTAGGTACTAAAAAACAAACCGTTGTAACGGGCATTGAAATGTTTAGAAAAATTTTAGACGAAGCAAGAGCGGGCGATAATGTCGGTGTTTTGCTCCGTGGTGTTCAAAGAACAGACATTCAAAGAGGGCAAGTTATTTGTAAACCAGGGTCAATAAACCCACACACCAAATTCAATGCTCAGGTTTACGTGCTTAAAAAAGAAGAAGGCGGACGTCATACCCCATTCTTTAACGGATATCGTCCACAATTCTATTTCCGTACAACTGATGTAACAGGAACAATTGAACTTCCAAAAGGCGTTGAAATGGTTATGCCAGGTGATAACATCACAATGGAAATAACCCTTATCACACCTATTGCAATTGAGAAAGGACTCAGATTTGCTATCCGTGAAGGTGGTAACACAGTTGGCTCTGGCGTTGTTTCAGAGATTATCGAATAATTTATAAATTCTTTATTAAAATTTAAGTCAAAAATTTTCAAAAAAATGGAAGATTTTAATTAGCGAAACTTAAACATAAGTAAAAATTTAAAATTATATGAATAAAAAAATTATAATTTGTTATAATATAATATGTCGGCGGAAGCGCGCCATTGCCGATCAGGCAATGGCCGACAATGCTCACTGAGCATTGCCCGTACTTTCAAAAAGAGAGAACGGCTTCCGCCGACTTTTTTATTTATTAAGTAACTTTTATAAAGCGATTTTTCAATTTAACATATATTTATAAGATTATCTAAAATAAAAAGAATTTATTTATATTTTAAAGTGGATTTTTAAAAACACGAATTTTCATAATTGTTGCAATTTATGGAAAAATATATTTCGCACAGAGA
>DIPL01000013.1:66547-67234 GCA_002424095.1 Christensenella sp. UBA5489
CGATTTTTTTTCGCAGATATAAGAATTTCATTTTCTTTCAAATTTTTAATTAAATCTTCCTTTTCTCCGAAAGTTGCATCACATTTGTTATAAACGATTATTACAGGAATTTTGTCTGCATTAATTTGTTTTAATGTATCATTTACAATTTCAATTTGTTTTTTATAGTCTTTATTAGATATATCGACAACGTGCAAAATTAAATCAGCATCCTGAACTTCTTCAAGAGTAGAGGCAAAAGCATCTATCAACGTGTGCGGAAGTTTATTTATGAAACCAATTGTATCAGTTAAAATAATTTGAGTTTCAGGGGTTAGCCAAACATTCCGACTTGTCGTATCAAGTGTTGCAAAGAGTTTATCATCATCATAAACATCCGCTTTGGAAATTGTGTTTAATAATGTGCTTTTCCCAACATTTGTATAACCGACAATTGCAACGAGTTTTTTATTTGTATACATTCTCTTTTTGCGCTTTAAGAATCTTTGTTGTTTGATTTTATCAAGTTCACGTTCAAGTTTTATAATCTTTTTTTCAATCACACGTTTGTCAAGTTCAAGTTTTGTTTCGCCCGGACCTCTTGTGCCAACACCGCCTGAACCAAATCTCCCGCTTGTTCCCGAAATTCCGCTAAGTCGTGGTAAAGTATATTTAAGTTGTGCAAGTTCAATTTGAAGTTTGCTTTCG
>DIPL01000013.1:67419-84195 GCA_002424095.1 Christensenella sp. UBA5489
AGCAAATCTGTTAGGTTTTTAATTTGTGAACCTAAGAGTTCGTAATCAAAAATCACAACATCTGCATTTGATTCGGCAATTTTAACTTTTAATTCTTCTACCTTGCCACTGCCGATTAATGTTGCGGGTGTTATTGTTCTTACAAATTGATAATCTCTTCCCACAACTTCAAGCCCTGCTGTTTCAGAAAGACGGGCAAGTTCATCTAAAGAGGAATGAACATCTTCTTTATTATTAAAAACAACGCCCATTAAAAAAACTTTTTCTTTAATTTCTTTTGTTGTTTCAATCTCTACTATTTTCATCATATCATTTTTAATTTATCATACTTTAATTTTTTTGTCAATTTATTTGTGAGTGAGACAAGAATTACAATGATATTTTAATCACTTATCATTTTATTGTTTTATCTTGTTCAGTCGTTGGCGTTTGCTATTAAATTATTCATAATTTTTTGCTAGAATATCGCCAGAATGAACGTCTATAACCAAACTAATTCTTTTTTTATCTTGTCCTTCAATTCCAAAATACCACAAGTAAGTGTCTAAATCCGAATTTTCATCATATAATATTTTTAAATAACATTCAGCAGCAAATTTTCTTTTTTGAAAAAACTTTTTCGCCTCTTCCTCTAATTGAACAGTTGCAATTTCTAGTGCATCCTGATATTGTATTTGCCAATTTTTATTTATGCAAACAAGCATTAATTCATTTTCAATGCTTTCAATGCTTAAATAAATCTGAGCATCATCATTGACAAGAGATTCAATATCAGCCATAAAATTATGGTTATATGGATTTTTTTCCAATTCTCCTGAAAAATCCTTGTCATTTACTTTAAGATTAAAATCATAAGTTTCTCTTTCCGCTAAATTCGAAAAATGCACCGAAATAACCCCAAATTCGACTTTGGCATTCGAAACGCCGTTATAATCATACGGCTCTTCACGAAGTCCGCACATAAGCGTAACTCTTAAATCGAGGGTTTTTGCTTCAAATAAATTATATCGGATATCGGACAAATTATTAACCATTTCATCTTTAATGTTATATCCGCACCCTGCAACACAACTTGTCCCAATCAGCAATAAAGCCAAAACAAAAATCTTTATTCTTTTCATATAAAAATATATGCATGATTTAACCTTAATATGATATTTTTTACTAAATCTAAAATTGAAATTTCAATAAAATTTGATAGACTAAAAATCAAAAACATTAAATATTGACAGAAACGACAACTTGACTTATAATAAAGATATTGAAAAAAAATTAATGGGGATTGCTTTATGATAAAAAATGTTGTTTTTGATGTTAGTGGAGTTCTTGTTAGGTTTGATATTCTTGGAGCATGTAATATTTTCGGTTGGAATAAAGATTTAAAAAAAGAAATCGCCGAAATTGTTTTTCAAGGTGAGGAAAGTCAAAACTATATTGAAGGAAAATATGACACATTAATGTTTACAAAAACTTTAATAAAAAGATATCCTAAACGAAGGAAAGAAATCAATGAAGTTTTTACTGATGAATTTTTAAGAACCTTAATGCTTCCGAACGAAGACACCTATGACCTTTTGAAAGAATTGTCTCAACATTATAATGTTTATATTTTATCAAATCTATATACGTTTATGTTGAAACGGTTCAACGAAATGTTTGGAGATATTGATAATTATATAAAAGGCTCAATGTTTTCTTGTGATGTAAAAATGAAAAAACCTGACCCTAAAATTTTTGACTTGTTTTTGCACAGATTCAATCTTAATCCTGCGGAAACTGCTTTTATTGATGACACGAAAGAAAATATTATAGCGGCGACATCAAAAGACATTGGAATAAAAGTTGGAATACATTATAAATGGCCAGATGAAACAAATCTGAAAATTTATTTACTTTTATTGAAGGATTTGCAAGCAAATAAAGAAACAGATGAAAAAAAAAGAAAGGAAATGTTGGAAATAGAAAAAGTTTAAGATAAAATTTAATTAAAGAAAACATAAAGAAGTAAAGTAAAATTAAATAAATTATTAATTTTAAAATTTATTCTGTTCAAACAAAAAATCTCTGAATAATATCAGAGATTTTTTATACTATTTGATAGAATAAAAATTATATTGATAACTCTTATGAATTTTTTGTTACCCATTGCATATCGGGATATTTTCTTTTGCCACTATTGCCACTATTTCCGCCATCATTGCCACCGCCATTATCTCCTTCAAAGCCCAATCCTTTTTCAAATTCTGGATTTTTCTTTCGTACATCTTTTGTCGCCACTAAGAAAATTGCAATAAGGAACAACGCTATACCAATTGCCAAAATGATACATAAAAGCAGTTCTTTAAATAATCCTTCGGCGAATGCAAATGTGAGTTCAATGTCGTCCAAAAAATCGACAGTGAAAGAGCAAGTGCCTGTTCTTGAATTAAATTTAATTTCCGTAATGCAACCGTTTGTAATTTCAACATTTGATAAGTGATATCCTTGTGGTATATTTGAAATCGTAATTACATAAGGTTCACCATAAACGAGTTTTGTTTCGTTTTCGACATAATCTTCATCATTTACTTTGAAAGATAAGTTATTGTCAAATTCAAGGTTACCCACCTTTAAGATTATGCCAATATCAGTTTTAGGTTCAAGCACAACAACAACGGTTGTTTGTCTGTTCGCCTCTGAGAAAAGCGTGTTTGTGGTTTGGGAATCCTGAGAAAATGAGCCAAATCCTATACCAATTAAATCTTCAAGTTTATTTTCTTCATTTATTTCAGCAACTCGCCAGTTAATGTTTACAAACCCTTTATTATTTATATCAAATAATGAGCCGTCCTTATTTCTCAATGTAAGTAAATAGTCTCTGTTTTTATTTAATCTATAAAAGTTAGAAACCGAAACAGCATCTGAAACTCCGACATAATAATTTGTTTTAAGAACATATTTATCATTAAAATGTGAGAATACATAAGTGTAAAGTCGAATCGTGTCGCCACCCCAAACAGGATAAAGTACGAGTTTTTTTGTTGGAGTAAAGCCTTTGAAATCCCAATTTTCGAAAGTGCCAACAGAAATCCCTGTGGCTTCATAATTTTGATTTAATTCTGTCAAATTTCCACGTTCTACAATCAACTGCGTCGTAAAATCTGATTTCCACGGGACATATTTATCATCGATTTCTCTACCGTAAAAATCCAAAGGCTCTGTTTGCTCAACCGCCGACCAGCCAACAAAAGCAAAACTACCACTGCTCGGCATAATAAGCGAACTCCCCGCTCCAAGCGAAATAGATGTGAATTGCATTCCATTTTTAGTGTAAACTGCTGGATTTTCCTTGCCCGACAGCCAATAATTGTTTATAGTAAGCGCATCCGCTTTTGTTTGGAACATAAATCCGTTTGTATATAAAACATTTAAAGTATAGCCGTCAGCAATTAAATTTAAATGTTCAGGGGTTATTTTAAAATTCGGTGTTGTAATGGTTATTGCAACCGTACCAGCCTTTGAAAATTCATAGCGTTTTTCGGTTATTTCGCTTATATAAGTATGATTTAAATAATCATTTTGTCTTATAATTTTGTCAATAAAATCATAATTAATCACACTTGCACGCATAACATTTGTAATGTTTCCGCCATCCGTGATTTGCCAAGTGTTTGTTGTTATATCATAATATTTCTGCACAACAGGCATATCAATTTTTGTCAATAAAAGCGTTGGAGAAATTGTGAAAAATCCTTGTCTATCTTCAATATTTCCAAAAACGTTTGAAATATTAAAAGATAAATAAACATTATAATTACTTTTTTTCTCATAATATCCAAAATTTGCTTCTTGTTTCAGTGTAGTAAAATTTGAATTATCGTAAGTATTTAAATATATTGACTGATGAATTTTTATGTCCATTACAACTCGGTCATTTATACCAGTAAGTGTGATTTTTCTATCATAATTTTTTTGGTATGGATAATTCATATCTGATTGAATTCTTATATTTTCTGAATTGTCAAGTTCAAAAAAAACATTGTCAACACCTTTCAAAACAACTTGATTTCCATATTTAATCCAAGTGTTAGGGTGCCACTGATTGTTTAACGATTGGAATAATTGTTCCTTATCCCAAACCTTGTCGAAATTATTGTTTCCGTGCGGACCAAAAAACAAACTTCTTTGGTTTATATCAGCATATGAATTTGTCACAATAATATTATCTTTTTGCGTATCGCCACTTTGAAAAGTTTGAATTAATTTAAAATCTATCAATTCATTTCCAATTGAATATGAATTGCTGATTACAGTTGGAATATAACTATTGGTTGATGACACGTAAACTCTTTCAGCAAAACCAATTAAGCCACCTGTATAGTGTAAATAATTATCTGATTTTGCAGTCGAAATTGAAACTGATTGAGAAACACAATTTTTTATTGTAAGTCTTGTTCCAGTTGATGCCCCCACAAGTCCGCCAAGTGCAAAACTATTATTAGATGTTGATTTTTTCAAAGATAAATTGCTGTTTGTAATTGAAACATGAGAAATTTCAGAATCTCCATCTACTTTGCCGACAAGCCCGCCAACATAAGTGGTGTTTGAAGTAAATCCAGTTAGAGTTATTTCCTTTAATTGTAGATTCATTATTTTTGCATTTCTTATATTTCCAAAAACACCATTATATATAAAGTCTTTTTGTAGTGTAACATTTGAAATTGTATAGCCGTTACCATCGAAAACACCGCAAAAAAGTTTTCCAAAAACACCTATCGGCGTCCAATAACCTTCATCTTTAAGATTTAAATTGCTTGTTAAAATGAAATAAGAACTACCGTATGTTTTTCCGTTATTAACTTCATTACGCATTGCCCTTAAAGCAGAAACTGTTTCGATTTGATATGGATTAGATTTTGAACCATCGCCACCATTATAGTTTAATGACGTTTGAGAAGTCTTGAATGGGGAATAAGCAAAAATTTTTTCATTTTCATTTTTTGCAAGTGAGATAAAAGTATTGCAAACAGCAAATAAGAGCACGGAAAAAATTAAAAGTCCCGTAATAATCAAAGATGTTTTTCTTATTTTTTTTTGTTTTACCATTTTCTCCTCCTGCTATTTTTTAATTCCAAAATATATATTATTTTGATTTTATGTCATATTTTTGCTGTTTTTGCGAATGTATAATTATTATACAACACTTCTTTATAAATTTCAATAGTCAATTTTTAAAAAGTGTGGAAACCCGCTGCTTATACGGGTTTGAGTTGGAATTTCTCATAATAAAAAAAAGACATAATGTCTTTTTTTTACAACTTAATAAAATGATTAAATTAAAATGATTTGTATATTTTTATTTTGTTCTTTTGCAATTTCGATGGTGTTTTTTGTTTCGCTCGGCTTTCCATTCCAAACAGCAATCAAATGTGAAGAATTATTAACCAAAAATCTATTTCCATTCTCAATGCAAGCAGGGCAATATTTTTTTGCCAAAACGATTTTTTTATCGCATTGACTTAAAATATTTGAATGTCTTTTTTTATCTTCCAAAGACCAGTTTTTATCGTGGTTATCATAAAAAATTATGCAATAAAGTTTAATTTGTTTATACCGCTTTTTAAAATCTAAAACTAACTCTGCGGCAAGCATATCAATTCCACGTGCCATTCCTGAAAGAAAATTTAAATAGCCATTATCAATTGCCTGTTTTATAGCGGTTTTTAATTTTTCTTTTAAAGTTGAAAATCTTTCATCACTCTCGTTGTTGTTCCACGGCAATTTTTCAGGGCGATGTCCTGTGAAAGCACAAGTTTTCATTATGTCTTCATCAAAAGATATTTTATTAAATAAGCATTCGTCAAACGAATTATTTATCTTATCATAGTCCACTACACACATAAATTTCTACCTTTGTGCTTCTCTTTGGCGTGAAATTCCGAAAATTTGCTCAAAATCTTCCTTATTGATTTCCGGTCCTGATTTAGGTAAACTAACAAACTTTCCATAAGGCAAAACTTTTATTGTCGGAACATCAAATATATAATTATTATCGTTTGATAAAATTCCCATATAATATTCAAATTCATTTTTTTGGTCGAACGGGTTAAGCTTTTTCTGTGCAAAATTATATACATTCCAGTCTTTTTCATACTGATAATTATAAGTTTCTTTGCTAATTACAAAATAGTGCGTATATTTACCTTTCTTTGCATCATTTGAAAATAAGGTGAATTTTGTGGCAAGCCAATTTCCAACTTTATTATAATAAGAGTCAATGAAGTAATGTCCGTTTTTTTCATAAATTCGCTTTCGCATCTGTGCAATTAAAAGCGGTGAACTATAAATGTGATATCGAAGTCCATTACAAGCCGAACTATTTACTGTTTCAGCGGTAACATTCGGTATCGGCATTGGATAGAGATTAACTGATAAAGCATTTTCTGAATTAAAACCTGCTATCGGTTTATCATTTAAATGAAAAGCCTGCTGATAAATTCCTTCTCCTTCAAAACCACAGCCATAGTTTTCAAAATACATTTTTTGACCCCTACCGCCCAGCAAAATCATACCACTTTCTTTAAATTCTTGTAAAACGGATTTTTTCCCTGTGTTTAAAGATCTCTTTTCCATTAAATGATTTGCTGTTGCCGTTATTGTTTTAGAAACCTGAGCAGTGTTTAAGTCAACGCTTTGAAGTTCTGGGTTGTTTCTAAGGCTTTGTGCAAATGTTAATTGTTTGAACAAAACACTTGCCAAACCTGGATTTTTATAATTTAATGACGTACCTGTCGGGTCTTTTGTGAAATTTATAAAATCACGACGTTTCTCCATTTTTCCTGTAGGTATTGCCATATTTTCTCCTTAATTTTATATTCATATATCTTAAAATGGTTTACAATATCATAACAAGAAATTGCGTAATTGTCAATATGTCAAAATTAATAAAAAATTGAAGGAATTATTATTTATTTGTAAAAATCAAACTGAAATCAAACTGATTAATTTGTGAGATTTATTTAACATTTCTTTTGCGAAAGCTGCAAATCTATTAAATATTTTTATTCGCCAAACAACCTCTTTACATAGTCATAAGCAATAATTTGCACCATTGTTCTACTCATTGGACTTGTAATGAGAAATGCTTGACCAACGCCAGCCGTAACAATTGAATTTTGTTCTTCTTCATTAATCTCGCCCGACTTTCTATAAAGATCAACTAAATCGTTCATATCGTTTGGGGCAAGTGCAAAGATAAGAGAATATTGACTGGCATTAATAACGGCTGTCGATTGTCTTTGAATTTCTGCCGAACCAACAAAGTCCTTGATATTTTGCGTAATAATGATTTGCATACCATTATATTTTCGAATTCTTTTCGCCATCTGTTGCATAAAGTTCAAAGCAATTGGATAGTCCGGATTAATGAAAACGTGCGCTTCATCAACCGTAACAATAATTTTTCGCTTAGTATTAAATTTAAGGTTAAAATCACGATTTTTTATGATTTCATTGTCGAGGAATTTGAAAACCATAAGCATTTGCGCATTTGCAATTATTTCATTACGGTTAGCAAGCAATGAACGGAAATTAAAGCAGACAAAGTTTTCTTTTGTTGTAACTGAGGTTGGGCCATTCCAAAGGTTTGAATTTCGTCCGCCCTTAGCAAATTTTTTAATATATGTTTGCACGGTTACAAAGTTTCGCTTATGATATTCATCTTGTTCTTCTTCAATCTTTTCGCTGATAAGGTCATATAAATCGTCAAAAATAGGATAGTCTTCAGGTGTTAATTTATAAAATAAGGTATTATTATCAATTCCCTTTCTTTGATATAGTTCAACAATTAAACTGTTAAGAGTTTCAAAAGCATCACTATTTATTCCCTGCAAAATTGTTTTAAAAAACTGTTCCAGAAATTGCAAATGAACCGAAAAAGTGTCGGTATCGGCTTTTCTTTCACTGAGTTCAGTTTCGGCATCTTCAACTTCTTCAAGTTCCAAAATATCATCTTTCAATGAAGTGATTACATGGAACGGGTTAAAAATTCCCATTTCCGATGAACCGACATCAATAAATTTACCTTTTAAATTATTACAAAGCGGAGTATATTCATTTTCAGGGTCTAAAATGAAAATTTTTGCATTGTCGGCTGCAAAGTTCGCAAGCATTGTTTTTGCAGCATAAGATTTTCCTGAACCTGATTTTCCAATTATCATCATATTACTATTGACACGTTCGCGATTACGGACAAAAAAATCTACGAAAACAGGATATTCGTTTTCTCCAATGAAAATACCGTTTTTATCTTGCAATGCACCAGAAATGAATGGGAAAATCGCAGCAAGTGTTGAAGTTGGAATTCCACGTAAAGTGTCTTTAACGTTATCACGCATTGAAATGTTTGAACTGACAAAAGCATCGACTTGTCGTCCGAACATTTCAGAATATCTAAAACCTTCCTGCTTTAAGATAGCGCGGACTTCTTTCCTTGCTGGTTCTTCACAGGTTATAAAAGTATTTACATTATAAAGTTGTTGGTTGTTATTTTTCAAGCCGACAAGCAAGTTTTTAAGAGTATCCAAGTGCGTTTGATTTTCGATTTGTCGTGAACTTCTGCTGGATTTATAAAGTTTGCTTTCCATTTCAATAATTGCTTTATCAATTATTTTTTCAGCATCCATTTTTGGAATAGGTTTTATTTTTGTTACAACTTTTGTTTTGTCAAGCAAAAAAAGTGCTGCACCCCACGCATTAGGGACTTGCAACGGATAATCCGAAACAACAAAACTTCTATAAGGATTATCGTCAATCCAAAAGCGACTTGCTTGAAATTTTATTTTATCAGGTAAAACCCAATTCATATGTTTTGACATTGGAATAACTTCCAATTCTCGTTCATCGAACTCTTTTCCGAAATTCGCCTTTAAAAAGATATTTAATTCTTGACCATATAATTTCTCAGTTGTAAGAGGTGTCGGTGAATTTTGCAACGTTGTCATCATTCCGTTTGTTGTATTTTCCAAAATTTCACGGTCTTTATCATATACGACAATATAAAAATGGTCTTTATAAATTTTTTCTTGTCTGTTAAAGGTTTCAATTCGGGACACTCTTTCTTCGAAAACACCCGAACGTGCATCAATTTCATCTTGTGTTATTTGTTTTTCATATTGCAATTCCAAAAGGTCATCAAACTTTTTGTCTTCACTATATATATAATCATCTAAAATCATTGCCTTGCTGAGTTTGACAATTGAAGCTGTTTGTTCGTTAGAAAGACGTCGCAACGCATTTGCAAAAGTTTCAATCAGCATATTTTGCTTTTGTTCATTTAAAAGTCCAAATTCAGTTGGTTGAACTTCAATAACTTGTGCATAATATTTGCCAAAATCAACAAAGCGGTCTTGATGAAGCCCGACGAATGGAACAATGTCAGAAATCGGAGAATGTCCCTTTATTTTTTCTTTGGAAAATTTCTTCCGCTGAGCAAAAAATCTCAGAATATATCCGAGTGTATAATAAAGTCTAACATTATCTGCAACGTGGAAATATAAAGAAACAATAATAGTAACCCACGCAAAACCAATCCATATGCCAAGATTGTTTGCAAAATTACTCGCGAAAAGTGCAATAGCCACCGCTACACCAATAACGCCGAGAATTATATCTCCAAGGGTAATCCCCTTGATAAATTCCATTTTAATTTTAGTTTTACGTGGAATAACTCTCATAATAACTTATTATAACTTAAAAGAGAAAAAAAACAAAGCAATTTAGATAAAACTTTAAATCATTTTTATGACTAAAAGAATTATTAAATTGCTTTCAATTTTAGAATTATTATTCTTTAAGATAATATTATAATACGTTGAATTTCTTTCTTTTTCTCTTTAAGTTTTTCTCTTGAAATTTCAGATTCAATATGCGAAATAACTTCCATTTGACAGGAAAACTGATATGCGTCGGATGCCAGCAACTCAAATTCGGATGTTGGACAAACAGAAAGTTTGTAATCGTTAGATTTAATTTCATCGCAAAATTTAAGAATAGGTTTCAAGCCGTGTGTTAAAACTTGTTGGCAAATTTCATTATATTCAAAAGGCAATAATGTCATATAAGAATTTAAATAATTCGTCCAACGTGCATATCTTTCATAACCTTGTTGTGTTATACATTCTCTAACAACCTTTTCTTCAATGGGGTCAAGTTTTGATTCTACTTTAAAAATATCAAGTTTTCTATCTAAAAACTTTGTTATTGAATTTTCCACATTGATTTTTCCTATGTTTTCCATATCAAATACCTCTATTAAGATTATACTCCAACTAGAAATTTTTGCAATAGGCAATATTTTGATTTATGTTAAAAAGTTTTATAAATTTCAATTAAAAATTATGAAAAAATAGCAATTTAAGTATGAAGTTGGAAAAGAGCAGTCTTGACAAGTTAAGGTGGTTGAGTTATAATTCAAAAGAACCTTTAAGAATTTATTTTTAATTTTTAAATATAATAATAAAGAGGGATACATAAAAAGGGGTAAAAATGATAATAGGTATAACAGGGGCAACTGGAAGTGGCAAAACAACTATTGCGACAAAAGTTGTAGAAAAATTAGGAAATGCAAGCGAACTTGTTTCAATTGATGAAATTGGGCATGATGTAACTGCTATTCCTGAAATTAAACATAAACTTGTAAAGAAATTCGGTGCTGAAATTTTGGATGAAAATAAAGAAATTGACAGAAAGAAACTCGGAGCGATTGTTTTCAACGATGATGAAAGCATGGATTTTTTAACAAAAATAACTTGGCCAAAAATGGAAAGAATGATTTTCCAAAAGATGAGAAATACAGAGAGCAAATATTTAATTTTAGAATATTCGCTTTTACCTTTGGCAGAACGTGTATGGGATAAATGTGATTTAAGAATTTTGATTAAACGCCCAGATAAAATCCGTATGGAAGGGCTTGTTTTAAGAGATAAGGTTTCGGCATCTTATTTGCGTTCACGTGAAAAGGCATCGCTTGATTATTCGGATTTTAGAACTGATATTGATAAAACCTTTAAGAATATAAATCACGATGACGTAAACAAGGCAGTGTTATCAATAGTAGCGGAGATTGCAAAATTGGAAAAGATAAATAAAGGTGTGAACATAACCAGGGGTACGCAGGGACGAGGAGCAAGCGCAGTTGGACTATCTAGATAATTATAAAACAATAAAAAAACGGCATATTATATGCCGTTTTTTATTAATAGAATACTTAAAAATCAGATGAAGTAATTACAATAAAATACAAATGATACCACCTTTGCCCTCGTTAACAATACGTGTTAAAGTTTTTCGAATTTTTCGCTGTGCCTCGACAGGCATAAGCACAATTTTAGATTTTATGCCATCGCTTACAAGTGAATGTAAACTCTTTCCGAAAATATTCGTTTCCCAAATGCTATCTAAATTATTTTCAAATTCATTATTGAGATAGGTAACCAAATCTTGACTTTGTTGTTCTGTGCCAACAAGCGGATTTATTTCTGTTTCAACATCAATTTTCATAATATGCAGACTTGATGCAGAAGCTTTCAATTTAACGCCGAATCGTCCACCTTGCTTAACAATTTCTGGTTCATCAAGCATTAAATCTTCAATACGTGGATTAACAACACCATAACCAGTTTGTTCGACTTGAATAAGTGCATCTTCTAATCTCTCATATGTTTTTTTAGCGTGCGCAAGTTCACGAATATAATTTATTAAATGAAAATCATTTTTAATTTCCGTGTCGCATTGTGCCGAGAGCACTTTGTAAAACAAATGTGGCTTTGGCATAATCTTAAAAGTAACATAACCATCGCCAAGTTTGATTTTATCAATTCCAACAGGGTCGAAATCGCTACTATCATTAAAAGCAACAGCAGATTTGTCAATTTGCCCGATTTTAGTTATCTTGTCGCTGAATTTTCTCACTTCATTTAATATTGAAGAAATAATTTCATTATCATAAGGAAGCGCCTGCATCCATTCAGGCATATTAACTTTTAAAACTTTAATAGGGAATTCAAGCAAAATTTTCTCAAACATTTGCTCAATATCATTGTTTGTTAAATTTGTTGCATCAATCGCCATTGTTGGAACGTTGTATTTGTTTTCTAATTTTTGTTTAAGAGTTAAGCACTCCGAACTTGAAGGTTCTCTTGAATTTATTAGAATAATAAATGGCTTATTTGTTTCAGATAACTCACGTACAACACGTTCTTCGGCCTCAATATAATTGCTTCGGGGTATATCGCTGATTGTGCCATCAGTTGTTAAAACAATACCAATAGTTGAATGTTCATCGATAACTTTTTTTGTTCCAATTTCAGCCGCTTTTTCAAAAGGCATTTCATGGTCAGTCCACGGTGTTTTAACAAGACGTGGCTTGTCTCCTTCCTCATGTCCCATTGCGCCGGCAATTAAATAGCCAACACAATCAATCATTCGGACATTCATTTCAATATCGCCACCGTTCTCGCTTGCTACACTGATTTTTACTGCTTCGTTCGGCACAAATTTAGGTTGAGTTGTCATAATTGTACGACCTTCTGCACTTTGTGGAAGTTCATCAATTGTCCGCTCTCTTACGTTCCTGTTTTTAATATTCGGAACAACCATATTTTGCATAAATTGAGTTATAAAAGTCGATTTTCCTGCTCGCACCGGACCGACAACACCGATGTAAATATCTCCATTTGTTCTATCCTTAATATCTTTATAAATAGAGTAATTTTCCATTAAAACCTCCGTATTTAATATATGTTATGCACTGCTTTTTTAACTTATTACATAAAATTTGTCTAAATATTATAAAAAATTACCTTATACATAGCCCGCATTTTTTACACGCATTTTTTTTACTTATATAGTCCCAAATCGAAACAAATGAAAGAAGAACTATGAACGCACAAACGACAATGCAAAGAACATTAAAAATTCCGATAGATTCGGTTAAAATATATAAGTTATATATGATAAATGAAACAATATATGCGATGACTAATTGAATTGCAGTTGCAAAAAGCATCCATTTGGTACCGATTTCTCGCTTTAAAATTGCAATTGTTGCAAGACAAGGGCAGTATAACAAACAAAAACTCATATATGAAATTGCCGAAGCAGCAGTGAAATGCACTGCGGAATTTGGATTAATCACTGAATCTGAAACTTGATGATTCATTTCGTTGGATTGTACACTTATACCGTTAAAAATTGCAATTGAGGACACGACAATTTCTTTTGCAACGAAACCTGCTATGAGTGCTGAAACTGCTCCCCAATTATTAAAGCCGAGTGGTGCAAAAATTGGCGCAAGAAACTCTCCGAGTGTTTGCAACATACTCTTTTTTCCACTCAATACGACATAAGAAAAATCATATGAAAAACTGCTTAAACACCAAACGATAATATTTACAGATATAAAAATAGTTGTGATTTTAATTAAAAATATTTTCATATTTAACCATATAAGTTTAAAAAGCCGTGAAATTTTTGGAATGCGGTAAGGTGGAAATTCTAAAATAAAAAAATTTTCATGTGATTTAAGTCCGAATCTATCTAACAACACACTCATAAATAATGCGACAAAAATACCGAGGAGATAAAGCAAAAAAATTATAAAAATATTTCCTGCTCCAAAAAATGCACCACCAAGAACGGCGTAAATCGGAAGTTTTGCCGAGCAACTCATATATGGCGTTATAATTGCAGTTTTGATTTTTGATTTTTGATTATCCATATTTCGTGCCGTAAGAACTGCACTAGCGGCACAGCCAAAGCCCATAAGAAGTGTATATACACTTTTTCCTGAAAGTCCGACTTTGTTCAAAAGGTCTTCAAAAATAAATGCAATACGTGAAAAATATCCGCTATCTTCTAAAATTGCAAGAAATAGAAAGAGAAAAACAATTTGTGGCAAGAATGAAACTAAACTTCCAACGCCACCTATAAGCCCGAATTCAACAAGCCCGCAAATCCACGGTATTGAGCAAATTGTCTTAAAAAAATCTATAATAAAAGAACCAATTTGTTCTTGCACAATATAACTTAATAAATCAGAAAAATAAGCACCGACTGAAAAAAAAGTTAAATAAAAAATAGACAGCATAATTAATAGAAAAATTGGAATTGCTAAAAATTTATTAAGTAAAATTTTATCTAAAAATTCTTCGCCGTATGCTCTTTTATTTTTTCTAAAATCACAAATTTTTTTTATGAAATCGAATTTTTCTTTCGCAAGAATGGCATAATCAATTTTAAATGGCGGTTCAGAAAGAGAACTATGTTCAAATTTTGAGTTTGCCGTTTCATCTTTAAATTCAGAGTTTATAAAATGCTCATCTTTTTCAATTATTTTAATTGTTTGGAACATATCAAGTTTTAAATTTAGTGCATTTTCTTTTATATAATTATATATTGTCGGTGAATAAATTTTTTTAAAAATATCAAAATCTTTTTGAGTTGAATCTTTTGTTTCATTAAACTTTTTTGCAATTTTGCTTTTAAGAGTTGCCACTTCTTTTTTATTATCAAAATTTAAAACTTCCACATCAATTTCAAGTTCACGTTTGATTTTTTTTATATCAATTTTTGCATCTTTTTTCCCCATTGTGTTGATGAGAAGTATAACGTTTACGCCGAATTCTATAAGTTCCAAAGTCAAAAAAAGATTACGATGCAAATTAGAAACATCGCAAGTGTTGAGAATAAGGCTATTTTTATTTGAAAAAATATAATCAATTGCAACTTGTTCTTCAAAACTGAGTGCGGTAAGAGAATAAATTCCCGGCAAGTCGACAACAGGATATTTTTGCCCGCCATACGCAAAAAATTTGATTTTTTCTTCAACGGTTACGCCGTGCCAGTTTCCTGTATGTTCGTCGCTTTTTGTAAGTGTATTTAAAAGTGTAGTTTTTCCCGTATTAGCATTTCCGACAAGCAAAATTTCTCTCATAAATTATCCTTATTTTATTAAAATTTGATTCGCAATTTCCGAACTTATTAAAAGTGCGTAACCTTTTATTTTTATCAGTAAGGTTTTATTCAAAAAAGATTTTTTTAAAAGAGTAATTTTTTCGCCTTTAATAATACCAAGTTCTGCAAGTCTTCTAAAAATTTTTAAATTATAAGATAGATTTTTAGAGTTATTTTCCAAGTTTTCACTGCAATCAAGATTTTTTTTATTTGATTTTTCAAAATATTCGTCAATATCTACGATTTCATATTCTCTGTTTATTTCTGCTTGTAATAAAGAAAATTTTGTTGTTTGTAGATTTAAAAATTCGCATTTTGCCATAAAATAAATCTATGAAATACAAAGAAATATTAGAACTATTCACAACGTTATACTATTGTTGATAATGCCTTATAACAAATATATAATTGAGTTTTAAAATCAGCGAAAAATTCGAAAATAATATAAAATAATGTCAATTTATAGTCTTTTATGTAAAATAATTCATATAATAATCAAAAAGAAACGTTTCATTTAAAATTAATCAAAAAGGATATTTATTTTGGAGTGCTCATTTCTAGAATTGAGATGCAAAGAAGTCGTCAATGTTGTCGACGGTAAAAGACTCGGTCATATTATTGACGTTGTTTTTGATTTACAAACATCACGAATAACAGGGCTTGTTGTTCCAAACAGCCGTAGTTTTTGGAATGTGTTTAAAAGCGGTCAGGAACTTTTTATACCTTTCACGCAAATTTGCAAAATAGGCGAAGATACAATTTTAGTTGAACTCTATTCTCCAACACCACCAAGTGCGTGTGTAATACATAGTAGAAATTGAAATTTCTATGTTTTAATATTAAAGGCACAAAAAATATTTAGATTATTATTTAAACAATTTACAAATTATGAAATTTATTATATAATATAACTATAAAAGTTAAAATAATAATGAAATAATTTTGTAAGGAAGAAATAAAATGAAATGTCAATTTTGTAATTGTCAAAATAGTAAAGTTTTAGATTCACGTGCTTCACCCGAAAACAATTCGGTAAGGCGACGTCGTGAATGTTTAGGATGTGGCAAAAGGTTTACGACCTATGAAACAATTGAAAGCACTCCAATTTTAGTTATAAAAAAAGACGGTAGTCGCCAGCCTTTTGATATTATGAAAATAAAAAAAGGAATTATTAAAGCCTGTGAAAAACGACCAGTCAGTTTAAATCAAATTGATGAAATTAGTTCATCAATTGAAAAAGAATTTCAAAATGCAATGGCACAAGAAATCACTTCGGATGAAATTGGCGAAAAAGTTATGGATAAATTAAAAATTTTGGATGAAGTTTCATATGTTCGTTTTGCCTCAGTTTATCGACAATTCAAAGATATAACGAATTTTATTAAATTTCTTGACGAACTTTAATTTTATAATTTTTTTGTGGGATACATAATTAATTCTTTCAACATTAATTATGTTATATTTTTCCTGATAATTTCCAAAGCATTTTTTTCAAGTCGAGAAACCTGCGCCTGAGAAATTCCAACCTCATCGCTTACTTCCATTTGAGTTTTGCCTATGAAATAGCGAAGTGTTAAAATTTCTTTTTCTCGTGGGTTAAGTTTTATAAGTGCATCTTTTAATGCAATAACTTCCAAAAAGTTTTCATCTGTATTTTCAGTATCAGAAATTTGGTCCATAATTCGAACATTGTCCATTCCGTCGTTATAAATTGGTTCGTTCAAACTGATAATGTCGCTTATGGCATCGAGTGCAAACGAAATTTGAGCCATTGGAATTTCTAAG
>DIPL01000013.1:84365-90929 GCA_002424095.1 Christensenella sp. UBA5489
GCCTTATATGCAATATCTCTTAAACTGCGTGAAACACGAATTGAATTGTTATCTCTGAGATAACGCCTTATTTCACCGATTATCATTGGAACAGCATAAGTTGAAAATTTAAGTCCGAGAGTTATGTCGAAATTGTCGATTGCTTTTAAAAGACCAACGCAGCCAACCTGAAACATATCATCAGATTTATCAGGATTCATTGAAAAGCGATGAACCACGCTCAGAACGAGTCGTAAATTTGCAACAATAAATTCTTCTCTTGCCAGTTCATCTCCGCTTTTAACCTTTTTCATTAGATTTTCGAGTTCGGCGGACTTTAATTTTGGAAGTTTGTTCGTATCTACGCCGGATATTGAAACTCTATTAGCCATTTAAACTCCTATTTCTCTAAAATAGGATTGACAATTAAAAAAAATATATGCAATGAGAGCATTGCATTTTTTTATTTAAGAAAATAGCTTTATTAAAAATCAAAAAATCAAAAAAAAGAACAAAATCATTCTAAAAAGCATATGAAAAAACTTTGAATATAAACTTTTTTTGAACTAGTCTAAATAAAATGGGATTTCAAGAAATTTACATAGAAGATATAATTTTAGATAATTTGATTATAAATTTTTTCATTCTATTTTTCACGGCTAAATTATTAAAAATAAACCGAAAACTCATTTTTTTTATAATTTCCGCCATAATTGGTGTAATTTTTACGATTTTTAATTTATATATTAATTTATATGCCACTTGGCTCTTGTTATATAAATTTTTAACAGCAATAACAATGATTTTAGTTGCTTTTAAAATTCAAAGTTTCAAACAATTCGCTCTTAATTTTTTTACATTTTTGCTTGTTACTGCTTTATTCGGAGGATTTTGTTTTTTAGTGGCGTTCACATTCGGAGAAATCATTTTAACTGACGGCAACATTTATTATCATTTGTCTTTGCCTATGTGGCTGATTATCTTGGTTTTTTTTGTTATTGCCGCATTGCTTTTTAAAATTTTAGATGTATTAAAATTGAAAAATCTAAATGCGAATTTCACATATAAAACAATTTTGCTTGCGAATAACAAATCACTTAAAATTTTTGCGTTTCTAGATACAGGAAACACACTTATGGACCCATTGACAGGAAAGCCGGTGAATATAATCACATATAATAATTTTAATAAAATTTATAGCGATGTTCCTTTACATAAAATTTTACTTGGACAAATTCCTGAAAATCTAAAAAATGCACATTACATAGATGTCGGTTCAGTTGCGAAAAAAACCAAAATGCTCATATTTGAAATTGATTGTATAAATATAAAGCAAAAAGAAGGTTGGAAAAATTTAAAAGATATTTGCGTTGCTTTAAGTTTTGCAAATTTTGATGAAAAACTTTCTTGCGGATTGTTATTGCATCCCAAAATTTTATTAGATAACAAAATAGAATAATCAAAAAATAATATAGGCATTTTAAAAAAAATTATAATAAAAATGGAGATAAAAAATGAAAACGTTGTCAAGTATATTTTATTATTTCAAAATAGTGTTTGGAAAATCTTGTAAACTACCTCTCAAATTGCTCAAAATAATTTTTAAGCAGTTCAAAAAAATATTTTTCAAATTCAAAATGGTTTTTAAAAAAGTAAATTTTATGTCAGCACAAGACATTGTCCTTTACATTTGCGGGAACGATGCACTACCGTTACCGTTGGACAGTGTAGAAGAGCGTGTTTTACTTGAAGAAACAGCACGAAACAATATGCAAGCAAGAGATAAATTAGTTGAACATAATTTAAGACTTGTTGTATATATTGCAAAAAAATTCAGTAATACAAACATTGATATTGAAGATTTAATTTCCGTTGGTGCAATTGGACTTATAAAAGCAATAAAAACATATAAACTTCACAAACAAATAAAACTTGCAACTTATGCGTCCAGATGTATTGAAAACGAAATCCTTATGCAACTTCGCAAAAGTTCAAAGCAAAAACTGGAAGTAAGTTTAGATGATCCTTTAAATTATGATAACGAAGGCAATGAACTTTTACTGGCAGACATACTTTCAAATGAAGAAGATAATGTTGCAAAAAATTTGGAAACCGATGCGGATAAACAAGTTCTTTGGAAATCTCTCGATAAGCTTGGTCCACGTGAGCAGGAAATTATGAAATTAAGGTTTGGACTTTTGGGTAGTGGCGAAAAAACACAAAAAGAAGTCGCCGATTTACTTGGCATTTCACAAAGTTATATAAGTCGTATAGAGAAAAAAATATTAGGCAAAATTAAAATTGAAATAAAAAAAGTGAGTAATTTGTAAATTAACTCACAATATGATTTAAAAAGGTTAAGAATTATCAAAATGTTTAAATGAATTTATAATGTTAAGTATCTATCTTGTAGGCTCGAAAAAAGAATTTATAGAACTGTTTTCCAAAAGAGCCTCATCAATATCTTGGCGTGTAATTTCGTTATAAGATTTACAATTCAACTTTGATTCTTTAATAATTTTTCCATTTTCATTTAAGAACTCACGGAAAAGGAAAGCCTGCCTTCTCATTATCCGATACGGAAAAGTCGGAAAATAAAATTCGTCATAAGTTTGGCTTTCGCATATAAAATAATATGGAGAACGATTAAAGAAATTTGTAAAGAGTAGATGTTTAAAGGAATGTTGTGTTTTTTCGACATAGTCGCGCAAAATCCATGATGGTCCGAGATTTGTGTAATAGTCAATTTCTTTCTGTTTCGGTGTGAAGATTTTTTCAACAAGTACATTTTTACCTTTGACAAGTTCTGTATTGAATGATGTAAAACAAAGTGTTGGTTTTAGTGGTTGTTTATAATCAATTGCTCTTGGAATAAAAATAATTCTTTGCGGTTTTAAACTCCTATTATCTCTTTCTATCTGAAAATCATATGTAATTATTGAATCATTTTCATTGATTGTAACTTCGCCTTTTACATTTTTATCTATTGTTTGTGCCAACAAAGTCCCGATATTGCTTTTTATACTTTCAATTTTTCTCGCAAAATCAATAAATTCAACATTTGCACATATTGCTGAATTCAACCTGCAATGACTTGAAAAAAAGCGTAAAGATTTGACTTCTTCGGAAATATCTATTAATTTTTGACCTTTGAAAGTAATAGGAACAAGATTTAATTTAGATTGCATAAAACCCCGCTATTTTTTATATGATTTATTTCGTTAAAATTCTTATTATTTATTCATTCCTTCATCTTGAAAACTTTTTGATATATTCTTATGAGTGGTACGAAATTTTTTAATCTTTGAATCTAGTTCAATTATATCTCTAATCTCTTTAAATTTCATTGCCTCAATTCTATAATCTTTATTCTGGCTTTTTGCAATAATTTCATAAAGAATTTCATCAGAATTTGTTTGATTTTCAAGTTCAAACAAATGAATGTCCCTACTTGTTTCACCTTTTCCAATCAAAAAGGCAGTATCATTATTAGGGGCACGCTTTACAAAATGATGTAAATATTTTTTATCATTATTGCTTTGAATTTCTTCAATAAAATCTTTTGCGATTAAGCCCTCGCCTGTTATATAGTAAGATAATTCTCGTGGTTTATTTTTTAAAACACATTCGGCTTCCACAAACTGTTTATCGGGTGAAATTGTGCATGCAAGGCAACTGTAATTTAGCAATTCGCCTGTACCAAAGCAGTGATTTGGATTGTCAGGAAGTAGTTCTAAGAAAATTTTCTGCATATTACCCGAAGCATTGGTATATAAAACAAAAGAAAAATTTCTGTCTATTTCAGTATGGGTTATCATTCTGATTTTACCACAGCAAGTTGTTCCATTGAATTGCTCACCGTCTGAAATATTTTCATAAAAATTAACATTTTCAATTAAAACATTAGGTAGGATAATTTTCTGAAAGGAAGGCTCCTCAAAAATTGCAGATTGTAGCCCTAATTCGTTCCATTTTTTAAATTCACGTTTTAAAACTCCAATTTTGTTCGGGTCGGTTATTTTTTTTCCAGTTAAACTCATCTTTTATCTCCATTGACTTATATTTTTTACAAACTGAGGTCTCTGCTATCTTGCTTATAGTTTGGTTGTCTTACGGTTTTTTGAAGTTCTTTTCGTTTGCCATCAGATTCAATTAAGTCGATAATTTCTTCATATCCCATAAAGTTCATTAAGGTTTCGGGATTTGATTTTGTATTAAATGCAACAATTTCGACACCTTTTTTCATACGCATTTCCAATAAAGAAACATTTTCTTCAAGCACTGCAAATTTTCCAATTAAAGTCATATTATCATCGATTGAATCTTTTGCAATGAAAGAATGATAAAAATTGCTGTCTTTGTCTTGTTGAACAATATAATCTTTTGCAGATAATGTTCCGTCGTGTGAATAGTAAAAGACTTCTTTCAGCCCTTTTTCATAACCAGGCTTTCCCTCATAGTCAACTTCACATTTCACGTGCCAGTTTGTCGGAGAAGATTCGTCCACGTACGCCAAAAAACTCACCGATTGAACATCTTTTCGATTTTGGTTTAAAACCAAGAAATCAAAAAAATTTAATTTTTTCTTTTCTTCTGCGGTATAAACAGAATTTTGTTTAAAAATAATTTTTTGCGGCTTAACCAAACCAGATGTGCCAATATTGTAACACATAAAAGAATAAAGAACTTGCTCTTCATTTGCACGTACCCCTGTATATTTTTGAGTCTTAACGGCAACGACACCGTTATATGCCTGATTGTCTTCTTTTTTGTTGTCTGAAAACTCAAATGCCATATTTTTTTTATTTTCGGATCTGATTTTAAAAAACTTTGGAAAAGTGGATTCTTAAAAATGACGGGAGATAAATTAATTTTATTCCATTCCATCATTTGCTCTTTTTCTTTTTTATCCTGAATTGAGTTGTTTTTTGAACTCTTTTTAAAAATATCCATAAAAATCTCCTTTACTTTAACTTTTAATAAATTATAAATAGTTTATTATTTCAAAAATAATAATAAACCAATTTTATAAAAATGTCAATATTGAGTTTTTTTTATTGTGAAATCGAATGAAATTTTGCATAAACAGTTGTAATACTTGTTTAATTATGCTATTTTATCAAATACAAATATAATATTGATATATTTTTAAAATAAATTTTAAAAAAGTTAATGGAGAAAAAACTATGAACGTATGGACAGATATCGCCAAAAACCGAATTAAACCGAATAATTTTCTTGCTTTCATTGAAATTGAAAAAGGAAGTAAAAATAAATATGAACTCGATAAAGAAACAGGACTTCTCATTCTTGACCGTGTACTTAATACGGCAATGCACTATCCGATGAACTATGGTTTTATTCCACTCACGCTGTGTTCGGACGGCGACCCGCTTGATGTCTTTGTTTTATGCAGTCAAACAATTCAAAGCGGACGACTTGTGCAGTGTTATCCGATTGGCGTGATAAATATGACTGACCAAAGCGAACAGGATGATAAATTGATTGCCATTCCTTTTGGCGACCCACTCTATAATCAATTTTTCGACCTTGCCGACCTTCCCAAAAATCTATTTGATGAACTTTCGCAATTTCTTTCAATATATAAACAGTTAGAAAACAAAAAAGTTGTCATAGGTAGCATTGAAGGCAGAAAATCCGCTATGGAGCATGTGGCGGATTCAATTGAAAAATTTAAAAAAGAATTTCAAAATAAATAAAAATCAAAATATTATAAAATAAAAAAAGGGTATTTACAAAATACTTTTTTTGTATTATATTGATATTAGCAATTATCAAACAATAAAAATTGCGAGACATATTTACTTTTTTAAATTTATGTGCTATAATGGACATAACAAAAGAAATTCAATATGCTTTTTATAATGCAATAAGTATAACTAGAATAGGAGGAGAAATGGCAAAGAAAAACATTGAATTATCAGAAAAAAAATTCACTATAAGTAATATGATAACAATTGGCGGAGCGAAAGTCAGTGAAGTTGTGGCAGGGAGAGAAATTCGATTAAAATCCAAAGATGCAATTGTTGATTTGGCAGGTGCAACGTTGCAAACCCCTAGTTTTTTCAGAGAAGTTGATTTAAATCAACGTGAAAGAGATATTTTACAAAAACGCAAGGTACAGCATGAAAAGGATAATGGTCCTGACCTTGGTTTCTGTTAAAAGTTGTAAATAAAAAATACAAAATTAATTAACTTAAAAAGCATAAATTTTTTATGCTTTTTTTTGTTTATAGTTATATAAAAATTCAAGAAACAACAAAAGAAATTGTCACCTGATTAAAATTTTAAAAATCATTTGTCTTTTAATAAAACTTTTAGTATAATAAAAATTAATTATTTAATAATCTCGAACTAATCTTAAATTCTCTGAGAGGTCAATGTGAAAAAAATCAAACAATTTATATATCCTGCAATTTTTGTTAAGGTGGAAGACCAAGTTAGTGTCAATTTTCCTGACCTTGGAATCACAACTGACGGCGAATCTTACGAAGAAGCATTTTTGTTCGCAAAAGATTTTTTAAGAGTATATTGCACGTATGCACTTAAATGTGATTATGAAAT
>DIPL01000003.1:0-46503 GCA_002424095.1 Christensenella sp. UBA5489
CCTTACCAAGGCAGTGCTTTACCACTAAGCCACATCAGCACATTATATGTGTAAGAATTTATTTGGATTTTTATTATTGTTGTTATTCACACACACATTTAGTTTTTTGTTCAATTTCGCACAATTTTCTTTATTATTAAAAAGATACGGGCAAAGTTACATTTTATAATCCCCTTTAATAAGTCCTAGGATGTTTTTGGATTTTTCTGCAACTCTTTTTATTTCATTGTAAGAAGCTAAACTATCATCAAAAAGATTATTCCCAACTGTTACTCTAATCTCTAAATTTTTTAATTGTTTTAATGGGGTTAAGTCTTTAATAAGCGGACGTTGATATAAAAAATCTATATATTTCAAATTTTTAATTTTGGTAATCGGTGCAAGACTGATTACACAATTTCCTGAAAAATCCAACTTTTCTAGATTAACAAGATTTTCAAGAGGGCTAAGGTTTTTTATTGAGTTCTCTCCAAGAGTTAGGCATTTTAGCAGAATTAAATTTTTTAGTGGAGAAATATCAACTATATTGTTAATAACACATTCAAGTTCTTCAATTTTATTTAATGGATGTATAAAAGAAATATCATTAATACCTGCTGCGTTTAATCTTAATTCCTTTAAGTTTTTAAGTAAAGATATTGCATATATATTGCATGAAAGCCCCGTTCCACAATACTCAATAATGTTAAGTTCAAGACCATTCACTCGCCATAGTTTAGTTCAATGATTTCACCACTTTCAGTTGTTGCTTAACTTTTTGCATATTGATGATTTATACTTCTTAACTCAAAGAATAAAACCTTGTGTTTCTGATTGTCTGGTTTTTGCTGATTATTCTGATTTTTTTATTCGTTTTTGGAATCTTTCAACTCGTCCGCCAGTGTCCACTATTTTTTGTTGTCCTGTGAAAAATGGATGACATTTGTTGCATATGTCAATTTTTAAGTTTTTGTCTTTTATGCAAGAACCTGTTTTGAATGTGTTTCCGCAAGCACAAGTAACTTCAACATCGTGATAAGCGGGATGAATTCCTTCTTTCATTTATATAGTCTCCTTTTGTTGTTTTCTGATTGCAAATTATTTTTATAATAATATTAAATCTTTATTTTTCCTACTGAAAGTTCAATAATTTTCTTTATGCTTAAATTACAAATATACTCTCAAAGCAAAATTGATTTTATCACATATGTAAAAAATTGTCAATTGTCTAATTGAAAATTTTATATTATAAATACATCTGAAATAAAATTCAATTGTATAAAGGCTATTTTTTATAATTGTTAACTCATTACTTATTTCAATTAAAATTTTTAAATTTAATTGTTTTTGCAATGTGTGGTTTTACTAAACCTTTAAAACAAACCAATCAAATGAACTATCATTCCGATTAAAACCGAAACAAGATAAAGTAATAAAATTATAAAAATATTTTCTTTTACATTTTTTCTGTTTTTAGTTAAAAGCACCACAAGTCCCAATCCTGTTCCAGCACAAAGCGCAGCAACGAGCGTTGCGAAAGAAATTATGCCCGAAATAAAAAGCGAAGCAAAAATTACACTTATTCCGCAAGTTGGAACAAGCCCTATTAAAGCGGCGATAAAAATTGCAAAGACTTCGCCACCGCCTAAAAGAAGTTTAATTTGCTCTTCCCCTATCCACTCAATCATTAAATTTAAAATCAAAGCAACAATAAAAAGCAACGTGGCAATTTTAAGTACATGAATTAAGGTATTAAAAAATATTGATTCAGTGCAGGACTTTCCGCAACATGATGCACATTTATGCGAATGTGTATGTTCTAAATCGCGATTATCGTTTTCTTCGTCGTTATTTTCAGAAACATTTACATTGTTGGAATTCTTAAAAGTATCTTTCAGTGGTTGGCTCTTATTTACAAAAAAATCAAGTAAATATCCAAAAACTACCGCTGCCACAAACTTGATTGCAATAAGCAAAAATAAATATCCGTAAAATTCAGGATGAGCAATTAAAATTGCAATTGCTTCATCTGATGTCGCAAGGAAAACCGCAAAAAGCGTTCCAATTGTGATTTTTTGTCGACTATATAAGTCCGCCATTGCAGCGGAAAATCCACACTGAGGAATGCAGCCGATTGCTCCTGACATTAAAGGTCCATATTTTCCGAGAACTTTTGTAACTGCTTGTTCACGCTTTTTATGTGAAAAAAATTCCACCAATAAATAAACAATAAAGAGAATTGGCACGGCTTTTAAAGTATCAGTTAACGTTTCTAATATAATTTCCCAAATCATTTTAAATAATTATTTCCTATTTTTTATTATCTAACATATATCATGAACTTTTTAGATTGTTCTTTAAATTTTTCTTAATAACTTATTAAGTTTTTTAACTAAAAATGCTTTTTTGAATTTGGTCTTATGTATTTTATTTTATATTAAATATAAATTCTTTTTAAAAATTTTTTAATTATCAGAGTCGTAAAAAATTTTTCATATTTTGAAGTTTTTTATAGATTTTACTTTTTTGCCTCTTAAAAAACTATATAAAATTAAAAATATTGTAATACAAGTTACCATAAGTGTTATTGCAATGATTGCACGAGTGCTTATGCCGTCAACAACTATGTTTTCCGTTGGTATGTAAAATGTCAAAATTTCATCGTTAAGCGAAAATGATGTGTAGCAATACGGCTTATTTGCATCATAGCCACTTAAAACTTTTACTCTTGTTTCAGCATCAAGTTTTATGTCTTCAACTGCTTCATATTCATTATCTATAAGCCTATAAACTTCACTGTCTTTAATCAAACTTGCGTTTGTGTCGAGATTGATTATCGGAGATAAAATTGTCGCGTCCATTGCATAAGCAGTTAATATGTACCCACTAACGTCATTGAATTCAATTTTATAAAAATCCCCTTCCACCGAAAGCACATTATATATATCTTTAAAATATGCCTTGCCAATGGGATTCGAATTTGTATCAGCGTTTTCATAAACATAAACACTATTCATTATGACTTTAACTCTTTCAGGCGAAGAAAAAGTTTCGGAAATTATTGTTTTTGAATAAGATTCACTCGTTAAGTTTGAATCAGATTGTAAACTTAAATTTGATATTTCGGAAAAACCATTTAAAGTCTTATTGTTTTGTTCGGCACAAAATAAATTTAAAGAAAACTGTGCTGAAAAGCAAAAAATAGAGAGAATAAAAACAAAAAGAAATCCGTATTTTTTCATACAAAAAATAATAGCAGAATTTATTAAAAATGTCAATTTTTAGCATACTTCTAATTTGCGACATAAGTTTATAGTTAAGAGTTAATTCTGCAACACGCCAATTCGTTAATTTCTCTTTTTAAAAAAAATCTATTTCAGCAGTTTTAATAAAAAACAATGAATAAATTGCTAATTGAATAATTTTATAATATAATATATAAAATATAAAAATAAGAAATAAATTTATTAATGTCTAAAAAAACAGTAAATGGAATATGGTATTTATGATGAGAAAAGTTTTTTGTCTAAGTCTTGTTTTAACTATGCTTTTTCCGCTATTCGGATTTGTTAATGTCGATTATGGTGCGGAAATTAGCAAAACGGGTGGTATTTTAGAATTTGCGTCGATAAAGTTCAAAGAAAACACAGCGGAGACTTTGGGAGAAACGCAGGAGAATTTTAATTTAATTTTAAATGAGGCTCGGAGTTCGCTAGAAAACACTTTGGCAGCTCAACTTACCGAAAAAGTCAACAGCAACACTGAATTAGAAACTGAAAAAAAAGCAAACTATCTCAGAAATATTATCGTTTCCGTACGAGCAACCGAAAACAATGTGCTTGTACAAATAAACTATGGAACGGTTGAAATGTGGCAATTTTTTAGCGGAAAAGAAACCGCACTTGAATATAAATATTCTTTTTTAACTTATGATGCAATAAACACACTGAAACCAAGAATAAGCTCGTTTCAATTTGGCGGAGCTGAAACAACAACTCCCGAATTTTTATATGACTATATCGGAAGTGTTTTATTAACCCAATTTGGGGCACAGGCTTCGGAAATTATAGAAAATCCAGAATATACTTATTCCTACATCACAAGCAAAAGACGAGTGCATTCAAATGCTGATGAAAATTTCTTCCACGATGGTTATTGGTATCACACTTGGAGCATTGAAGATATGGATGATTCATTCATTAAATTATATACAACGCACGCAAATAGTGTTGTTTGGTATTTAATTTCATTAGGGCTGACCGCAGTTTTTATGGCGACTGCTTGGCTGGTTGCAAAATATAAATTTAAAAATAATAATTTAAAAAAAGATTTAAAAAATTTCGAAAACAATTTTGAAAGATAACTGTTTTTCAAGTTCTCATAAAAAAGTCAATAAAAAATTGATATTTTAAAAATACTATTCAATGAAAGCCAAAAAAATAATGAAAATATTTAAAATAATTTAATTAAATATATTGTCTTGATTATAATTTTATAATAATATCTATTGACTATTTAAAGATGATTAAAAAAACAATTTTTAGAGGGTGTTTTATGAAATATTATCCAATTTATGAAGTTGCTGATTTAGTGGAAAATCTCGACAGACTTGAAAATGAGTTTAATTATAAAAACTGCGCTTTTCATGACTGGGATTTATTGAGTTTAAATATTGCAAATAATGAACTTTTTTTAAGTGTTATTTCGTATGACCGCAAAGATGATTTAGTTGTGGAATTTAAACTAACTGATTTTGTAATTCAAGATTTAAAACTGGAACTTAATAAAATAAAAATGGAAAATATTGGCGGAATTGGCATTGCTGTGGATGAGAACAAAAAAATAAATTTTGCTGTTTCACTCCATCAAGACGAAAATAATTATCAAATAAAAATCAAATGCGAAAAAATTTCTGTGAACGATATAAAACATTTAAAGAGTAATCAAGTTGTACCGTTTTTACATTCCATTCAAATTAAATTAAATGCTTTACTATATTATAATAAAAATGATTAAAAACATAAAAATTAATATGCTTGCGAATTGTCTTTTCTAGATTAAAAAAAACTAAAAAATTGATAAGAATTTTTTTGATTATGGGCTTTACAATATTTTTTAAATAAAATATCTCTTATATAAGATAATAAAAGAAAGTTGAAAATACTTTCTTTTTTGTTTGATTTTTAACTTTATTTTGTGATTAAAATATAAACATTTTAAACAGAACGAAAAAGTGAATTTATATTTAATATATTTAGTTCGCCCTTATTTTTTTATAAAAATTCTATTTCTTATTTATATAAAATAATATAAACACATTTTAAAAACTCTAATTTGCAACCTGAAAGTTAGAAATTGTTTACAGCGGAGAGCATCATATCATTGATTGCTTTATTTTTAAGCGAATAAATTATAATTTTTCCTTGACGTCGATATGAAACTATTTTTTTACCTCTTAAAATTTGCAATTGATGACTAACTGTTGTTTGGTTAATGTCTAAAAGGCTCGAAAGGTCGTTCACGCACATTTCCGACATACATAAGCAAGTCAAAATCCGAAGCCGTGTGTAGTCCGCAAAATTTTGAAAAAAACAAGACATTTTTAAAATTATATCATTTTCTGGCATATATTCCAAAATTTCTCTTTTGTTCCGCTCGGTTAAGAGCAAAAATTTACCTTTCATAAAATTCCCTTTCGCTGTATTCTCTTTCTCTATATTCTTTGAAAAATTTTATATTCTCAAATAATCTTTTTCGCTGTATCTTAAATTTTTATTTTTTTTCATTTCGCTGTTTTAACTTTTTATTTTTCTCTAAATTTTGTCTTTTTTTTTGCTTGTTTGCCTTTCTTATTCTTTTTTTGAGTGAGAATTTTCTCGTAAATTATTTGTTGAATTAAATTTCATCTCTTTAAATGTTCAAGTTTTAGTTGGTGTTGCTTGCAAGATATTGAAAAAATTTAAAAACTATTTTTAACAAAAAAACGCTTAATTGCATATAGAAAAAATATACATAAAAATCTGTTTTGTCAATGTCGACATTAAACAGAAAATAAAGAAAAACAATAAATTAAGCAAAAGTTTGGCGTATATTTTATATGTTTATATTTTAATACCAAAAAATTCGCAAATTTTAAATTTAAGGAGGGGATTTATGAACTTTTCGCAAGACATTTTATTAGTATTAATGCTTTCAATTTTCGCACAAAGCACAGGTACTGAGTTGGCGACAAACACGAATTTCTTACTGCTCCTATTGCTTGCCTTATCAGCGAACCGTTGTTGCACTCCTACTTGCGACCCTTGCAATCCGTGCAGATGCAACCCGTGTACTCCTACATTTTAAATTATTTTAAAGATTGAAAATTTTTCTTAATTTTTGCACTGCTGAACTTTATTGAGTTGTTTTAATTTTTTTTGTAAGATTTTTATTGCTTGCTTAATTTTGCATTGCTGAAATTTTTACGAAAAATTGATTTACTGCACTGCTGATTTTTCTCACTTCTTTTTTATTTAATTTATGTCAAAAGAAAGAAAGAAAACAAACAAAAAAGAAAGTTATTTTTCAACTTTCTTTTATCTCGTATAAATAAGATTTAGAATTTTAAGTCAAATCAAGACAATTTTTTCAAGTTCGGATTATCTTAATTTTGGAGTTTGTTTTTAAACTATTTTTTATAAAATATTTTAATCAAAATCAAAATTATCTACTTTTTCCTTTTTCTTCCAATTCAAACTCTTTGATTTCTCGTTTAAAAGTGTTGTTAAGTTGAGTATATAATCCATTCCACGATTCAAAATATTCTTTTAAGTTTATTTCGTTTCCTACAATTATATTTGCAAGGGGCCATTCAACATTAACTCTATATCCAAGTTTTGGTGCTGTACGCATCAAAAACGGTCCAATTTTTTGTCCTTCTCCTAAAAAAAACAAAACAAGTGAATCCATAAGTTCAACCATTCTCATATATTGCGGATTATCTTCTAAAACTTCTCTGTTCTGGTGATATTGTTGAAGTCTTGTGCTGATTGCTTTCATAAGTGCAATTTTTGCTTCGTCAAGTTCATCTTTCGGAAGTCTGGAATAAAAATGTCCATCATGTCTCGATGGCGGATTTGCATAATGAGGTCTAGTGCAGGAATCATTCGCACAGTGCAGTAAAGTTCCTACGTCATTAATTGCATTTTTCACTGCACTTTCATCTAAATCTTGTATTCTTTTAACATTTTCTTTAAAATAAGGATTTGGATAGTAGCCAATTAACCCTTCTTCGCTATCAAGACTTAAATCAATAGGCTCTTCTTTAAAACTTGTGCTATAAATAGGAATTTCTGAAAGAACATTTCTAGGACCTCTTTCTCCTTTTATTTTTTCAAATAATTTATCTAAGATTTTCCCCATAATTCATCTCCTTTGCTTTTGCTTACTTTTTTGTTTATATTAAAATTTATAAAGTTTTCTCTTTGCCGTAATACTGCTCATATAACTTAACCCAATTATTTATATATTTTTTATGAGAAGTGGTTAAATAATCAGGATTTGTAATTGCTTCCCAAGCAGCATCTTCAATATTCAAGCGTATGCCTTTTTCGAGAATTTCAAAAAACAATTTTTTCCCAATGTCTTGCCTAAAAAACCAAGATAATGCGGCTATACTTTTATTTGCTAAAATCCGTTGTCTAAGGTTATCTTTATTTTTAAGATTTTCTAATTCATCCATAACTTGATTGATACGGTCCTGCAATCTCCCTTCGGAAACTTCATTATATTCACGTAAATATTCGACCATTTCTTCAAGTGTGAAATTTTCTTTTTCTTCCAAAATTTTTCTTTTCTCTTCATCGGGAATTGTGGAAGTTTGATAAGATGAATAATAAAGCAAACTATATAACGTAACCTGAATTTCACGAATTGCTTCTTTGCGTTTTTCTTTATCCGTTGGTAGTTTTATTCTAAAAGCCACCGCTTTCTCTTTATTATCATTTCTATCCATTTATTTTTGCTCCGCAATGTTATTTTTTATATTAATATTAACATAATATGTAAAATTTGTAAATAGGGCATTTTTTTGCAGATAGTGATTATAATTAACTTATTTAGTTTTTTGTTTTAAAATTATTTAATTGTTTTAAAGTTTGAACCTGCAAAGTTTTCGTCTTTTATAGAGTCCTCTCATTTTCTTGCCTTTTTCGTTGGCTTTGAGCAGTTGGTAAAATTGACGTATTTGGTATTTCTATTGTTGTTTTTTTAGTTTGTTGCTTTAAAATTATTTCATCGGTTTTTTTATCAACTCCATAACTTTCTGTATATTCTGTAAATATAATCTTTTGGCTAAATTTGCCTGTTGGTGCTTGGGTTTGTGTTAGTTCTGGCTGAATCGTTGGTGTTTTTACTGATTGAACCGGTGCTTTTACTGGTTGGAGTGGTTTTGTTGGGGCTTTCGGTTGAGTTTGGACCTTTCCTTTGTCGCTGATAATTTTCAAAAAGTCTTCAATGTCAAAAAGTCCATCTTTTTTACTCTTATCTTTCTTGCCTTTATCTTTCTTTCCACCGTCGCCGCCTTTACTACCACCGCCGCCGCCTTTACTGCCACCGCCGCCTGCACTTTTTCCGCCACTTTTTCCGCCACCCTTTCCTGCTGTGGCACTTTTCTCTGCGCCTTTTTTATCGTATTTGAATTCGCTCTTTTTTCTTACTTCTTCAATTTTTAAAATTGTAACTTTATGCAGTAATTTTTTTGCAACGGCTTTTTCAACTAATTCATCAAGTGTTTTTCTAAGGTCGGTTGGCGAAACTTTTTTGCCACCTTGTCTTGAACCGTATTTAGTTTTGCTTATAAATTCATCGACAACTTCTTTTCCGTTTTTGTCCTCACGCAAAATTTTAATAATTGCTTTGATATATTTCAACTCGGCGTTTTCACTTTCAATACGCTTTATTTCATATTGATAAAATCTATTTCTAAAAATTGAAAGAATAGACGGGGCTAAAATTTCATTTTCTTTCGAAAAAGTTCTACCGTCTGTTTCTCCTTCGGTGTTTAAATTAAAAACTTTTTTAACGGTAAATAAAAAGTTCGGATTTGACTTTTCAGAAAAACGAGCAATTGGTGTCTTTAAATTCTTTTTTTCACCCGCCTTAATATAGGTTTCATAAAGTTTAAGAAAGGTGATAGAAATTTTTTCGCCGTTTTCATTTGTTCTTTCTTCAATTGTTACAAGAAATTGAAATTTTAATTTCCCGCACATTGCATAGGCTTCATATTCACTTGTTGTTTTGTTTGTTATAATTTTTTGCAAAGAAGTCAATTCGGTGGCAATTATTTCAGAAATATAATAAAAACCTTCTGGTGTAAATTCTCCTAATAAAGATTTTTTTGAGAATTCAATTAAAACTTTTTCATTTAGTCTTTGTGATAAGTCCGAAGTGTCTTCTTCTTTGCCAATTTCATATTCATCATCGGCTTCATTTTGAATTAAACTTTTACTTGCTTCGGGTTTTTCGTTATCAGAGTTTCCGCCTTTTTTTAATTCTAATTCTTTTCCGTCTTTGTTTGTTTCTTTTTCGTTATCTAAAATCGACTTGTTGCCGTCTTTTTTATTTTCACTATCATTCATTATTTTCTCCTTTTATTCCGTATTTAATCGAAATAAAACATATTTTGTTTTTTTTCTTACTTAACTTTATATTATTTTGTCATTTCTTTTTAAATTTATTTTTAATTTTCTCATATAGTCTTGAAATTCTGAAACTAAAAGAACTGTTTTTGAATTTTTGGTTTTTCTCTCGTGCAGATTGTTTTGCTGAATATGTAAAATTTTTGCTCGGTGTGTAAGTAAAAAGAATAAGTAAATAAGCAATTATTGGACTCATCAAAATTATCATAGCAGGTATAAGCGGAGTGTCTAGATATTTCCACCAATTCACTTCATTGACGTCTATATACATTTTTTGTTCTAGTTTAATTAAATCTCCATTAATATTTTTCCCACTTGTTTCAACAGAAACTTGCGTTCGCCCTTGCTGATAAATAGGTATGTAAAAAAGTCTTGATGATATTTCTTTAACAAATCTGCCATCACAACGAATTGTAAATATTTGATATGGATTGACAATTCCGCCGTTATCAATACTCACATTTGAAATTTGAAAATCAACATATGTATTATTTTCAACAGAACTTGTTAGACATTTAATCGAAAAATCACTCACTGGCGGGTATAACACTTCAACGTTTTTTTCAAAGACTGCCACTTCGTTAAGGCTGTTTATTGCCTTATATTTTAAAATTTGAACGCCAACCTTGCTTGTATTGATTTCGCCTATGGTTTCAACTTCCAAAACCTCGGTATCTCCGTCCCCATTTGTATAAAAAGCATACGCTCCGTTGTCAATATAAGTGTCATATATGTAGCAATATGCGTATGGTGTTCTTGGAGTTATTATAATTCCATTTTCTGAAATACTAGAACCACTTAGAAATTTAGTTCCATATATTCCACTCGAAAACTCACTCGTTCCGCTCGCCAACTCTCCGCTTCCACCGTTAAAAAAAGTATTATTCGAAAATTCTCCGCTTGAAAATTCGCTCGAATTTTGCACTGTTGAAATCATATCAACATAAGTGATTTTAAAATCATAAGGCTTTGAGAAAAATAAAGAAAAAGATAAAAGAAAACTTAAAAAGATAATCAATCCAAAAATAAATATTTTAATAAAGCAGTTTTTTGTATTCATAAAAACCTTTGAGAAACCCTTTTTTGGCTTTTATATAAATTCTATTAGATTATTTATTATATCATACTAACAAAAAAATGTAAACTTTATTAATTTTTTATAATATAAGGAAATTACTAAATTAATACAAATTTTTCAACTCTCTACATAAAACTATTTTATTCGCTAAAAAAGAAAAACAAAAAGTTTTTTTTGAAATATAATTCAAACTTATTATTTAATGTGCTATAATGATTGAATAACACAAAAAAATAATTATATTTTTTTAAAAAAGACAAAAATAATTAAAGGACGAGAAAAAATGAAATATGATTTTAAAAAAGTTGAAGAAAAGTGGCAATCAAAGTGGTTTAAAAATAACACTTTTCGTGCCGTTAATTTTGATGCAAGACCTAAATATTATGCACTTATGGAATTTCCTTTTCCATCAGCAAAAGGCATCCATATGGGAAATGTTCGCTGTTATATTCCGCAAGATGTAAACGCACGTTACCATAGATTTAAAGGCGAAAATGTCCTTTATCCGATTGGTTATGATGCTTTCGGATTACCTGCTGAAAACTATGCGTTAAGTGAAGGAATTCATCCACGTGAAGCAACGAAGAATAATATAAAAAATTTTGAACAGCAGTTTAAAAAACTTGGCTTTTCTTTTGACTGGGATAGAGTTATTGATACCACCGACCCGAACTATTATAAATGGACGCAACTTATTTTTATTAAACTTTTCGAAAAAGGACTCGCATATAAAAATGTGGCATTCGTGAATTATTGTCCAAAATGCAAGGTTGTTTTAAGTAATGAAGATAGTCAAGGCGGAAAATGTGATAGATGCGGAAGTTCTGTCGAACAACGTCAACGTGATGTTTGGTTTTTAAAGATAACAGACTATGCTGAAAAAATGTTAAAACTTCTCGATGAAGTTGATTATAGCGAAAGTGTTAAAACTGCTCAACGTAACTGGATTGGAAAAAGCGAAGGCGCAATTATGAAATTTAAAATAAAAGCCAACGAAAAGCAAGCAGATATTGGAGAAGTTGAAGTTTTCACAACTCGACCAGATACAATTTTTGGTGCAACTTTTATGGTTCTTTCCCCTGAAAATCCTATAATTGATAATATTAAAAATAATATTTCAAATTGGAAAGAAATTGAAAAATACCGTGATGAAATTAAAACAAAAAATGTCTTTGAAAGAACTGAAATGAACCGTGATAAAACAGGCGTTAAACTTGAAAGTATTTCTGCTATAAATCCGCTTTCAGGCGATGAAGTTCCGCTTTTTATATCAGATTATGTGGTAATGGGTTATGGCACAGGTGCAATTATGGCAGTACCTGCTCACGATGAAAGAGATTTTGAATTCGCTAAAAAGTTTGGAATAAAAATAATTAAAGTTATTTCAAATTCAGCGGACAAAAGCGAAGAAATGAAAGAAGCATATATTGGCAATGGCACACTTATAAACTCACAATTTTTAAACGGTATGACGGTCGAAAATGCAAAAAAGGCAGTTATTGAATATATTGAGACAAATAAAATAGGAACTCGCAAAATTAATTATAAAATGCAAGATTGGGCGTTTAACCGCCAAAGATATTGGGGCGAACCTATCCCTATTATATACTGCGAAAAATGCGGAGCAGTTGCAGTTAAAAAAAGCGAACTTCCGCTTATTCTTCCCGAAACAGACGACTACCAGCCAAACGAAGCAGGCGACAGTCCACTTGCAAAGATTGATTCGTTTGTCAATGTAGAATGTCCAAAATGTGGCGGAAAAGCAAAACGTGAAACAGATACAATGCCACAATGGGCAGGTTCGAGTTGGTATTGGTTGAGATATTGCGACCCAAAAAATGACCTTGAATTTGCAGATAATGAAAAATTGAAATATTGGGGACAAGTTGATTTATATACGGGCGGAAGCGAACATGTAACTCGACATATGATTTATGCTCAATTTTGGAACTTATTTTTATATGATATTGGCTTTATTCCTGAACGTGTACCTTTTAAAAAGCGAATTTGTGCCGGCTTATTGCTTGGTAGCGACGGTGCAAAAATGAGCAAAAGTAAGGGCAATTCAGTAAATCCACTTGATATTTTAAACGAATATCCTTGCGATGCGTTGCGTGTACACCTTTGTTTTATGGGTGATTTTGAAAAAACGGTTACGTGGTCAGATGATAGCATAAACGGCAGTGTAAAATTCATAAAGCGTGTTTGGGATTTGCTTGATATAGTCAAGGATGATAAAACGGCAACAAAATATTCCAAAGAGCATAATTCTGCACTTAATTTAATGATAAAGAAAACAACTGAAATGTATGAGTCATTCAGTCATAACACAATTGTTTCTGAACTTATGAAATTTGTTAATATAATTTATGACGATAATTTCATAACAAAAAATGAATTGAAAGACTTTTTAATTGTTTTATGTCCGCTTGCACCGCACATAGCAAGTGAAATGTTTGAAATTGTTTTCAAGGGCGATATAAACGAACAACCTTTTCCAACGTATGATGAAAAAGCACTTGTACTTGATGAAATTTCTTTGCCGATTCAAATAAACGGAAAATATAAAAAGACAATCACTTTGCCAACCGATACGGAAGAAAAAGATGCTATAAAATTGATTAAAGAAAGCACAAACCTTTTAGATGACAAAGAAATTAAAAAAGTTATATTCTTAAAAAATAAAATCATCAATATAATCACTGCGAAATAATTGCTTTAAAGTTTTTAAAAATTTTCTGATAAAGATTAAAAAGTAATAGGACAATTCCTATTACTTTTTTATTACAATAATTCAACTAAAACTTCACTTGATTTAAAAGCACCATCAATAATCACTACTGCGGCAAAATAATAAATCTTTTATATATTTTTTTAATACTTAAAATTTAGTTAATCAAAATCATCGATTTTTATAAGAACTGCACCTTGCTTTGCTAGACAAAGCGGACATTCCTGCCACGCTTCTTTGGAAACGGACTCGTACCCGCAATCAGCACATTTCCATTTAACTGGCTTGGATTTTTTGTATAATGTTCCGTTTTTCATCTGTGTATAAAGTTCTTGAAAAAGTCTTTTATGACTGGTTTCAACTGTTATGACGTTGTTATAAAGTTTTTCAATTTCAGGAAAACCTTCTTCCTTTGCAATTTTGGCGTATTCCGGATAAATTCGCTCGGCTTCAAACCCTTCATCTTCCGCCGCCAACCTTAAATTATCGACTAAATCCCATTTTTCTTTAAAGGGATAGCCTGTGCTTATATCAATGTTTGCAATCTCTTTTTTGCTTGCTTTTTGCAAAAAAGTATAAAACATTCTTGCGTGATTAAATTCATTAAAAACAACTTCATCAATAATTTCCGCCAAAGCCTTATATCCTTGAATTCTCGCACCGTATTCAATAAATTCATATCTCGTACGTGCTTGACATTCGCCCGCAAAAGTTTTTGCT
This sequence comes from Christensenella sp. UBA5489, assembly GCA_002424095.1. Lineage (GTDB taxonomy): Bacteria > Bacillota > Clostridia > Christensenellales > UBA1242 > UBA5489. The sequence continues at coordinate 14,186 of DIPL01000003.1, forward strand.
AAATTTATAATTGTTTTACTTTTTTTTAATTCCATAAAAACCCTCCAAATATTAAAATTAGTATTTACAAATTACTTTTTTCTATGTGTTTTTTATTTCCTATTCTAGTTTTATCCATATTCTTTTAAAACTATATTGTTTATTAAAATTTAAATATTTATTATGAAAAATAGAAAAAATATGGTAGAATAGAATAAATCAAAAAAATAAATTTTTTATAAATATAAGGAGAATTAAGATGGTGAGAGGAATAGGAACAGGTTTATTTACCCAAATATTTCAGGAAATGCTTATTTACCGAAGAGCTGATAGGATTGCCGCAAACCCTGAAAAATGTGAAAAAAGTAAAGGTATGGGCATAACAAGCATTATATTCTCTATTTTGGCAATTTTGCTTGCTGCTGGTGCACCGTTTTTAAGTTATTATATAATTATTGCTAGTCTTACAACAAATTTGCTTATCATTGGAAATATTTTTTTCTTTGCTTTTGGACTTCTCATTCTTATAATTCCGTTTTATTTAGCAAGATATGCTGTTGTTTTTTCACGAGCACAACGCAGAATTAACACTTTAAAAATTGGCAAAGTTTCCAGAATTTTAAGTTGGATTGCCACTATTGCTTCTATTATAATTTTAGTCATAATCGTTCTTTATCTTATCGCCCTTGGCAAATAACAATTGAATTAAATAAAAATTTCTAGACTTGGATTTTATAAATAAATAGTAAATAAGTGTTTTTAAAACTCTAAAAAAGCACAACGTTCAACATTTTTACTTATTAAAAAAGACTTGATTAATTTTGAAAAATAATTTATTATAATATATATACTTAAAATGCTTTAAAAATCTATCTTTATAAATTGTTTTAAAGACAAAAATCTTTATAATTTTTAGGAATTTTTATTTTCTCAAAATTTATAATAGGTTTATAAATTTTAACTTAATATATTAGATTTTGAAATTTTTCTCATTATTTGTATAATTTTTATATATTTAATGTAACTTAATTTAAGTAATTATTTATTTAATTTTTGAACCTTGTATTCTTTGGAGGATTTATGGAAGCAATTTATGTAACTGTGATTTTAAATTTATTGCTTTTGATTTTTTTATTATTCGGATTTTTTTGGGGGCTTGGTCGTGGCTTAAAAAAAAGCGGGGTCAGGCTCGTGTTTTTTGTAGTTGGGATTATCTTTGCCGCATTGCTTTCAAATTTGTTAAGTATGGCTTTATTAAATATTCAAGTTCCATTTCAAGGCACAACCGCAAGTGTAAACGAACATATTTTAACCTGGATTTCATCACAACCTGCATTTAGTGAATTATACGAAGCAAGTCCGTCGGTTCAAATACTTATTGCAAAACTTCCTACACTGTTTCTTAATGTCTTTTCATTTTTAATTTTGCTTTATTTCTTTAAGTTTATAAGTTGGATTTTTTATGCTTCACTTGTCAATGTTATTATTAAAAAGAAACCTGCACTTGGAAATTTTGGAGATAATGTCTATACAATTAAAGAAGGTCAACCTGTTATTTTAACCGAAAAAGCACCGAAGAAATATCGACTCAGTGGCGGACTTGTCGGCTTATTGCAAGGATTGATTTTATGTTTTTTCACCCTTCTTCCAATAAGTGGATTTGTTACAATTTTTAATAATGTAACAACACAAATTCAAGCACAAGAACTCAATTCTCAAAATCTTAACCTTGAAAACTCTCAAAATATTGTAAATCAAAATAATTTTCAAAATATAATTTATGTAACTGAAAGTCAAAAAACAAACAACTCGGTTGAACTTGCAGAAGGCGACGAAGGTTTAACGGTTTCAGAATTACCACCGCTTAATAATTTAATTAATGATAACATTCCATCACAAGTTTTTGACTATACTTCGGCTTATTCGAATAGTATTATTTCAAAAATGTCTCTTGGCTTAGAAAGTGTGTTTTTTAACTCATTGGCTTCAATCACAGTTAATGATGAAATTATTATATTAAGTCACGAAATTCAAACGTTTATCAGTGTATACGACAATTTTATAACACTTTATAGCAATTTTGACGAACAAGATTTTACAAGTTTAAATTTCACTCAGGCAAAAAACACCGTCAACACATTGTTTAATTCAGGAATTGTGAGAGCGGTTGGAAATGAAGTTGCGAATTTTTATTTACAACAAGGAATCGAACAAGCCAGTTTAGGCGAATTTTCTACGCAAGTAACATCTCTTGCAAAAATTGTCGAGCAAAGTTGGACAGGCTGGGACAGTAACGCAGATATTTTAAAAAATGATATTATCGCTTCCTTAGATGTTTTTGAAATTGCCGTTCAAAGCGGACTTTTGAATTTAGTTACTGAAAGTAATTTAAACACTGATGAAATTATTTTATTACTTGCTGAAAACGATGCGAGTTTATTTAGTAATATATTAAATAGTTTAACAAAATCTGAAACACTTAAAGGACTAACCGTAGAGAGCGTAAATTTATTGCTCGAAACTTTTGAAAATGAACTTTTTACCCTTAATTACATGCAAGAAGAACGGGACGCAGGTAACGTGAGTGTTGCTAAGTTTGATAGAGTTTCATCAGCACTGATTAATTGGACAAGTTTAAAAAATGACTTAAAAGATATATTCTTAAAGGCCATTGATATTTATTTTATAATAACAAATTATCCTGAGTTTTCTCCTGAAATCATTATGGAAAATTCCACTGATTCAAAAGCAATATTAAATAGCACGGCACAAATTCTCGACATTATAAAAAACTCAACTCTTATTAAAGATACAGTCGGCGGAAAAAACATTTTAAATCAAGCCCTTGATGAATTAAATAAAGGTCAGTATACAGAATATGTAAACTTTTCAAACTTTAAAAATTTAACTTGGACAACTGAATTTGAAATTTTAATTGATTTATATGACTTTTATTTAACTTATACCGACATTGAAAAAATAGATTTTGTATTGTTTGATTATGATAGTCTTGAAGAACTCAGCGATGATGCTTTTGAATCAAATATTGTTAAAGCATTCAAGTTTTATATTTTTAGTTTAGTTTTAGAACAACTTAATATAAACGAAAGCGAAACTTTAATAGATAAATTATATGATGATTTTAAAAATCGTTATAACTATATATCAGAAATGAAAGATGAGTTTAGTTTGATTATAGATGTTGCAAAAATTCTCGGCACAGAAGGAATAATTGATTGGCTTGCTTATGGCACTGAGCCAAATTGGGCAACTCTTGCAAGCAGTTTAAACAGCAATATTAAAGGTAGCACAACCGAAACAAAATCTGATGCTTTGATTAATGATTTAATTGAATTACGTGCTTTTAGAATTACGTTCGTCGAACTTTTAAACAACTTCCTTGCTGGTATGGAAGAAACACCTAATACAATGGGGCGAATTCAAAAAACAGCGGATTGGAACGGTTGGAATGATTTTAATTCGGAATTAAAAGAAATCACAACATATATGCTTGAAATTGTCCAAAATTCACACGCCGAAGATTTAACTTCTATTATTGGTTTCTCTAATATATTAGACGGTGATGATGCTGAAAATTCAGTTTTAAATTTCGGGAAAATTTTAGATATTTTAGCAACGGCGGAAATTCTAACTTATGAAATTGAAGATGCAACATATTCAATATATGATAATCTTATTATAAATTACCTTGGCGACTATTTATATATAACACCAGCACTAACCGAAAATTATACTGCAAATTTCTGGTTCAATGAATTCTCATCAATTTACGGAGCACTTGAAATGGCTAAATCAATTATAATTGATGACGTAAATCAAACTTCGCTTTTTGATGCAATAATTGCAGGCGACGATTTTGAGCAACTTTTAACAAACGCACTTAGCGACGGCACAATAACTAATGAACAAATAGAATATATTTTAGGTGTAGTAATCAATAGTGAATTATTAAAAAATTATAGTGTTGAAATTATAAATAGTTTTAATAAAATTTTAGTAACTCTTATTGATGACACTTATGATGAAAACATTGTAACTTTGGAGACTGATTTTTCAGGTCAAACACAGGATATAATAGATGTTATAATGTCAACCTTTACTTTGGAAGGGAAAACTCTTGACGACTTAACAAACGAGATTAAAGGCGGAAATACAGACACAAAAACCGACTTTGTAAATATAATGACAACCTTGCAAAACAATCATATAAATAATGGTGTTTTTGGTGGAGTGGATGGAACTTATATAAAAATCACGAATTTCTTAACCGACGACACCAGCACAAATGAATTTTCTATGGCTATTGTGTTAATTATAAATGAAGGCGGAGTTGGAACAACTCCTGAAACTTATGACTGGGCGGAAATTCTAAACCGCATTAATGATTATTTGTTCTAACTTGATTTGATTTTGAATTTTTTCTAACTTGATTTTGATTTTTGATTTAAAACTTGATTGATTTTTGATTTTAAAAACAAGTAAAAAAATGGATTTAAAATTAAGAATACAGAGAAAGAAAAAATTAAAAAAGACTTGAAAATAATCATAAGAATTATAAAAAAAAATTTATAATATTCAATTATCTTTTAATATAACATACCTATCTTATGACTAAACAAAAATACAGTGAAAAAGAATTCTAAAAATTATAGGTGAAAGGAAAAATAAGAAATTAAAAATACAGTGAAAGAAATGGAATTTTATCACGAACCAGTTATGCTTGATGAAGTCATCACAGGATTAAATCTTAAAAAAACTTCTATTGTCGTAGATTGCACTCTTGGCGGTGGCGGACATTCCAGCGAAATAATAAAAAAAATTCCGCAAGGGCTTTTGATTGGTATTGATAAAGATTTAGAAGCAATTAATTATTCAAAAAATAGGCTGAAAAATTTTGATAATATAATTTATGTAAAAGATGATTTTAAAAATTTTGATGATATTTTAAATTCTCAAAAAATAAAAAAAGTAGATGCAGTTTTAATTGACCTTGGCATCAGTTCGCATCAAATTAATGAAGCGGAACGTGGTTTTTCATTTCTCCACGACGGACCGTTAGATATGAGAATGAATCAAGAACAAAAATTCTCGGCTTATGATATTGTCAATTTTTATGATAGAAAAGAATTAATAAAAATTTTAACAACTTTTGGTGAAGAAAAATTTGCACCGTTAATTGTAAGTAATATTTTAAAACACCGTGCAGTTAAAGAAATTAAAACAACAAAACAACTAAATCAAATAATTGAAGAAATCTTGCCTAAAAAAATTGTTTATAAAAGAGGCGGAGCGGCAAAAAAGACTTTTCAGGCGTTACGTATTGCTGTGAACGGCGAACTTGCGAACCTTGATAAATCACTCGAACAAATAATTCAGCGGTTGAATTCAAACGGAAGACTCGTTGTGATTTCATTTCACTCGCTTGAAGATAGAATTGTTAAAACTGTTTTTAAGAAGTCCGCCGCACGTTGTATATGTCCACCAACGGCACCTATTTGTGTTTGTAATCATAAACCTGAAATCAAACTTATTACAAAAAAACCTCTTATACCGTCGACGGAAGAAATATCAAAAAACCCACGTTCTTCAAGTGCCAAACTTCGAATAATTGAAAAGCTTTTTTCTCCGTATTCTTAAATTTTTTTGTTTTCTTTTCTCTGTGTTTTTTTTCTATTCTTAATTTTTTCCTCTCCGTATTTTTAAACTTCTTAAATGTGATTTATAAAATATATAAAATAAATTAAAGTCTTTTTTATATTTTTTTCTATGTCGTTATTATTTCTGTTTTTTAAGCTACAAAACAAATTGAGAAATTATAATTTTGTTCTGCTTTCTATATTTTTTTTATGTAAGTATTCATTTTTTTTATATTTCATTATCTTTTAATCTCTATATTTTTAATGTATATTTTTTCTAAAAATTTATTATATATTAAACTTATTTTTTTTAAATTTATCAATCAAAGAAAACACTTATTTTTAGTTTTAGATTATTTTTTAATCATTATTTTTTTAAATTCAATTTGCTGTTTTTATTATATATATGTAATATATATAATTAATTAATAGCAGTAATAGTATTAGTTTAGGTGGAAAAGTTAATTGTTTTTTTATGACACTATATATAGATTTTAAATAATTAAATATGCGATAAACAGCGGATTATAAACAAAAACAAATCAATAAATAGTGGTGCGAAATTGTGGAAATATTGTGGATTAATTATTGATAAAATCCACAAATTCACAAATAAATTAAATTATTAAAAAAATTAATAAAAAACTATTTTTAAAATCATTAAAAACTATTTAAAAATTAAAAATAAATACTAAATAAATTATTAAAAAAATGATAAATAAGTCAAAATAAATTATAATATTTTATATAAAAAAGATTACTTTTAACACTCAAAAAATAAAAGATTGAGAAAGAGAAAATTAAAAATACAGAGAAAGAAACAGTGAAAGAAAAAAACAAAGGTTAAAACATTTTAATATTTTTATAATTACCTTACTAAACAAAAAATTAAAAATACGGAAAAGGAAACAAATTAAGAATACGGAAAAAGAAAAGATTTAAGAATACAGTGAAAATAAAAAAAACGCCAACGGTAATTAGGCGTTGACGAATTTTTTTACTTATTATTAATAATAATTTATATTAAAACACATCAATAGACTTATTATTTATTTTTGATTTTTTATATACAATTATTCATACATATCACTGGGCAGTTTGCTGGTTAAATATTTTCATATTGTCAACAAACGGTTTATCAATAATTTGCACGTGTAAGAATATATAACAAATCAAAATCAAACAACAATTCAAATTGTGTGAAGTTGTGTTTTATTGTTTGTTTTTATTTACTATTTTTAGTACTTAATTTCTAAAAATTATTTTTTTTATCAACGTACTTTTGTTTTTTTTATACTTGATATATTCTTTTTTAAAAAATGTAAAATAATGTAAACTATGGAAGACAAAGAATTAATAAAATTAAAGAAATATATAAAAGAAAGTAAAAATGCCAATATCTCTTATTGCAAAAAATCTAATATATCAAGGCAATATATCTATAAAATAATAAAATGATAAAAATAAATCAATAACAATATACGATGCTTTAAATATACCAATATCAAAAATTTATAAAGATAAAAAATTTACAAAGCAAGATGAAAAACTTTTAAAAACAATAACACAATTAAATGAATTAAATAAATCACAAGTCCTAGAATTTGCAGAATACACATTAAAAGAACAACAAAAACGAGAACAAGAATAGGAGTAAGTCCAAAAAAGAGTTTATCAACAAACAATTAATTTTGCGTTTTATAATAAGTTTTTATTTCTCTATTCACTTTTACTTGTGTTTGTTATTATTTCTTTCAGTTCGGCGACTGTGTTTTTAACAGTTTTATTATTCTTAACAAGGTCGGTAACTTTATCTCGTGAATGAATTATTGTTGTATGGTCTCGTCCGCCGAAATATTTTCCTATTGAAATTAAAGGCATATCTAAAAGTTCATTCGTTAAATAAATTGCCATCATTCGTGGCTCAACAAACTCACGACTTCGTCTTTTTCCTGTCAATTCCGCTTTTGAAACTCCATAATATTTACAAACTTGTTCGATTATTAAATCAATTGTAACTTCTTCACGTTCTTGATTTAATTTGTCTTTCATTGCTTCTTTCGCATCATCAATTGTTGCCTTTTTCTTTCCAATAAGTGTTGCGAAAAAATGTATTTTTGAAAGCATCCCTTCCAATTCACGAATATTTGTATCAAGTTTTTCAGCAATAAATTCAAAAACTTCATCATCCATAAAATATCTTTCTTCTTGTGCTTTTTTTCGTAATATTGCAATTCGTGTTTCATATTCGGGTGGTTGAATATCTTGAATAAGTCCGCTTGCGAAACGTGATTTAAGACGTGCGGCAAGTGTTGCAATTTCTTTTGGTGGACGGTCTGATGATAGTATAATTTGTTTATTATTTTGATATAAATCATTAAATGTGTGGAAAAATTCTTCCTGTGTCGAGTCTTTTTTACTTAAAAACTGAATATCATCAACTAACAAAATATCAAGACTGCGATATTTTTCTCTAAATTCAACTTTACTTAATTCTCTTTTTGAAAGCAGAGATTCTATGTAATCATTTGTGAATTTCTCACAAGTAACGTATTTGATTTTTAATTTAGGAAAATGTTGTAATATATAATTTCCAACTGCGTGTAGAAGATGAGTTTTTCCAAGTCCAACTCCGCCGTATATAAAAAACGGATTGAATTTTTTTCCCGGATTTTCGGCGACTGCACGTGCGCCTGCGTATACAAATTGATTACTTTTTCCAACGACATAATTTTCAAATGTATATTTCGAATTAAAACCTGTTTCATCATAAGATTGTATATTTTTTGATTTATTTATATATTCATCTTTTTCAATGGTGTCGAGAATTTGAAATTGTGCTTGTGAGCCGTAAACCTGTGGAATTATATCAGAAAATAATGCAGTGTGATTTTTTATAATTTGATTTTTTGCGGTTATACTGGACGCAGCCAAAAAAAGCGTGTTATCTTTAAAATCAAGCGGTTCAAGTGGTTTAATCCAAAGTTCGTAAGAAACCGTGCTTACCTTAGGTTCGAATTTTAATAAGGCTTTTTGCCAAAGTGCTTGAAAATCTTCCATAGTTAGTATTCCTTTGATTAAATTTTTAAATTCAAGTTATACGCAAATGAGCCACATAAAGTCTATTTTTTTAGACTTCAACAGGACTTGCAATTTTTGATTTAATTCCTATACATATTATATAATATTTATTAAAAAATTCAAATTGAATTTAAACCATTTTTTATTTTTCTGTTTTTAGAAACAAAATCAACTAGATTAAATATCTTGATTTTGAAATTTAAAAGCAGTCAAACTTGAATTATGTTTCTATTATAATATAGAAAGTTTCAAAGTCAACATTTATAGGACACCGAGCGAAAATAAAAATTTAAAAACAAAGTCAAAAAACACCTTGAAACCTGCATATTTAAAGACTTTTTTGAAAATAAAAATTTTTTAAAATTTTTTAAATTTATGTTTATAATATGTTAATATTTTTATAAAATCAAAGTTTATAAGTTATAAGGAAATTAAAAAAAATTAGTTACGTTGACTTTTTTTTAATACATATTATAATTAATAAGATAAATTTTTATTTTAAATATGCAATAAAAATAAAACAAAAAGACAAAACGAAAAATATTAAAATAAAAAACAAACTGAGAAATAAATGATAATAGAAAAAATCCAACTACAAAATTATAGGAATTATGAATTTCAAACCGTCGAATTTTTTGACGGTATAAATTTCATTGAAGGGAAAAACGTTCAAGGAAAAACAAACTTACTTGAAGCCATTTTTTATTGCAGTATTGGAAAAAGTTTACGTGCCAGCCGTGAAAAAGAAGTTATTAAATTTGATTCAGATAATGCAAAAATCAGTCTTTTTTTAAAGAAAAAGTATAAAAAATCACAAATCACAATACATTTTTCAAAATATACAAAAAAAAGTATAAAAATAAATGATATTCCGATAAAAAAAATCAGTGAACTTATAGGCGAATTTAATGCTGTTTATTTTTCGCCCGATGAACTTAAACTTATAAAAGAAAAACCAGAGGACCGTCGCCGATTTATGGATATTCACAACTCGCAAATGTCAAAACAATATTTTTATTTAATAAGTAGATATGAAAAAATTTTGGCGAACCGAAACAAACTTTTAAAAAGCACGGCTGACAAAAAAGCGATTTGTGAAACTATTGAAATTTGGAATGTGATTTTGGCGGATATTGGAGTTAAAATAATTCTTTTTCGCCAGAGATTCTTAAAACGACTTACACCGTATGCTAAAAAGGTGCATAGTTTTTTAACCGCTGGAAAAGAAAAACTAGAACTTGAATACACAGGTTTTAAAAACTTATTGAGAAAAGCCGAAGTGGATGAAAAAGTTTATAAAGAATTATCTAGTGATAAAGAGAACATTGAAAACTTAAATAAAAACGCAAGCGAAACAGAAAACGAAAATTTAGGAAAAAATAAAAAATCATCTAGTGATAAAGAAATAGAGGATAAAGAAAATATTACTGAAATAAATAAAATTGAAAATTTAAATGAAGCGGAAAATATAGAATTTGAAAAAATAAATAAAAACTTAGAAGCGGAAAATTTAGAAAAAGAGAAAATAAATGCGTGTGGAATTGCTATAAAAAAGTCGACAGAAAAAATAAATGCAAGCGAAATTGACATAAAAAGTTCAATAGAGAAAGTTGGAAATTTAAATAGAATAGAAAACGAAAACTTAGGAAAAAATGAAAAGTTAAACACAAATTTAGAAACAAAAGAAATAAACGAAACAAAAGAAATAAATGAAATGGAAAAAACAAACGAAACGGAAACTGAAAATTTAGAGAAAAAATATGATTTAGAAACTCTTAAAAAATATTTTTTAACCGCTTTAAGAAACAGTTTTGAAAAAGATTTGAATTTGAAATATACAACTTTTGGTCCGCATCGTGATGATATAAAAGTTAGTATAAACGGCATTGATGTCCGCATGTACGGCTCGCAAGGACAACAAAGAACGGCGGCACTTTCATTAAAACTCGCCGAACTTGAAATTATGTTTTTAGAAACAAAAGATAGACCTGTTCTTTTGCTTGATGACGTTTTAAGCGAACTTGATGCCGAGCGTCGACATAGACTTTTAAAATTTTGCTCAAAAACTCAAACATTTATCACGGGAACAGAGTTTCCAGAAGGTGATGAATTTAATGTGTATAAAGTAAAAAATGGAACAATTAATTTAATAAAAAAGCGAAAAATTTAATTTTTTCGCCTTTTTTCGTTTTTTTTTTCGTTTTTTCTTATATTTTTTTCGTTTTTAAGAATTTTTTGTTTTTAAAAATAATTAGAAAGAAAATTAATATATAGAAGATGGGTAAAAAAAATTGAAATTAAAACAATTAAGAAAAAATCGAAATTTAACACAAAAAGAATTATCGGGATTAAATAGGAATAATACAAAGTAATTATAGTAAATGCTAAAATGAAATAATATCAACTGATATTGAAACATTATTAGATAAATAAAAAAGAGAATAATACAAGAAATTTTAAAATTATCAAATAAAATCACTTTAAGAGTTAATGCTTACATAGATATTTTAATGGATAGAGATTTAGAAAAAGATATACAAATTTTAAGGAAACTATACAACATAGATGATATTAAGAAATCAAAAACTGAAAGTAAACTTTTTTAAATTATTTTTAACTGTTTTGAAATTTTTTAATACCAAAATTTAATTTCCCAAAATCCTTTCCTTTTGGAATACAGATAGAGAAATCGGAGTTTCATCACTGTAATCATGAATGGATTCAATTGGGCTGCCGAAGGTTGTTTGATAATGCACTAATGTTGGCTGATTTGTAAAAATCAGTAATGTGATAGTGCCTAAGGAAATATAATCATTTATCTCTTTTTGTAAATTATGCGAATTGATATTTTCTTCAAAGACATATAACATTAATTTATTATCTTTGGCATAAGAAGGGTTTTTAAAAAAGTTTATTTCGCCTGCTTGATAAGCTTTTTGAACGGTTTTAAAATCTGATTTCTTATATGCTGATAAAATTTCCTGCGAAGAGAAATAGCCAGACTTCGATTGTACACCCATTGCTTTTGCAATATTTTGAGCGAGATAGAATTTGGAAAAAACTTCTTTTATAACTTCTAAATCTAAGTTTTTATAATTTTGATTTTTTTCAGCTTCTTTTAAAAACGTTTCGATAATATTCTCTGTTTCAGTGTTGAGATTGAGTATGTAACGATTTGGTTTTTCGCTGCAAAGTCTACTGCAAACATTTTTTAATGATGCCATCTCTTCATTACTCAGATTTGTAAATATTTTATTTCTGCCTGCTCCGCTTTCTTCGACAATACCACTAAACATTTCAATTCTATTTTTCTTCATAAAAAACTCCTATTTTTTAATAATAAATTTGGCATTATAATATTTATGTTTTAAACATTATAACAAAAATCTCAAAAAAAACAATACCGACTTTTTTAATTTTTTTTATAAAATCTAAATATTCAATTCAGACTTTGAAGGATAAGTTTCAATATTTTCTTCACCTAAAAGTCCGTTCAAACTATTAAATAAATAGTTGTTTATTCGTATATTCAAAGGAAATTTTAACGGTTGATTGCGTGAAGTGCATTTAATAATTACTTTGACATTTCCGCTATATTTTTTCAAAACTTTTTTCACCTGATTATATAAATCAACATTTTTTGTATCAAATTTTAAATATAATTTTTGAATTTTTTGAATTTTTTCACTGAATTCATTGCCGTTGTTTGAGCCGATTATTTCATCATCTAAATATAAAGTGCCATTAGAGCCACGCCCACTGACAACATCATTTTTGTTCTTTTCGTTCACATCTTTGATTTCCCACGGAGTTATAGTTTCGCAAATTATAATTGGACCATCTGAATCTCGCAAAGAAATTTTACCTGAAATTGTAACAAGACTATCTTCAATGATTTGATTGCGATAAGTGGCAAAAATTTTCGGGAAAATAATAATATTTATTACTCCGTATAAGTCTTCCAGTTTAACCATTGCCATTTCCTGCTTATTTCTTTTTGTGAATAATTTTTTAATTTCCGACAAAATTCCACCGCAAGTTACAGGCATTCCATCATAAAGAGATGCTGAACTTTCCACATCATAAAACTCATCTGCTTCGCCATTATAATCGTTTTTGTTGGAAATAATATTATTATATTCTGCATCTGTTTCAAAGCCTGTTTCATCATCATCAGAATTGTGAACAAGTTGGTCTGATGTCAATGTAAAATCCTTAAATTTATCTAGATAGTCATTTAAAGGATGTCCTGAAATATAAACACCGACATATTCTTTTTCAAATTTGAGTTTTGTGGTTTCGTTAAATTCTTTTATTTTAGGAAAAACAAAACTATCTTGTACTGTAATAGTTTCATTATCAAAAAACGAATACTGCCCAATTTCTCGTGTTTTTTTATCTTTCATAATTCGGTCGCAAAGAAATTGATATGACTGTATGAGTGATGAGCGAGTGTGTCCGAATGAATCAAACGCACCGCTTAATATAAGACTTTCTAAACATTTTTTATTGAGTGCTTGCGAACTCACACGTTTAACAAAGTCTTCAAAACTAGCAAATTCTCCGCCTTGTTTTCGTTCAGAAATTATATCATCGACAAGTGCAAGTCCAACATTTTTAAGCGCACCTATACCAAAACGGATTCCGCCATCTTCAACACTGAAATACGTTTCGCTTTTATTTATATCAGGCGGTAGAACTTTGATTTTTTCCTGTCGTGCGTGCGTTATATATTTCTTAACTTCATCAATTTTTGTAATTCTATTATTGAGAACCGCTGTTAAAAATTCAACTTCATAATAGCATTTTAAATAGGCGGTTTGAAAAGTGAGATAAGCATAACCTGCTGCGTGTGATTTGTTAAATGCATAACTTGCAAATCCTGCCATTTCAGAAAAGACTTCCTCACCAACTTCTTGCGGAACTCCAAGTTTAATACAGCCGGGAATATCATTTTTCCCACGTGGGTCTTTCCAACCGAATATAAATTTTTCTTTTTCCGCAGGCATTTTGCTTGCTTGTTTTTTACCCATAATGCGTCGCACATTATCCGCTTGCCCTAATGTATATCCGCCAAGAACTTGAAAAACCTTCATAACTTGTTCTTGATATACAATGCAACCATAAGTTACGTTTAAAATATTTTCAAGCAATGGATGAGCGTATTTAATTTCTGCGGGATTTCGTTTGTTTTTTAAATATTTAGGTATGCTATCCATAGGTCCAGGGCGGTACATTGCAATTCCAGCAATTATATCTTCAAGACTTGTTGGTCTTAGTTCGTGAAAAAACTTTTTCATACCACCGCTTTCAAGTTGAAATACTGCATCGGTATTACCGCTTCCTATAAGTTCGTATACGTTTTGGTCTTCATAATTTAAATTTTCTATATCAATGTCAATGCCACGTAACTCTTTTATATATTTAAGCGTTTTATCAATATCAGTGAGTGTGCGAAGTCCAAGAAAATCCATTTTTAAAAGTCCAAGACTTTCAAGTTCTTTCATATCGACTTGCGTTGTAATATCTTTGCCGTTACGTGAAAGTGCCACAAAATTATCAACACGGTCGGGTGCTATTAAAACACCGGAAGCATGAGTTGATGTATTGCGTGGAAAACCTTCAAGCCGTATTGCCATATCGACAACTTTTTTTATTGTATCATCGCTTTCATAAAGAGTTCTAAGAGATGGAATAATATATTTATCATTTTCGCTCTTACCGGTTGCACCAAAATAATATTTAAGAACAGGGCCATAAACTCCGTCCGGAGATTTAAACGGTATTTCTTTCGTTATTTTATCTGCTTCACTATAAGGCACACCGAGAACACGAGCGACATCTCGCACTGCATTTCTTGCCGCCATTGTTCCAAAAGTTACAATTAAAGTAACGTTTGATGCACCGTATTTTTGGCGAGTATATTCAATAACTTCGCCACGGCGGTAATAACAGAAATCAACATCAAAGTCGGGCATTGAAACACGTTCTCTATGAATAAAACGTTCGAAAATAAGGTCGTGTTTTGTAGGGTCCATTCGAATAATATTTATGCAATAAGCAACAACACTTCCAGCACCACTACCTCGCCCAGGTCCAACGGGAATATTTTGTTCATCCGCCCAGCGAATGTAATCCCAGACAATAAGGAAATATTCAACAAAGCCAAGTTCGTTGATTAAAGAAAGTTCGGTTTCTATGCGTTCTTTTGTTTCAGGAGTTATATTTTTATATTTTTTCGCCACGCCTTCGTATGTGATTTTTCTTAAAAACTCATAATTTGTTAAGCCATCGGGTGAAGTAAATTCAGGAAAATAATTTTGATTTGCTGGTAGAACATATTTTTCATCAACACCTGAAATATCTCCAAAAGATTTTGAGCGAATTAAAATATCGCATTTATTTGCAATCTCTTGCGTTGCATCAAGTGCTTCCTCAAAGCCAGAAAAAGCAAGTTCCATTTCTTCACGTGATTTTAAATAAAACTCATTTGTTGGAAATTTCATTCGGTCAGATTCATAAATTGTTTTACCCATTTGCACGCACATAAGGACATCTTGCATTTCAGCGTCTTCTTTATTTATATAATGCACGTCGTTTGTTGCAACGAGTTTAACATCAATTTTTTTACTTATTTCTAAGAGCCCAATATTACATTCAAGTTGTTCGGGAATTCCGTGATTTTGTATTTCAAGATAAAAATCGCCATCATCAAACATATTTTTTAATTTAAGAGCAAGTGCTTCCGCTTCATCCATTCGGTTTTGCAAAATAAGTTTAGGAATATGTCCGGCAAGGCAAGCAGAGAGACAAATAAGTCCAGTACTGTATTGTTCGAGAACTTTATAATCAATTCGAGGTTTATAATAAAAACCATCAACAAAAGCAATAGAATTGAGTTTTAAAAGGTTATGATAACCTTCATCATTTTTAGCAATTAAAACTATATGCCCAATATCTTCTTTGCCGCTTTTTTTATGTAAATCGTTGGAAATGTAAAACTCACAGCCAATAATAGGCTTGATTTTTTTTGCAAGGCATTCGCCATAAAATTCTATAACGCCGTACATATTTCCGTGGTCGGTGATTGCCACAGCATTACCACCCTGTTTGACAGTTTTTGCGACAAGTTCTTTTATTTTCGCTGCACCGTCAAGCAAACTAAATTCAGTATGCACGTGTAAATGCACGAACTTTTTTGCAGAATTTTCTGCGTTATTTTCAGCATTGTCTTTTACAAATTTTTCTGCGTTATCTTTCAAATTTGCATCGTCTTTTTTTTCTTTTTCAGGTTTTTCCATACTTTCCGCCTTGCTTTTTAATTGTCTTAAATATTTTTTTAAATTTTAATTTGATAATTTTATTTTTTTAATTTATAGTTTTTAAATTTTAAGAATTCATAAGTTTTAATTTTTAAATCTTATCTTTTAGATTTATTTTTACTTTTTAAGTATAGCATTTATTTCAATCAAAATTCAATACATTTTATAATTTAATATAAATAAATATTTTTTTTAAAGATTTTTGGCTTATGAAATTTTTAAAATTTGAATATAAAAAAAGCGATATTTTATTACCGCTATTTTTAAATTCGAATTCAAATTAAATATTTCGGTTAACCAAACTTTAAAATTGAGAGTAGAGTATTAAATTTGCAAACTGGTTTTAAAAAATTAAATATTTTCTGCTATAAAAAGCGAATTAAATTTTTCATTTCTTTCGAATAATTCCGAAAAAGTGCCAATATCTTTAATTTCACCGTCCTCTAAAAAATAAATCAAATCACAATTGACAATTGTTGATAATCTATGAGCGACAATAATAACGGTATGATTTTTGAGTTTTTCAATACTGTTTTTTACATCATTTTGTGCGTGGTTATCCAAAGAACTTGTGCTTTCATCAAATAAAATGATTTTGCTCTTTTTCAAAAACGCACGAGCAATTGCAAGTCTTTGTCTTTGTCCGCCCGACAACTTAATTCCGTTTTCACCAATGACGGTATCAAGTTTTTTCGGCAAGTCTTTTATAAATTCATCCAAATTCGCTTCTTTGCAAACATTCCAAAGTTCTTCTTCGGTTGCATCTTTTTTTGCAAAAAGCAAATTATTTTTTATTGTTTCATTAAAAATATATGGATGTTGATTTACCATACTTATATTATTTCTTAAAGATTCTTTGCTTAAATCATTTATATTAATATCGTCAATATAAATTGCTCCGTTTTTAACGGTATATAGTTTACTGATTAAACTCAATATTGTTGTTTTTCCGCTTCCGCTTTTGCCGACAAATGCAACTGTTTTACCTGCGGGAATCTTAAAGGAAAGATTTTTTAAAATAGGTCTTTTTTCAATTTTTTCATCTGAAATAATTTCATTTTCTTTCAAATCAGTCTTTTTGTTTTTATCATCAATATTAAAATCTTTATCATAATAAAAACAAACATCTTTAAAAACAATTTCACCCTTACAATCCAAAATTTCTGCATTTCCAAACTGTTCAATTGGAAACTTGTTTTCATCAAAAAGTTCGAACATTCTTTTTGAACTCAGTCTACACATTGAAGCCTTTTCCAAAATATTGCCCAAGCAATAAATTGCTGCATTTAACGCATCTCTATTCATAAAAATAAATAAAAAAGACGCAATTGTGATATAAGTATTTTGAACAAAAATCAGTCCGACAATTAATATGGCTGCTAAACAAATCTCAAAAAAAACATTTCTAATACCGCTTAAAGTTTCATTTTGTACGTATGTTTTATTACAAGCGTTTTTATATTTTTTCAAGTTTTTATCAGACATTTCAATAAGTTCATCTTCTAAATTTAAAGCCTTAATGTCTTTTTCACTACGTACAATCTCGCTAATTAATGAAGAAATATCTTCACTTACCATTCTTAATTTTTTATTGTTTCTATAATTTATTTTTGTTTTTATTATTTCAAAAATCACCAATCCGACAAATGATGCAATAACAATTAAACTAATCCAAAGATTAATAAAAATTATATAAATTATTGCAACCAAAGAATTAATAATTAGACTTAACGACTCTATGATGTCATCTAAATTTTCAATTGCTCTTTCGGGGTCTTGTGAAATTCTATCTATGAATTTTCCTGATGGCGTTATGGAATAGGTTTGAGAAGTTAATTTAAAAGAACGGAGAACAAGGTCATATTTCATTTCAAATGTCGCCGTAGTAAACATTTTAATAAAAAACAAGCCCGCTATCATAAAGAAAATTCGTGAAAGTATTAAAATAATGGCATAAACAAGTAAATAGTTTAAAGCAAGGTCGAAGTTTAAGAGTGTTATTTCTGCCAAAAAAGCGGCGACTAAAAAAACACTCGCAAGCCGAAGTGTGTATGAAAAAATTGTAAATAAAAGATAACCGCCAAACATAAATTTGTTTCGCTTAATATAAGTAAATAAAGAAATCTTTTGTGCTTTCATTTTTTTCCTGTGTTTTCAAATGAGAGTTGCAAAATTAATTGCTGACTTGATTTTTTAATAAACTGGTTTTCAAAATAACTTTGCTTTTGGGTCTGTTAAATAAAAAGTAACTTTATTATATCATAGAAAAAAGAATATACAAGATAAATTTTTCGATTTTAATGGCATTAGCAACGGTGTAATTTGATTTTTAATAAAAACTTTTAAAGTTTAATTTGAGATTTAATAATGAAGCAAATTTGATTTTAATAAAAAATAATTTAATAAAAAAATCAGCGAAAGTTTTTTAAATATTTCACTTTAAAGTTATAGGTGTTTTTTATGATTGTTTTTAAATTTAATATTTGTTTTTTTATATGTTTATCTTTTAAAGTTTTCAGATATTTGCAAACTCAAAAATACGTTTTTACAAAATCATATTTTAAGTTTTTGCTGGATAGTGAAAAAATCTTTCCACGGATTTTGCTTATCAAATCTTGATATAGCATTAAATATATTTATATCGTTTGGAGCAATTTCCCCTAACTCTTCCCAAAAAATTGGCATTGAAACCGTCGCACCTTCTCTTGCCCGCAGTGAATAAGGAGCAATACTTGTTGCACCTTTGCCATTTCTTATCCAGTCTATAAAGATTTTGTTTTTTCTGTTTGTTTTTCGCATATTATTTGTGTAACGGTTCGGCCATTTTTGCACCATAACTTCTGTAATATTTTTAGAGAATTTATAAAAATTTTCCCAGTTCACTGATGGAACAAAAGGGATTACAATATGATAGCCTTTTCCGCCACTGGTTTTTAAAAAAGAAACAAGATTGAGTTCGTCTAATATACTTTTTAAATCACTTACACCTTGCTGTACTTTTTTAAGTTCCAGTCCTTCACAGGGGTCTAAATCAAATACCATAATATCAGGTTTTTCTAAATTCCTGACATTACTTCCCCACGTATGAAATTCCAACGTTCCCATTTGCGCTTCCCAAATAAGTCCGTCAATATTTTTAACATAAAAATATTCTGTTGTTTCGCCTTTGCTGTTTTTTATCGGTATTGGCACAATTCCATCATTTATATTTTTCGGATGTTTTTTAAAAAAGCACGAACCGCTCACACCACGTGGACATCGAATGACACTGACAAGTCGCTCGGACAAAAACGGAAGAATATATTCCGCCACTTTTACATAATAATTCACGACATCAATTTTTTTTATTTCAGGTTGAGTGTAAATAATTTTGTTAGGATTTGAAATTTTAATTCCGCCAACATTGATACTTTTTTTACTAATTAATTTCTTGATTGTTTTTTCGTTTTCAAAAACTTCATTTTCAAAAACTTGATTTTCTAAAATGTTTTTTTCTAAAATTTGATTTCCTAAATTTTTATTTGTTTTTCCGTTTTTAAAAATTTTTTGTGTTTTAATTTTTGTTTCGTTTTCTAAACTTTCATTTACAACTTCTTTTGCGTTTTTATCGTAACGAATACCTTTAAAACTTGCTTGTCGGAGTAAATTTTCTTTTGTCCATTCAGCAAACTCAATTTCAACAACAATAATTGGCTTAACAAAAACAGTCGTTTCATCTTTTTTTAATTTTGGCATTTGCGAAAAAAGACATTTTTCTGACTTGATTTCTTTAAGCATTTTTTCAAGGTCCGTGGCAGTTTGATAAGTCATTCCTGTTCCCGCACGACCAGCGAAAACAAATATATCATTTTCGTAAAATCCTAGTAAAAGCGAACTGACACCGCTTGCTTTTTTTCCTGTTATAGTATATCCGCCGACAACAAATTCTTGCCGCAAACGACATTTTAATTTTATCCAGTTTCTGTTTCTTGTTCCGCTGTAAACTGAATTGATTTTTTTTCCAATAATGCCTTCTAAATTTAAGTTACACGCAGCAACAAATGCTTGTTCGCCGTTGCCTTGAATATGTTCGCTGTAACAAATGTTTTTCGGTATAACTTTTATAAGATTTTCTAAGATTTCTTTTCGCTCAATAAGTGGTTTTTTCCTTAAATCCTTGCCGTTCAAAGCTAAAATATCAAAAACAATATAAGTCGGCTCAAAATTTGAATGCTTTATATGATTTTGTAAAAGTTGAAAATCCGTTCTGCCGTTTTCATCAGTTATAACAATTTCACCGTCTAAAATAACCGCTCTATTTTCGCTCCAAAGGGCAAGCGAATTTGCAATATTTTTGAAATATGAAGTAAAGTTTTTTCCGTTCCTTGTAATAAGTTTTACGTTATTATTTTCAATAAAAGCAATAATTCTGTAACCATCATATTTTATCTCATAGAGCCAATCATTACTTTTTGGAATAGTGGCACTGTTTTGTGCGAGTTGGACATCGATTTTTTGAAAAGGATTTTTGAAAGTTTTTTTCTTTATATTATCTTTAATTTCATTCATTGTTCGCCCTGTTCTTATGCTTGTGTTAAAATCTGAAATTTTTGCAGTTTTTTCCGCAAATTCATCTTTTTCTTTTATTAAAAGCCAATTATTTTCACCTTGTTTTTTTGATTTTAATTTAATAAGTGTCCAACCGCCTTTTAAACGTTTACCGTTTAAAACAAATTTTAAAACACCGTTGGCAAGACCTTTTTTTATATCAGACAACGCTTGCCAAGTTCCTTCATCCCAGAGCATAACGACACCACCGCCATATTCGCCTTTTGGAATTACACCTTCAAAATTTCGATAATTGAGCGGATGATTTTCCACTTGAACAGCAAGTCTTTTGTCGATAGGATTAAATGATAAACCCTTTGGCACAGCCCAACTCAAAAGCACACCTTCAAATTCAAGACGAAAATCAAAATGGTCGTTGCGAGCGATATGATGCTGAACAACAAATCTTAAATGCGATTGATTTATGTTTTGCTTGTCATTCGGCTTCGGTTCAGAAGTTTTATCAAAATTTCTTTTATCAAAATATTCTTTCATCTTTTCTGTCATAAGTTTATTTTATACAAAACAAATGTTTTTATTTTTCTTTTTAATTTTTCAAACTATTTGTTTAATTCTTATGGCTTTTTTTGTTTTTATATTGTATAATTAAGATATAAATATTTTAATAAATATAAAGAAATAAAATTAATAAAAACGAGGTATTATTATGCAAGTTATATGTGATGGGCTGGATTTATGCGATGCTGTTATTATAGTTTCAAGAGCAATTGGAACACGAACGACAAATCCGATTTTAGAAGGAATTAAATTAGTTGCAGAAGACGAAACTTTGACATTAAGTGCAACCGATTTAGAACTTTCAATTGAAAAGAAAATTAAAGCGGAAGTTAAAGTTGAAGGCGAAATTGTCGTGCCCGGCAAGTTTTTTGGCGAATTGGTTAAGAAACTTTTAAATCAAAAAATTGAATTAAAACTTGACGAAGATAATCTTTTAACGATTACTTATACCGACAGCGAAACGGTTATTCAATGCTTTCCTGCGTATGAGTTTCCAAGTTTTAAGAAACTTGATAGTGCTGATTTTTTTGGTATGTCGAAAAAGAATTTGAAAAATCTTATAAACAGAACAACCTTTGCAGTTGCCGCAGATGACACACGCCCGATTTTAAAAGGTTGTCTTTTAGAAGTTGAAAATCAAAAAGTTTCAATGGTTGCTTTGGATGGCTCTCGTCTTGCGTTGGCTGTTCAAAAAATCAAAGAAAACACTTTATCTACTGCGGTTGTCGTACCCGCTAAAAGTTTAAATGAAATTTCTAAACTTTTAGATGATAACGATGACATTATAAATATATACATCCAGCAAAGTTTTTTAATGGTTGATTTAAAAGATTGTATTATCACAACAAGACTTATTGAAGGTGAATTTATAAATTATAAACAAATAATAAGCAATGAATTCGACACTAAAATTACAATAAATAAAAAACAGTTAGAAGACGCTTTGGAACGTGCTTCGCTTTTATCTCGAATAGGGCAAAATAATCTCGTGCAGTTTGATTTAAAAGACAAAAATCTTTGCATTACTTCCAGAAGTGAAATTGGAAATATTAAAGAAAATATAGGTATTGTTTTTAAAGGAAAAGAACTTGTGATTGCTTTTAATGCACGCTATTTTATGGACGCACTTAAAGTAATACAGGATGAATTTATTAATATAAAATTAAACTCTCCACAAAATCCGTGCGTAGTTACGCCGTTTGAAGGAGATGAGGAAAAATATTTATATTTAATCTTACCTATGCGAATTATGACTTCGTTATAAATGTAATAAAACAAAAAACGAAAACAAACAAATAAAAAACTCCCTATATCATTGAAGCAATGTTTTGAATATTGTTTTCTTTTTTTATGTTTTAATTAAAAAAATCTTTCATAAATGTTTGAATTTATTAATTTTATTATTTTAAATCGTTGATTTTTTCTGGATTTTATTTTTTTGCAACCGTAAAAAATTCTTGACTTTAACCCTTTTTTAAATTATACTTGAAAAGTTATTAATTAAATTAGGAGGCAAAATGAAAAGAACTTATCAGCCGAAAAAAAGACAGAGAAACAAAGTTCACGGATTTAGGCAAAGAATGAGTAGCACAGCCGGCAAAAATGTCTTGAAGCGTCGCCGTAATCGTGGTAGAAAAAAATTAACCACAAACGCAAACTAAAAGAGTTTATTTTATGATTAAAAAAGAACACCGTTTAACAAAAAACAAACATTTTCAATTCATATATAGAAGAGGCAAAACTTCACATTCCAAATATTTGACACTTGTTTTTGTTCCGACAAAAATCAAACCTTTCAAAGTTGGATTTTCTGTTTCAAAAAAAATAGGCAAAAGCACAGTGCGTAATAAAGTCAAAAGAAGAATGAGAGAGTGTTTTAATTTACTTGAAAAAAACTTTAACAGCGGATTCAATTATATTTATGTTGCAAAAAAAGGAATAGAGGAAATAGATTTTTGGGCAATAAAGAAAGAAATGGAATATGTTTTAAAAAAGGCAGGATTATTTCTTTTTAAATAAGAATTATCCTGATTTTTCTATTTAATAAATTAAATAAAAGAAATAATAAAATTAACATAACACAAAAGAAAATATAAAATCAAAAATAAACATAGAGAAAAACAAAAACAATAAGAAAATATGATATAGTAATATTAAACACAAAAGAGAAATTGATAAGCAGAAAAAATAAAATTAAATAAAGACACAAACAAAAGAAAAGTAAATTACTGATATAGTAAATTAAGAACATAAAAAAAACACTAAAAATAAAGGTCAAGAATTTTTTAATATGAACCGCTTTTTAAATTTAATCTACCTACCTGTTGATTATTTTTGCATAGGACTGATTTACGGATATAGAATTTTTATTTCTCCACTTAAACCAAAGTCATGTGCGTTCATTCCATCTTGTTCGCTTTATACAATTTTAGCAATCAAGGAATGGCATTTTTACAAAGGAATTAAACTTGGCTTTAAAAGAATTTTAAGATGTAATCCAAAAAATAAAGGGGGCTATGACTTCGTTCCCCTTAACATTAAAGGAGATTTACGATGGATTTTATAACAAACTTGCTTGTTGCACAACCGACTGGATTTTGGCATGATATAATAGCTTTTTTTGCTTCCTTTATAAGTAATTATGCGCTGGTAATTATTGTTTTAACATTATGTATTAAATTAATATTAACACCACTTGACTTTTTAAATAAAAAAGTTACGAGAGATAGTTCTCGTATGCAAGTGATTTTAGGACCACAATTCCAAAAACTTGAAAAGCAATATGCGAAAGACCCGCAAAAATTAAATCAAAAAAAGCAAGAATTATATAAAAGTAGCGGATTTAATGTAATGGGTTCTTGTGTAATTATGCTTCTTAATATTGTTCTAACTCTCGTTGTTTTTATAACACTTTTTACTGCACTTCAAACCACTTCGGGTTATAAAATTGAACAGCAATATTTGCATTTAAAACAATCTTATGACACTGCTTACACCGAAGTTTATAACGGAACAAATGATGCCGCAGCAAAAACGGCGGCACAAAATGCCGTACTTGAAAAATATGACGAAAATAATTACAGTTTTCTTTGGATTAAAAATGTTTGGGTGCCAGACAATCCGTGGACAAGTGCAATTTTGCCGTTTGATTCCTATATTGTCTCAATTGGAAACGATGTCAAAACAAGTTTAGAAAGCGAAGCGGTAAAATTCAATGAAATGACAGACACTCAAAAAGAAGAATTTAAGGCAGAATATAACGCAGTTGTGAAAGTTTTATTTGACGAACGAGGTGGTGTGAATGGATTTTTACTAACCACAGTTTTAGCAGTTTTAACTGCTTTCTTGTCGCAATATTTAATGCAAAGACGAACGCAAAATAAAAATCTTCCAGTAAAACAAGGAGCGGGAGAACCGCCAGCGACACCACAAACAGGAAAAATTATGCTGATTATATTGCCTATTATTATGGGTATTATTACAATGTTTTATAATGCAATCTTTGGTCTTTATATCATATCGAGTCAACTTGTTTCACTTGCAACTTTTCCATTGATAGACAAACTTTTAAATAAATATTACGATAAAAAAGACAAGGAAAGGGCACAAAAAATAAAAGCTGATTATAGTAGAAAATAAATTTAATTAAATTAAAAAAATTTTATATAAGAAATACAGCATAAAAACAAAGAATGTGGAATTAAAAGGAGAAAGATATGTACGAATTCGAAAACAGCGGTAAAAACGTTGAAAAGACAATCGAAGATGGATTGAATAAACTCGGACTTTCAAAAGGAACTGTCGATGTAAAAGTTTTAGAAACGGGTGGATTTTTTAAAAAGGCAAGAGTTTTGTTTCTCATTCCCGATGAAGTTTATGATTCATCAGAAGAAGTTCAAAAACAAGTAAAACTATATAATTTAGAAAAAAGAGCAGTTCAGGAATCTCAACAACAGGCACAGGAAAAAGAGTTGGCAAAAAAATTAAGAAATGCCACGAAAAACGAAAAAAAAGATAAGAACGAAAAAATTACAGAAGAAGAAAAAAACGAAAAAGCCGCAATATTATCTATTACAACTGAAAAGAAAAACGAAAAGAAAACGGAAAACTTAAAAGAAGATAAAGAAGAAATAAATGGAACTTTGGAAACAGGAAACTTGATTAAAAGTCAAGTGGAAAGCGAAGCGGAAATTATTGATGATGCAGAGCAAGGAAATGAAGAGCAAACTTCACAAAGTGGTCAATTTAAAGTATGTACAGATTTCTTGAAAGGCTTTTTAAAAATTGCAAAGATTGATGCAAATGTCGCAGGGAGAGAAAATCCGCAAGAAATTTTCATAGATATCGAAGGAAGGAATTTGCATAATCTTATCGGTTTCAAAGGACAAGGACTTAATGCGTTGCAATTAATTTTATCGGCGCTTTGCTCAAAATCTAGAAGCCATAAAAAAGTTCGTCTTGATATAGACGGATACCGC
The DNA here is from genome assembly GCA_002424095.1 of Christensenella sp. UBA5489. GTDB lineage: Bacteria > Bacillota > Clostridia > Christensenellales > UBA1242 > UBA5489. Next base: position 39,809 of record DIPL01000003.1, read on the forward strand.
AGGAAACGAAAAGTGAGTTTGGAAGGCTTAGCAAACAGAATGGCAAAGCGAGTCTTGGAAACGCAGGAAAAAGTTTATTTGCAACCTATGTCGGCATACGAGCGAAGAGTTGTTCACAATATAATTCAAAAATACCCCGAACTTGAAAGCCACAGTGCAGGCGAAGAGCCCCATCGGATTTTAACCATAGATAAAAAGAAAGAAGAAGACAAATAATTTTTGTCAAATATTCCTAAAAGGCATAAAAAACAATTCAAGTAAAAAGTATAAAAATTCTCAAATTTAAATTTAAAAACTTAAAAGAAAAAACAACATCTTAAAACGGGGCTTTAATGAAAAAATATAAATACCTGTTATTTGATTTAGATGATACACTTATTGATAATTTCCATAATGTTAAATATGCTTTCTCTGAAACATTAAATCATTTAGGATTAAAATATTCAGATGCAGAATTTCAAAAATGGTTAAATCATGAAAAGGTTTTTTGGACAAAAAGAGAAAGTCAAGAATTAAAATTATTTCCTCCGTCCGAATATAAAAGTTCGCCAGAACTTATGATAAAGTGGGTAAGAAGTCAACGTTTTGTGCGTTATTTCAATCTTTCCTTAGAAAAATCATTGGAATTAAATGAACTTTATATAAACAGTTTGCAAGAAGTCGTTTATCCCATTGACGGCGCTTATGAAACTCTTAAATATTTATCTGACAAATATCAAATCATAGTTTCGACCAACGGACCAATTGTTCCTGTTGAATCTAAATTAACGAAAATAAATTGCTGGCAATTTGTTGACAATGTTTTTGCGGCGGAAATGTTTGGCGTTATGAAACCTAATGTTAAATTTTTCAACGAAATAAAAAACAGAATAAACGAACAAAACAACTCAAAATTTTTGGTAATAGGCGATTCTTTAATAAATGATATTGTTGGGGCTTTTAATGCTGATATGGATTCGTGTTGGCTGAACAGCAAAAAGCAACCGTGCATTGTTTCGGGCAATATTAAACCAACATACGAGATTTATAAATTAAATGAATTAATAAAGATATTGTAAATAAAAAAGGCACTGGGAAAATGGAAATAAATTTAAAAAGTTTAATTAAAATATTATAAAAAGCATTATTCTAAAATGCAAAAACATAATTAAACAATAAATTCAAAAAATATTAAAACAACAGCATTAAAAAGAAATAAAAATTTTCTAAAAATAAAAGAAAACAAGTAAGAAAAATATAAAAAATCAAATAGAAAATCTCAAATTGTAAAAGATAAAGATATGGAAACTCAAAAAGATAAAGCTGAAAATTTTGTGCCACAACAAGAAAAAGAACAAAAAAATTCTTTTATTTTTACAATCCTTTGTATGTGCTTTGTGGCGGTTCTCATTGTTTCGAACATTGCTGCATCCAACACGATTGACGTAACGAGTTTTATGAGCCTGTCCGCCGCTGAAATTTTATTTCCTATCTCATATATTATTAATGATTTAATGGTCGAGATTTACGGAATTAACAAAACAAAAAAGGTTATATTTCTAGGCCTTGCAGTTTGCCTTTGCTCGCTTTTTTTTCTCTATCTCACAACGCTTTTGCCAACGGGATATAGCGAATATCAAGTTGTTTTTGGAATTTCATCCGGAAGTATAATTGGAATTACAGTTGCAAGTGTTGTCGCTTTTATTGCAGGTTCGTTGATAAATTCTTATATAATGCATTGGCTAAAATTAAAACATAAAGAGAAAAAGTTTTTCTTTCGTGCTGTTCTTTCCACTGTTGCAGGAGAACTTTTAGATAGTCTTATTTTCATCTCTTTCTGTTGCTTGCTCGCATCGCAGTTCTATTCGTGGGATAGATTGCTTCCATTTGTTTTAACAATCACAGCAATAAAAGTTCTCGTTGAAATAGTGTTGTTTCCGCTTACCAAATATTTATTAAAAGTGATAAAAAAACAAGAAAAAAAGCACTCGAAAAATCAAGTGCAAAAATGAAATCAAGTACTCGAAATTAGAGAGTAAATTAGATTTTGCAAGCCTAAGAGTGATAGCCTACACTCATATTTAAATATTTTTTAACTTGATATTAAGGCAGTAAAGTGTTATAATTATGTAATTATTTATAATTCGTTAATTTACGGAGCGAAAGGAGTAAAATTATGGAACTTAATCTTAAAAACCTGTTGGCAAAAATCTCAGGAAAACCGACACAGGAACAACAAACTTTATTAGAAAAACAAGCACAGGAACGTATTGCAAAGCAACTTGAAATACAGGCACAAAATGCCGACAAAGCAGCCAAATTAAATATTCTTGATGCGGAATTGTCAATTCGCAATATTGACACACTTTTACAAAGCGGTAAGCTTGGCGACAATGAAGAAAAAATTGCCGAAGCCGAAATGTTGAAGTCCATAGCGGATGAACAGAGAACATATAATTTAGATTTCTTATTACAAACCTCGCAAATTGAGGCTAGTAAAAAAATTGATAAGTTTTCAAAAAACTCAGCTTTTGCGTCGGCAAGCCAATCACTGAATTACGGTTATGATAATGTTCTTGGACTTGGCGAAAATGGTCGCGGTTATCGTGTTTATCCGAACGTAAACGTTGTACTTGGAGTTGATGCTGACTCCGTTATCATTAAATTTCAGAACATGATAAAAGGAATGAGTAAAAAACAGGCTGTTAATGTAATATCTGAAATGGTTGACACACAATCCTCTGCGGTTGAATTTGTGAGCATGCTTCAAAAAGAACAAATAATAACAATAGGCAAAATTAACGAAAAGTCAAAGGGATATGAGGCAAGAATGTTTGCATTTGCTATGGAATGTGCAGAAAATGTTTATCAAAAACGGATGGCAGAAAAACAGAAAGAGCAAATAGAGCAAGCAAAGCAAGAAGAAATAGACAAAAAAATGCAGAAAGAAATGAATCAAACACCAACTAAAGACAAAGGCTTGGAGTTATAATGTAAAAAAACAAAATCCATAGAATTTATAAAATTAATTTTATGGATTAATTTTTTTATAAGGTATGTTAATTTGCTTTTTAGATTTATTAATATAATTTTTAAAGGCGTTTAACAAACAAGTGCTATAAGGTTTATTTATTTTTATTTATTAAACCGAACAAAATCATAGGAACTGCTAAAATTAAACTTAATATAATCCACATAACAATTCTCCTTATATAATTTTATTTAAAAAAGTAATAATGAGTGCCATTACTTGTTTAATACTCAATTTTAAAATAGTCTAGATGTTTTTTATATTGGTCTTGGGCGGCGAGGATTGTGTCGGTTAGATAGCCTTTTTTCGCCGCTCCATTCTTTTAATCCACGTAGTAGAGTTTTAATTATTTATAATTATAAATGGAACAATATTATTTGCAAGGCACTCTTTAAACATAATAAGTCTAACAACGCGACCGTGACATCTTGGAAAGGATGAATTCTTTCAAAATCGTGATGAAAAGCAATAATGTTTTCAAGTGTTTTTATTTGCTTACTGTTATAAGTCTCTAATAATTTTTTCATTTCATTTTTAACTTGTTCGGATTGTGTTGTTTTTTGTCCGCCGACTTCGTTTGGCTTTTATTTCTAATCTCCAACTTTAAGCCAAGTTTTTTGGCTATCACTCGTTCCAATTTTAAGATTAAAATGAAGTTCTTTAATAAATTTTTCAGTGAGTTGCTTTTTGCGTTATCAATTATTAAATCCACACATCTAAAATGATTGTTTGTCTCCACAATATCATTGACGTTCAACTCTTTTTTCAGCACCAACCGTTTTGGTCTCAAAAATCATTCGTGTTTGTTCTTCGTTAATATATTGCCTTCAATATGTTAGAGTTATATGTTAGTGCAATTTGTGTTTTGTGATAAATTCCACCTGAAATGCTTCATATCTCTTTCTTCTTTTAAAATATTTAAAAGATTGTTATTATTAAATTTTTTATTTGCTCTGTCTGGCTTAACTGCATTTTTCAGGGATGTTCCAAGTTTTGCCCGTTAAAAAAGCACCATTAAATTTGACCTTTGGCACAATAATTTCTAACAGACTATCACTTAACTTCCATTTTTTTGCAATTTCACTAACTGATAAATACTTCATTAAAACTCTCAAATATTAAATCTAGATATATTATACTTCTGTTGTCGACAAAGAGTCAACTTTTTTGTAATAACCGTTGCCGATAGCGAGAATTTAGAAAGATAAATTTAACTGACCTATGAAGTTTTAGGTGATAAGTTTTAAATTTATTATTGATTTAAAAGTCAAATTGTTGGAAAAAATTTCTTATTAAATCTTTTTTTAATTTTATGTCAAGTCAAAAAATATTTACAGTTTTTGCAAGATTTCCTTGTTAAATCTTTTTATAATATATAAATAAATCAAAAAATGTCGAGTTCTTCTAGATTATCGAACAGAACCGCAGTTTCATCCTTTTCAGGTTTTTTATTTGATTTTTCAGCGGATTTGTCATAAGGTTTATCAAAAACAATTGCATTTGCTTGTTCAACGGTCGTTATGTTTTTGCTATGCCAAGTTGATAAAAGTTTATTCATATATTGCATCGGATGTGCCTTTCCTGCTGATTTTTGAGTTGCGAGATTGAGCAGTTGTTCGGACATAAGCCACGAATATTTCCAAGTTTTAAAAAATTCACGGTCGGATGCAATTATATTTCGTGAAAGTCCGAGATTTCCAAAAATCTCCTTAATTTGACGGTCTTCACGAACAAGCCCGAGTATGTATTCATCAATTGCCTGAGTGCTGACAATACCAAGTTTATATAGTTTTAAAATAATATTATCGACACTTTCTAATGTGCGAATTGAGTTTTTAAAGCAGTAACTGGCAAGAGTGAGTAAAGATTTTTCGTTATGTCCAAGGTCAAGCCACTTTGAGATATAGGTTTCCACAACGTTTTCATAATCTTCATAATATACACCGATTATTTTTGTAAGTTTTTTTGCGAGAGCGAACATTTTCGATTTTTGCGCTTCATATTCTTCAATTTCAGAAATTGAAATTTTATTGAGTTCAAAATATTTATTAAGTTTAAAATTTATTTTATCAAAATTCGCACGGCCTTTTTGAGCAATTTGTTTAGCGATATATTCAATACTTTCCAAAGGAAAGTCCCATTTTTCAATCCATTTTAGATATTTTTCTCGTTCATCAATTGTTGCAAGTCGTTTAGAACCGCAAATTTTCAAAATTTTACCAATACCGCTGGTATTTTGGTCCATAAGTTTAATTCGCTCTTCAACGGCGGTTGTTGTTGTTATTCCTTCTGTTGCCCAATTTTTTGCAACCGTTAAAATATACGGCCAACCAACATTTTTTCCTTTAAGTACGGTGCAATATTTCATTGTCATAATCAGTGCTTCGGGCTGGATGTGATAGGTTTCTAAAAGTGTGTAATATTCAGCATATTCGGTTTTGCTTATCATTCGCCCTTCAATAATTTTCTGTGCTTGTGCGTTAAATTCGCTGTACTTATCAAGGTTAAATTTTTTCACATTACTTATAATATTTTTAAGTGGCATATAGCGAATTTCAATCGGCATTGTGGATAAAATTTGAACAAGTCCTTGTTCTTGCCAATATAAGAAAATATCTTCAATATCTTGCGTAGAAAGATTTAAAACACTTGCAAAAGATTCAATTGTGTTGTCAAAAGTGTTCGGATTTGAGCATTTATAAAGACCATAAATATATACACGCACACAATTTTCGGGAGCGTACGGCAAAAATTCGTTTATAAACAAATTGTCGACTGCTGTTTGCGTGCTGATTACATATTCGGTTGAAAATTTACAAAATGCCATAATAATTTATTATAGCATAAAGAATTAAGAAAAAAACCATTTTTTAATAAATTAATTTTAAATTAATTTTTTATTTGATTATAAAATAACTAAAAACTTTTATTATCGTAATTTTAAGCAAACCCTTTTTAAAAAGGCTTTTTTTATGATAGAAAGCACTTTTTATTCACTTTAATAAAATTAAATCAATAATATATTGTATTTTTTAATTTAAATTCTTATGGAAACGGATTTTTTGCTGAATAAAGTTGAAAAATATTTGATTAATTCATATAAAAAATGCTATTATATATATAAATTACGAATTTTGGCGAAAAATAAATATATAGGAATTAAGTACTGGCAAACTTCTTTATTTTGCGAACTTAAAAGTCCATAAAAATTTTTTTATAAAACAGCGGAAAATTAGAAAAAAACAACAAAACTTTTAAAACAGAAAACAGCGAAAAAACAAAAATCAAGTGATGAAAAATTATAGGAGCGGTTGATGAAAAAAATAAAATCTATTCTCATTTCAGTTTTATGTTTGTTAGCACCTGCTTTTGCATTGTGGGGATGCGATACGCAAATTGATGTGTCTTTCAAGCAAGAAAACTTTCAAATGGAGTTAGGGGAAACACGAAACGCATTCGAATTATTAGACTTTGATGAAGAAGTGCGTGAGTATATCTGGTTTAAAAGCGGAGATGATTTGATTATAGGTTTAGCCGATAATCAAATTACTGCTAGCAAAGTTGGCTCAGCAATCTTTTACGTATATGCAGGAACTGATGAAAACTCAGTTCAACTTGATTTTTGTTTTATAGAAGTTATAGCACCAAAAGTGCCGTTTAATTCACCTAGGAATTTAGCATTTAA
>DIPL01000003.1:46703-63827 GCA_002424095.1 Christensenella sp. UBA5489
AGGTTCTTATAATGTACGTGTTAAAACCGCAGGAAGCGGAAGATATTTGCCGAGCGATTATACGAAAGATGAAACAGGCGAATATATTTATTTAAATTTTGATATTGCCGCTTCGCCGAATAATTTTGAATATGATAAAGAAACTTCAACTTTGGAATGGAACGCAAATTCAAATCCTGACGGAACAAAATATTTTGTGCTTTTGAATGATGAAAATATGTCAGGCGAAAACGGAACAACTAACTGCTTTTTTAATTTAGATTTTAATGCGGTGGGCGAATATAGTGTCGTTGTCGAAGCATTACCTGCGGACAAGGCGGGTTATACTCCATATTCAGCACAAAGCGAAGAAATATCTTTCACACGACTTGCAACACCAGTTCTTAATTTTAATAATGGAATTTTGTCGTGGCCAGCGATGGGGAAAGAAGCATATTTTGAACTTACTTTAACAAGCATAACAAATCCGCAACAGCCGGCACAAATCTTTGAAACAGAGCAAAATTCTTATAATTTTTCTTTTGTAAATGATGTGGGAAATTATACCGTAAGTGTCAGAGCAATTGGCAATTTAGCAAATGCAACATTTCCATTAACCAGCACAGAAAATTATTCGCTTGATGGCATAGGAGCGGTTATTGAATTTACAAAACTTGCAACAACAGGATTGCAATATAACGAAACAAACAACACTTTCTCCGTACTCAACAGTGGCGGACATAATGTTGTGATTATCTTTACAAATGTTGCCACAGGGCAAAAAACGCAAAGAACAATAGTTGGCGGAGCAGGCGAAATTGCTTTTGATATGAGCGATTTTGAACTCTATTCTGTTGAAGCGAAAATTCTCGTTAATGTGGGAGAAAATCAAATTGAAGGAAATCTTTCAGAGTGTTTTTGTTTAGCATCCGACCAAAACGCACAACTCAAAAGAATTCAAAAAATTCAAGCACCTGAAATGACCTATAACGAAAGCGGAGAAATAAGTTATATTGGTTTTTTAGGTTCGGCAGACCCACTTATAACATATAGATTGCTTAAAGGCGGAGAAAGTGTAGGAGTATTAAATGATAATGCTTTTAATCTTGGAAATACAGCCGAAGTTTTCACAAATTCTGGAACTTATGAATTCAAATTGACGGTTGATAAAGAAATTCAAAATCAAACAATTTTCTTAACAGGCGAAACCGCACTTAATGTAGAAAAACTCGAAGCACCAACAGGCGTGGCACTCACACAAGATTCAACTGCGGATAATTTAAAAATAGAAATTAAAGATGACACAGCCGACGCAAGTAAAATAAACGAAAGCAAGATTTTTATAAATGGCATTACAACAACTATTTTAAATTCTCAACAAAATGATTTTGCCATACGTGCCGTTTATTCTGCAATAACTGGATATCAAACGGTGAACGGAATTAAAACTTTCTTTACATCCAGTGATGAACTTAATTGCTCGCTTGAACGATTGACAGCACCGACAGGCTTGACTTTTGATTATACAACTAAACAATTTTCGTGGGTAAACGCAACGGCGGAAAAATTTGCTATTTATATTGACGGGACATTTAATAGTGAAACAAGCGAAACGCAATTTAAATATTTGGCGGAGAGAGCATACACTTTTTCTGTTTATGCTTTGCCACAAGCATTCGCTCAAATTGGCGAAGGTGAGAGTAAATTTGTTGCTTCATCACCTACGACACTTGAAGTTTATAAATCTTCATCAGTCTCAGGCTTATATTTTACACTTGATGAAACAAGCGGACTTGTAAGCGTTCATTGGTCGGCACCAACAGGATTGCCAGCTGAAAATAATGCACGTTATGATGTGTTTGTTGATGATGCAAGTGTGCTTGGCGGTTCTTTATTAACGCAAACAACTTTTGAATTTTCTGCAAGCGAATTTGATACGGCGGGCGAATATGTGGTTGGAGTTAAAGTTAAAGACAGTGCAAGAAGTTCGGGTGGCGAATTTTTCGAGTCGGAAATTTTGAATATTAGCCTAACACGATTGAGTGCAATTTCGAAAATAAATTTAGTTGTGAATTCAGAGCAAACAAGCGGAACGATTTCCGCAGTTGGCTATGAAGTGGCGAAAATGAAACGACTTAAAGTTAAATTAAACGATGAAATTGCAGAATATCATAACGGAAATTCTTATGTGTTTTCAGAACTTAACGACGGAGATATACTCAATCTTGAAATTTCTTACGGTGGAATTTTTGACAGTGTTTTAGGAAAATATTTCCTTGATTCTGCACCGTCAGATTTCACAATTCGCAAACTTAAAGCATTGGCGAATATTAACTATGATGATGGAACTTTCAGTTGGAACACAGTTAATGGCGATATTTATAACGGCGGAGTGAATGCTCCATTTGAATTTAGATACTATACATCTGCGGTCGGCGGTGGCTCTCCTAGTGCTGAAACAGCGACTACCGAATTACAAGCAACAATTTCAGATTTAACAAGCGATTTTGAGTTTTGGATATATGAAGCATCAATTTTGAGCGGACAAATATTCAATTCAGGCGAAACCGTATATTTAAACTCTTCCAAAGTTTTCTTTCCCGTAACGGCTGAAAATCAAGTAAGTAATTTAAAAATGGAATATACAACGGTTAATACTGTTCAAAAAATTTTGCTTTCATGGAATTTTACGGCGCTATACCCTGAAATCTCTGTTCCTATGTTTTCGCTGAAAATTTTAGAAAGCGAAAATATTGTTTTAGAAATTCCTTTAACAGCAACGGAAATCTATACAGGAGCAGATAATCTATATTCATATATAATTGACTTGGAAAATTTTATAAATGAAGGCGACTACACTGTTTCGGTGGTGGCTTATAGTAATAAAACACTTCTTTCCGCATCACAAGAAATTATAATAACAAAGCTCGAAAAGGCAAACTTTGTTAATATAAATGGTTTTAATGTTACCTTTATGAAAAACGAAACCGATGAAATCAGTCTTAACGGTGCAACTAGCATTCAAATGACAGGCGGAATAAATCACACAATTGGAACGAATTGGTTTGAGATAGTTGGTGGAATAGGTACAGGACAAACACTTACAGTGAATGCTCGTGTTTTGGCAGTTGCTCCCGAAAATGTTGCTAACGGTCATTATTTCCTTGACAGCGAACAAGCAGTTTTTGTGTTTAAACGTCTTGAAAGCATTCAGCCAACAATTGACTTTAACGCACAAAGAATTATTTGGGAACAAAAAGAAAATACCGATTATTATAGTCTTATGGTAGCCGCTTATGGTCCCCCTTCTTTCATAGATGTTACCGACAATTTCATTTCATTTGACAATCCGCTTTTAGCAAATCTTATTACCGAAGAAGGAGTTTATAGCATACTTGTCAAAGCAATGGCAGGAGAACAAACTGTTCCGTCAAATCCAGAGTTAAATCCGCAACAAATAGCCATTGTGTCAGGCGATTTTTCAGCCTATGCCACTCTTGAAAAACTTAGAAAAATTCGAAACATAACAATTTCTGTAAACGATAATATTGAGCAAAGAAGTGTTGTTGTAACGTGGGGAAATTTGCAACCAGAAGCAACACTTTATGACATTTGGATAAGTCAAAATTCTGAAAGTTTAGGAACTCTTGCTCTAACCGTGCCGGCGATGGCTGGTGGTTCTACATTCTTTGAAACTTCAACCTTGTTTGCAGAGGCAGGCGATTATTATGTTAGCATAGTTGCGAAAGGGTCGGAAGCGTTAAATTCTTTGCCGTCCGAAAAAGTCAAAATTGTACGTTTAGGCTCTGTGGAACAAGAAAATATAAATATAAGCACAAGTTCAATTCTCGAATGGAACGAAACCGTTCAAATTGCTTCCGGGCTTTTAGATTGTGGTTATTATATTGAACTTTTAAATGAGAATAATGAAATTAAAAGTACGTTTGAAGGCGAAGCCGGTCAATATTTATTAAATAATATCTTAAATCTTTCGGATAATAATTGGCTTAATTTATATCAAGGCGGAGATTTTTATATAAAAATAAAGGTTAAAGGAAATGGCTCTTCCATTGATGCACGTGGTGGTGTTACCACTCTTTCAAGTGTGTCTCAAACTCTTTCTGCTTATAAATTAAGAACGCCGATGATAAATTTTGGGGGAGCAGTAGAGAAAAATTATTTAACTGTTCATAGTAATCTTGATGTTGGACTTTTTCCTGATATGATTGATTTCTTTTTAACAGTAACACGTGATGGCGTTACTTTAAAATCAAATGAACGGCTTGTGAATTCGCTGGATGGCTCAGTTCAAATTGGAACTTTTATCATTCCAACTGAATGGCAAGCAGGGATTTATTCGTTTCAGGCATATACAGAAGTAAGAGAAGCAGAAACTTTAAATATTTTAAAATCACCGATATTCCAACTACAAGTTGAAAAAATGGCCATACCACAATCCGTAAAAATTGAAGCGACTGACCCGCTTGATGCCGAGCAATCCGAAGTAAGAATTTCGTGGGACGCAGTGCTGGGAGCAAGTTTTTATATCATTTTAATTGATGGCGAAGAGGCGGGGGAAACCGCAGGAACGTCTTGGACAACACAAGATTTCTTACAAGAAAAAATATACAAAATTGAAATAAAAGCAATGCGACCAGGAGCAATTCCTTCATTGTCTTCGAATGCCGTTTTTGCTGTTAGATTAAATTCCATAGAGTCAGGCAGTGTCAATGCAAATATGGAAGTAATGTGGGATGCCGTTTCGCAGTCGCATAATGGTTTCCAATATTGCATTCTTATTGAAAATTCAAATCACGAAATAATTGAAACTATAAAAAACCTACCAGTTGACTCAACTGAATATTTGAGTGCTGATTTTGATGAAAGTACGTGGTTTGATTGGCTGGAATCTTATATAGGCGGAAATTATTTTGTTAAAATCATCGTGCAGGGAAACGGCTCTTCGCAAGGAACTACTGACTCAACTGCAACTCTTTCAAGTGAACCGCTTATGATTAATGCTTATAAATTTTTACAACCAAATATTTCTATTGATAATAATATAATGACAATAACAAGTGTTGATTCGGCGGCACTAGCAGAAAAAATGCAAATCCATTATAAAATAAGTGTCGGTGAAGTTGTAAAAGCCGAAGGAATATATTCATCGGTATACACTCTTCCAAATGAATGGGAAGTTGGGAACTATTTAATTGAGTCTTATGTAACGGCGAAAACTGATACTTTAAATTATGTAAAATCAAATGTTGCAAAACTTAACATTGAAAAACTTGCAGCAGCAACTGAACTTGAAATTACTGCGGCAAATCCTGATGATGTAACTCAAAAAGAAGTTAAAATAAAATGGAAAGCAAGTGCTAATGCTGAGTTTTATGATATTTATATAAACAAGGAAAAATTTTCAACCTATGAACCCCTGGAAGCGGAAGATTATTATGAAATTACAAGCGAACAAATTATGCAAGATGCCGGAGAATATGAGGTAAAAATTATTTCAAGAGCAAGTAATTTCATTATGTCGAATTACAGCGACTCAGTTAGTGCTTTGCGTTTAAATCCAGTATCAACAGCACATATGACAAGTGATATAAATGTTGTTTGGACAGCGCCTGAGCAAGAAAGTGCCGAATTCACATACTACTCAATGCTTTTAGACTATGCTCCTGATGGAGAAATACAAGGCGAATCGACAAAAGATTTAACTTCAACGAATTATGCAGGCTTTGCAAGCAATACTTGGCTTTCTGCTTTTGAAGGCGGAACTTTTGGAGTTGCGCTTTATGTTGTTGGAAATGGCACATCCAGTGCTGGAATGGCAACCTTATCAAGTGAAATTTTCGCTTTTTCGGCATTAAAATTATATGTGCCAAATATTGTGATTTCTCCGGATGGTTTAGAACTGGAAATTTCCAATGCAAGCGAACTTGTGCCGTTGCCGTCAGAACTTTCAATCAGTGATATTAGCGGACTTAAATTTTCAATTCGCTTTGACACAGAATCGGGTGCGTTCGCAAAAGATAAAGATAATATAGATATTGACAATTTCATTTATGAAGATAAATTTTTCTATCCTGAGGAATGGCTTTCAGGTAACTATTATTTTTCAGCATTTAATTTTCCAACCGCTCTTGATTTAGTCAATGTCATTCCTAGTTTAAGTTCGACAAAAATGGCGGAGCGTCTTGAAGCACCACAGAACTTAAAATTCTCTCGACCAGCATTAGATGCTGAAAGTTTAGCGGATTATTCAAGCGATGCTGGAACAAATCCAGAATTCTTGCACGAATCTACATATTTTGCGTTTGACAGTGTTGAAAACGCAGAAACATATACTATTCAAAATGGAAGCTATCAAGCAGTAGGGCAAACTAATAATATTCTAATATCAGGCGAACTCGAATGGATTTTAGACCAGTATTTAAATCAAACATGCACATTGAAGGTTCTTGCGGCAGGTAGCGGTGGAGTATACATAAATTCACCTTATAGCACAATTGAATTTTCAAGACTTGACAATGTTGGAAGTTTTTGCGTTAATCAAGGCAAAATAAACTGGACAACTTCGGCGGGTGCATTTGCATATTTGATTAAGGCAACTGATATTGAGGGTACTGTTAGATTTTGGCAAAGCGACGGGGCAAGCGAATATTCAAGTTTCTTAAACGGAATTATGGATGATGGACTTCAAGCAGGGCAAATTTCGTTTAATATTAAAGCACTTGGCAATCTAACAGGCGATAGCGGAGATGAGGCAATAATTCTCGATTCATCTTATTTTTCAGCAGACTCAGAGTTTTTCAAATTAGAGGAACCTGAAAACTTTAAATCACATTTCGGCTTTTTATCTTGTGATACCGTTGAAAATGCAGCGGCTTATAGTTTATCAGTTTCAACGGCAGATGATACATATATTGCAAGTTTCATTTTAGATGACTATTCAGATAGAATGACCTCATTAAATAGAACTTTTATTGGTTATTCAAGCGAATTTTATAATTTATTAATTCCTGAAACGCTTTACAAAGTCAGAATCCAGGCAATTTCTGAGGACGGTTCGCAAATTATATATTCTGGCATTACTGAGCCAATAAATATAAAAATATTGACAAATGCAAATGCCGTTGAAGATATATGTCTTGAATTTAATCCAAATGGTATGCTCGACCAAACATTACTTCAAGCAAAAGCTGCTGCTCGTTCTTATGGTTTAATTCAAATCGGAGAGCAACGCATAACAACGATTTCCACAGAGACAGAGCCATATATAACTGAAAAGACTATTCGAGGAACTTTACGTATGCCAAACGAAATGAGTGGCTTAAATGTTTGCTTTCCGCTTTCAAGTCTTGGCAGTTCAATTTTGGTTGATGACGGCGGAGCCGAACAATTCTATTACTTAAATTCTGCGATTACAAAATCACAAGATTTTCATGTTTTGGGAATGCCGATAATAAGAAATGAACGTGGCGAAATCAAATGGGATATTGTCGAAGGAGCGGATGGTTATTATGTATATATTAATGGGGCTTTGTACGGCAACGATATTTATACATTAAATCAACTTAACTTGCCAGCGGAATATGGTAATAATAATGAAAACACTCCGCTTGATTTAAAGGTTATTGCCGTAACTAATAGTTTGAATTCAATTTTTAGTCCAGATGGTTTTATGCGTTATGAAATTATTGCAGGCGATTTGGTAAAAGAATTTTTGGTTGATTTCAGAAAACTCAAAACACCGCAAATTTTCGACATTGTTGATGGAGCACTTGTTTTTAATAATGGACTTACAGCACTTAATGCTTATGATAGAAATGATATAATGCCACTTTTGACATCGTATTCAACAATTGATGATTATAACGCATTAATGCAGTACATTGAAGGACTCTTTATTTCTCCGCTCGTTTTATATAGTCGCTATTTAGGTTTTGATTTACCTGACTTTGAATTTAAATTCCACAATATACAAACGGGAAATGATTACTATTTAATTATGAACGCTGAAAATTTATTAAAAATAACAGCATCACAGCGAGAGAAATTTCTAGATTTAAGAACAGTTGTTTTAAATTTTACTAACATCATTGTTCACGAACTTGAAAATAGAATTGATGACCTTTTGGAACAAGGTGGACAAAAAGAAGAAATTAAAAAGACAAATGAACTTATTGACCTATATCAACTTTTGCACGCATCAATGCAGGGAATTAAAATAGATATGATTCTCGACATTCATAATAAAGAAAGAACAGGTTGGCCTTCCTTAGATTTAGTTTTTAGTGAACTTGAAAGCACCGTAAATATTCCAGGTGGAGATTATACAATCAAAGTTCGACAAATTGGTAATACGTGCGATGAAATAAGTTCGAATTTCAATAATAGTCTACCTATTTTCTTGCCGAAAGCGGTTGGTAATGTTGAAATAGTTGAATTAAATGGAGATTTCCTGCTGCTTTGGAATAAAGTAGAAATTCCGTTAGGATATCTCTATTCGCCTATGGACACAGACGAAGATGGAATTGGCGAAAAATATATTATTTATGGTGAAGATGCAGAAGGAAAACGTTATGAACTTCTACGCACAAACGGAATACCAGCAGCAACTGAAAATCGTTTCCAAATCAATCTTTCAGAGCTTTTAGAAAATGGAATTCTTACATCAGACATTATCAAACTTTTCATTGTTGTGGCAGGAGACACCGGAGATGTTCTTGCGGGAATTTCATCAGAAGATATCGAGATTGCAATTTTACCAGAAGTTTCGCCGAATATGAGCGAAGGTGTTCTCGTTTGGGACAGTATGCCATCAGTATCTGCTTATGAAATAATAGCATCGGCGACGGGCTATGAAACATTGCGTTTTGAAATAACAGATACATTCTGGGCAGGGGAAGAACTTGCGCCCGAAGTAACCTATAATATCTCAATTCGTGCAATTGGTAGTGTTTATGTCGGTGCTGGTGCCGAACCGTCAATAAGTTGCGTTTTATCAGGATTACCGGTACAGTTCAGACTTAGCAAACTCAATGAAATGAATGTTTCAGTTAATAAATACGGAATATTTAATTGGGACACGGTTGCCAACGCACAAGGGTTCTCTGTTGAAATTAAAGACACGGACTTTACATATACCAAAGCAGATGGATTTGATTTACAATATGAAAGCATTTATGAAGGTTTCCATAACTATTTATTCAAAGCACTTGGCACAACGGGAAGTATAAATCTAAACTCTGAAACTATCTATTATATTAATTCAAACTTTAATAATAACGGCATAGGACTTCTCGCTGCACTTCTTCCGCAGGTTGAATTGATTTGGATTGAAGACGGTATAATTAAATTTAATCCTATTCCAGAGACGCAAACAGAAGGCTTTGCCGGATTTGAAAAAGTTGTTGGATATAGGTTGTTAATAGATATTGTTGAAGACGGTATACATTTCACAACCGATGTGGGAAATCAGACTTTCAAAGATGAGGATGATAATATTTGCTTTGATTTTTCAAGACACGGTTCAGAAGGTTTATATACTATAAGAGTCCAAGCATATATTTATTACGTAAATGGAACTGGAACAATTTTTGAAAATGCAAAAACAATAAACCTTAATGATGAGCAATCATATCATAGACTTTTAGGGGCTGAAAGTTATCTTATATTTGAAAAAATTGCAGCACCTAGTGTTGTTCAAATTGAAAACGGAGATGTTGTTTGGAGTGAAGTGGAAGCGGCGAATGGTTATGTTGTCGAAGTTTTCACAAACACAGGGACACTGGTTAAAAGAGATACAACAGCATTTGCTTCGTGGTGGAGTGATGATGCCCTTATATTGCCGCAACAAACATATTTTGTGAAAGTTAAGACTTATGCAGAGGGTAAAGTTTTCTCTAATTACACCACATATTGCGAATATACATTGGAAGAACCAACGCCAATAAGCAGGCTGGAATCATTCCAAGAAGTTGTAACAACAATCAATACCTACACAAATGAAGAAGGTGAGAATTTTATAAGTTTTGCTTATCCAAGTGGCGGACTTGATATGGGCTTTAATGTGAAATACAGAACCACAAGGGACGGCGAATTCTCATACGTTATGGTCTCCGATGGAAATTATGGCGATATTGTAACATACTTAAACGAAACAGCAACTATAAATATTTCAAAATTCAGCGGTGAAGGTGAAATTGCTTTTATGGAATATCAAATTCAGTCCGTGCCAAAAGGCAATTCAAACTATTTAAAATCGCATTGGAGTACAATACAAGAATTCTCAATTCCTGATGCTGTTGAAAGTGTATATTATGATGAAAATACCTTTGAATTTTTCTGGGAACACGTTGGAAGTGCATATAGTTATATTGTAACCGATGAAATAATAGGTGCTGATGACAACTGCATTGCAATTTTCAAATATAAAATAAAATCTGGGCAATATGTCAACGAAAATTATTATAAAGAACGTAAACTTCCGGGGATGACAGAAAACGTTGCAACGATTTCTTATCTACCAAGCGTTGTCGGTTATCAGCATAGGGTTTCAGTTGCAGTTTGTTTGGATACATCTGCTGAATTCTCTCTTGTTTCGTTATTCACACAGTGCGAAGACCTTTGCGACTTTGATTTGTTTGAAATCGGAATCGACAAAGATATTTTATCGGCTGACTCGTCGATTTATGACACGATAGATAAAAATGAAATTGCACAACGCTTATTAAATAATGCTTACGGCACAGCGTTAAATCCATACTTAATCAATAATGCAGAAGATTTTGAGAAAATAAATTTAAGGCTTGCGAGATATAATTATACTTATAATTATTCAGTTGAACTTCTTTATGAATTTGAAGGACAACCAGTAAGTATTTTAACGAATATTTCGGAAAGCAATCCTAATTATTGCTTTAAGCAAACTGTTGATTTGGAAGACATAACGCAACCGATTGGTATATGGACAGAGTCAGGCGGAACAATCAAATATAGCAATTTCCAAAACACATATGACGGAAATAATAAATTGATTGAGTTCAACCTAACTGCACCACGAACAGGTCTTTCGCTTGGACTTTTCTTGCAACTTGGAAACGGTGCAATTGTTAAGAACATACGTATTAATGCTGAAATAGATTTCAAGGCAATAGGCGGTTCAACTTTCACTTACGGAGCAATTGCTGGACGAAACGACGGCGGAACTATAACAAATTGCCACGTGCTTTCGATAAATGTTTTAAGACTCGTTGATAGTAATAATTATGGAGTTAATTCCTTGACATTTGGCGGAATTGTTGGAGACAATAAAAATGGAATTGTCGAACTTTGTACAACTTCTAGCGATATTGAACTTATTCTCTTGCTTGCAAATAGTGGCGACACAATTTATGCAGGTGGAATTGCTGGTAGGAACTCTGGAACTATAAAAAATTCGGGAAATAACGCATTAATTGATGTGGCGGGCAGAAAGTCGGCATATATTGGCGGAGTTGTTGGAATGAATACGGGTGCAATTTTACAAGTTTATAATAAAGCACAAGTAAAAGGCGAAACACTTGCAATAAATTCGACTTGCAATATAGGCGGAATTGTCGGAAATAACACAGGCTTTGGAGAAATTCGAAATTCTTATAATTTAGGAAATGTAAGTTGTGGCGAAAAGCCATGGCAAACAGGTGTGCAAATCTATCTTGGGGGAATTGTCGGCAGTTCCGAAAGCACTGCGATAACAAACTGTTATAGCGCAATGAGTGCTGTGATTAATGATGGTGCACTTAAAGCAGGAACATTGGCTGGACGCATTCAAAATAGTATTCCAAGTTCATTCGGACCAAAGAATATATATATAAACAGTGGAGCGATTGGAAGTGCAGAAAATGGCGGAGCAATGTACTTTGCTGTTCAAGTAACAGAAAATCAACTTGGAAATTATGCTAATACCCTGAACACTGCGGCTGGAAGCACTATCTTTGAAAACTCGCCAAGCTACCCTCGATTTATTTGGGAAAGTGGGTTAACTATTTAATCTTTGAGTCCTTTACTTTAAAATGCTTTAACTTTTTAATTTTAGAATGACAGATAAAGAAATGGATGAATTTATTGATGCTAGAAAATTCTTGCCTATAATAAATGTGAAAATTATGGTAGTAATTATTATTGATAACCTTTTTATGTGTGGAGATTATGGTGAGATAATGAGCGGTGATGGGAATGATTTAGAATAAAGGCACTTTCTAGATTAATTTAGTCGCCATTTTCCGCCTATTAAAAGTTTTAAACTAAAAGAATTTTGTGCTGTTTTATATTACTAAAAGCAGCAGTTGATTTTATGCTAAGCATTTTGTAAGGCAAATGATTGACTTTTTTTAAAGTCATTGCTATTATTAATTCAAGAATTTGCCACTTAAAACAAAACAAAACTTAAATAACATTTCAATATTTTAAAAGCGGTTGTCGCTTCGTATTTAATACGAAATTGAAAAATTTTTAAACGGAGATGATTTATGAAAGAAAGATTGAATTCAATCCTTTCAGATGGGAAAATAAAAATTGAAAAAGCGAAAACTTTGGCAGAATTGCAAGATGTGAAAGCGTCTCTTTTAAGCAAACAAGGCTCGCTTGCGGAAATATTTAAAGAAATACCTAAACTTGATATGTCGGTGCGTCCAGAAATTGGGCAAATGGCATATAAACTCAAAGAACAATTGACTTCTTTGATTGATTCACGCAGAGAAGAAATTCAACTTAAATCATCTGAAATAAAAGATTTTGATTTCACCGTGCCGGGCTTGCAACCGTCTGCTGGGGCGTTGCATCCTATAACGCAAATGTGCTACGATTTAGATGATGCTTTTCGTTCAATGGGCTTTGAAATTTATCAAGAAAAAGAAATAACAAGCGAACTTTATGCTTTTGATAAACTTAATTTTCCGCCTGAACATCCTGCACGTGATAGTATGGACACTTATTGGCTGGAAGGGTATGATAGCGGAAAGCCCGAAGAAAAAATTTGCTTGCGTCCGCATCTTACTGGTGCAAGTGTTCGCTATCTCCAAACTCATAAGCCACCTTTCCGTTTCGTATATCCGGGGAGAGTTTACCGCAACGAATCAACTGATGCAAGACACGAGCGAGCGTTTTTTCAATATGAAGCAATGATTGTAGACACTGATATAACTTTTTCTGCTGGAAAAATAATGGTTGAAGGTATTTTATCAAAAGTGTTCGGACGCAAGGTTTCGACAAGAATGCGTGTTGGCTTTTTCCCGTTTGTCGAACCTGGTTTTGAAATTGATATGAATTGTTTAGTATGTGGCGGAACTGGTTGCAGTGTTTGCAAAAATGTTGGCTGGATTGAAATTATGCCAGGAGGAATGCCTCATCCAAATGTTTTGCGTGCAGGCGGGCTTGACCCTGCGAAATATACAGGATTTTATATAAATATAGGGCTTGACCGCCTTGTTATGATGCGTTATGGAGTGGACGATGTAAGATTGTTTCACAGTAGCGACCTTAGATTTTTAAAGCAATTCAATTAGGAGAATAGAATGAAATTATCACTAAACTGGATAAAAGATTATGTTGATATACCGTCGGATTTGGAATTATCTCGTATTGCCTATGATTTGACTATGTCTACGGTGGAAGTGGAAGATATAATTGAACTTGGCAAAAAGTTTGATAAAATGCTTGTCGGAGTTATAAAAGAAGTTGTTCCGCATCCAAATGCAGACAAACTTAGAATTTGCAAAACTGATATAGGTGGCGGAGATATTCGAGATATTGTTTGTGGCGGAAGTAATTTAGAAAAAGATATGAAAGTCGCTGTTGCTTGTCCCGGAGCAGTTGTTCGTTGGCACGGTGAAGGCGAACCTGTTGAAATTAAAAAAGCAAAATTGCGTGGCGTTGAAAGTTATGGAATGATTTGTGCACCATCAGAAATAGGTTTGTTTGAATTATTTTCTTTCGTAGATGAATCCGAAATCCTTGACCTTTCCGAATTTTCTGCAAAAGCGGGAACACCCTTAGCGGATGCTTTGGGGCTGAATGATGTCATATTTGAAATTGATAATAAATCTCTTACAAACCGTCCTGACCTTTGGGGACATTATGGAATTGCACGTGAACTTTCAGCGATATATAATCTTCCGCTTAAAGAATTTACTCCGTTTGAAGTTCCTACTGTTCCAAAACTAAAAATTGAAGTGGAAAACTCGTCGCTTTGTCCACGATATATAGGCGTGGAAATTGAAGGACTTACGGCAAAGACTTCACCTTTTGAACTGCAAAGTCGTATATGGCGAGTGGGAATGCGCCCAATAAACACAATTGTAGATATAACTAATTATTTATTACTTGCAACTGGACAACCAACGCACGCATTTGATTTTAACAGTGTTAAGGGAAATATAAATGTGCGGAACGCAAAAAAATCAGAAAAACTTTTGCTTTTAAACGGCAAAGAGTTGACTCTTTCAACGAGCGATTTAGTTATTGCCGATGATGAGCGGTTGCTTAGTTTAGCAGGAATAATGGGCGGAGAAGAAGTTACCGTTTTAAATCAAACAGATAAAATTATTCTTGAAATTGCAAATTTTGAACCGTATACAATCAGACGCACGATTTCGAAATATGACTTGCGAACAGAATCAGGAATAAGATACGAAAAAGGAATTGACCCTGAAAGATGCGATATTGCACTTTCTCTTGCAATGGAAATGCTTTCTGAACTTTTTCCGCAAATGAAAATAACAGGCTTTTGCGATAAGCATTCAAAATCTCTTGAAAAGAAAAAAATCAGGGTTTCGCTTGATTGGCTTGAAAAACGACTTGGAAAACGTATTCCAAATAGTGAAATTACAAACAAACTTGAACGACTGGGATTTGAAATTAAAGTTGAAAAAGATATTATGAATATTACCGTGCCAACGTGGCGTTCAACGGGCGATGTTTCTTTAATGGATGATATTCTTGAAGAAGTTGCGAGAATGCATGGCTTTGAGAATTTTGAGTCTATGCCGATAACGACGACTTTTGAAAAAATCATAAATCAACCTGAAATTGATTTAGAGCGAAAAATTCGAGAATATCTTGCGTTTAGATGCGGTATGAATGAAATTTTCACTTATCCGTGGACAGATGAAGAATATATAAAGGCAATTTTTTCGAATATAAATGGAATGCTTTCTCTTTCTGCTCCGCCATCTCCAAACGAAAAATATATTCGCTCATCTCTTTTGCCGGGATTGATTAAAGCAACGGCGGAAAATCTCCGATACTTCAATGAATTTAAAATATTTGAATCTGCCCAGGTGTTTTTTAATGAATTTTCGAAATCTCCGTATGATGAAAAAGAATTATTGCCAAAGCATTGCAGAAATGTTGCAGGTGCATTTGTTGGTAGTTTTGAAAATATTGACTATTCATTCAGGATGGCAAAGGGAGTAATCAGCGAATTGCCGACATATGTCCACGCAGAACCATTGACTTTTGAAAAAAATGAAAAGCCAATTTGGGCGGATAATGATATATGGTTAAACATTATTCAAAACGGAAATCACATAGGAGATTTTGCTCTTTTGTCGAGAAAAGTGGCACTTGATTGTGGCATAAAAAATAGTGCAGTTTTTGTTTTTGAAATGAATATTGATTTGTTAAAGCTTTATCCTTCTCGAACAAATAAGTTCGTTCAGTTGCCTGAGTATCCGTTGACTAGCCGTGATTTATCTTTGTTATTCGATTTATCTGTTAAGTGGAAAGATATTCTTGAAGTGATAAAGAAAAAACATGACGATTTATTGCAAGATATAATTTATGTTGGCGAATATAAGGGAAAGCAAATTTCAGATGATAAAAAATCCGTAACGTTTAAACTTGTAATTGGTTCACTTAAAAAGACATTGACTTCACAAGAAATTGATAATTGCGTAAATAACATTGTGAAACGTTTAGAAAAAAATCTCAACGCAAAATTCCGTTGATTTTAAAATTGTTGTTTAAAAAGAAATTTTTTTCAATCAGTTCCAATTGCAGTGTCCATATTTGTAATTTAACAAGAGTATTATTTTTTAATTTTCCAATTTCATTTATAAAAAAAGTGTCATAGAAGTTACTGCAAAGTTTCACTAGACACTTTTTTTATTATATTTTTAATTCGCGTTTTAATATTTCATTCTTTTAATTCTGCTCTTCTTAATAAAAAGAATGTGCCAGCACATAATATCAAACTTAAAATTAACATACTTATAGAAGCAATATACGGATTAGGTACGACACCCCCAAATCCAATAATGTTTAATAAAATTGTTGAAAGGAAATTTCCAACGGCACCGTTTGTTAACATATTTATTAAAATAAATATGGAAGGAATTAATAATAAAAATGCACAAATAACCAATCTTTGTTTTTTTGAAGTTCTATAAAATATAGAGATGATAAACCAGCCGAGAGTTGCCATCAGAAATCCCGAAGAAAACATCCAAACAAATAACCCTAAAATATTTTTTCCATACATCATTGTATATAAGGTAAAAGTATTGGATACGTTTTCAGCAAGCAGAATAAAAAGTGAGCCTATAATGCTCATTACAAAAGAAAAGGCAGTTAAGGTAATAATGCTTGACAGAAAATAAGTTTTTCTTGACATTCCGCTAAGAAGTGCCACCTTAAAAGACGAAGCAAAAAATGTTAAGCCAATAATAATCATCCAAATAACAAATGTCCCATCCAAACTACCTGAGCCAGTACTTTCATCAGATACGGCATTTGTTACAATAATGGCGACTATAATATTAAAAACAGTTACAGCCACAAAAAAGATAATTTGAAGGTAGTTTGAATATAATTGAAATTTAGTTAAATTAGTTAGTTTTTTTAATGATATTTTATTTTGCATTTTTAACAATTCTCCTTATTTGTCAGATTTATAAACAATTCCTGTAATTTTGGCGCAGATAAATCTAGTTTTAATGATTTTATTTCTTTTAAATCTTCATCTGTTGCTTTGTTTTTTATTGTTGCAACTAAATAGCTCCCCAGTGTTTCTTTATGTATTATGTTTCTATTTTTAATGAATTTTTCAACTTTTTCTTTATCTCCGGATATAACATAAGCATATTCTTTTAATTC
>DIPL01000003.1:63981-78913 GCA_002424095.1 Christensenella sp. UBA5489
TTCTTCAATTAAATGAGTTGATATTATCATTGTGTTTTTAAGTTCGGCGAACCTTGATAATAATTCTTTATAAAATACATCTCTGAAATTGGCATCAAGCCCCAAGACTGGTTCGTCAAAAATCATTATTTCTGCGCCCGAAGCCAAAGTTAAAATTAACTTAAATATAGAATTGTACCCGGTAGATAAAGCCTTTGTTCGTTTTTTCACATCAAGGCCAAAGATTCCACATAGCCTTTTTGCATAATCTAAATCAAAGTTTTCGTAAAATCCTTTAATCCATTTAAGCCCATCTTTTACTTTTAAATCACCGGGATAAGAGTTTTTGTCCGTCATACAAAATATTTTTGACTGTGCGGAATCGTTTTCTGTGGCATTTTCACCATCGACGAAAACTTGTCCCTTAGTTGCAAAAATCCGATTGGTTATTATATTAATAAGAGTGGTTTTGCCTGCGCCGTTTCTTCCAAGCAAACCATAAATAACACCTGGTTCAAATTCCAAATTTATGTCCTTTACCGCCGCCTTTGATTTATAATATTTGCTTATATTTTTTAATACTATCATTTTATTCTCCGTCTGAATTTTCTTTAACAATATGTTGAGCGAGAAACTTGCAAAATTTATCAAATTTTTCGCGTTGAGTAAAATCCACATATTGCCTTAATAAATTTACTTATTCAGTATTTTAAGTATATCATACTTTTAAAAAATATCTATAAAAACTTTAACCATTTTTTATTATTATATATAAAAATTTGACTTAATTTGTGTGCCGTATTGCGTTACGTAATAATGTATAAATTTAAACTTCTTTTTGCAATCAATTGACAATCAAATTTAAATAAAAAAGTCGCCGTGGTTTTAAACAGCGACTGTTTTTACTTTTAAAGGAGAATTCATCTCGCAAAAACTTTTTGATAATCTTTTAAAAATTAATTTTAAAATTTTTTCAAATTAAGACTATTTAACAAATTCTCTTTATAAACTCTTTCAAAATTATATTCGCTCGATAAGTTCTCTCTAAATTAATTTAACAATTTTTGCTTTAAATCAAATTGCTCTTATTGTGTTAATATCATACCGCCGTCGGCGACAAAAGTTGAGCCAGTGCAATAAGAACTTTCAGTTGATGCCAAAAACAAAACAACATTTGTTAATTCGCTTGGTGCACCGATTCGCTTCATCGGAATTTTTTCCGAAATTATTTTGACTGCTTCCTCTACGTTCGATTGCATAAGCATTGGTGTTTGAATTGCACCGGGACAAACTGCATTAACACGAATATTAAACTGTGCCCACTCTCTTGCTGCAACTTCGGACATAGCCCTAACAGCAAATTTTGAACTGGTATAAGAAACATCTCCTAATGAAGTTCTAAGTCCTGCAACGGATGAAATATTAATAACCGAAGCATTGATTCCTTTTTTGAGTAGTTCAAGCGAATGCGAAAGACCTAGAAAAATAGAAACTTGATTGACATTAATAATACGCATATATTCTTCTAATGTCATTTCTCCGAGTAATTTAGAGATTACAATTCCTGCGTTATTTACTAAAATATCAAGTCGTCCATGTTCTTGTTCGATTTTTTTTATAATATTTATCCAATCTTTTTCGACTGAAACATCTTGTTTCACAAACGTGCAATTTTGTATTTTTGATGCGGTTTTCTTGCCCTCTTCTTCCGTGTTGCCTGTTATGTAAACGGTTGCTCCTTCTTTTGCAAACGCTTCTGCGTGTGATTTGCCCATGCCGCGAGTTCCGCCAGTTATAAGCACAACTTTATTTTCAAATCTCATAAAAACCTCCTTATTCCAACTGAAAACAAATATAGTCTATAATAGAAATCTTAAAAACGCAAACAGATTTTAATCTAATTTTAATATAATGATTAAAAAATATTTAATCATTATTTTCGGATTAGGTTTTTCGATTAAAAAATACTTGATAAAATAAAGTATTTAAAGAATAAATACTTAAATATTTTATTGACAATTGTTTTATAATATGATATATTGTTTAAGTTTTGCGGGTGTAACTCAGTGGTAGAGTACCAGCCTTCCAAGCTGGCAGCGAGGGTTCAATTCCCTTCACCCGCTCCATTGTTGTAAAGGAAAAATTTTCCGTCAGCAAATAAAATGGCAAAATTTGCTATTTAAAGAACGCTTTTTATCAATACCGAAAACGGTGGCGGTCAAAATAATGTTGTAGAATAAGAACAGCCCTTGCGCTTGTAGCTCAGCAGGATAGAGCAGTGCCCTTCTAAGGCAAAGGTCAGGGGTTCGAATCCCTTCAGGCGCACCATTGAACTGACTGGCACGGCGTAAGGCGAGAGAAAACGGTTATCTAAAAACAGTCAGTGCAACAAAGTCCGACGGGCATACGGCGGCGGCAAGCAAATTCGCTGTGTTGCCAATGTGGTGGGTATAGCTCAGTTGGTAGAGCGCCAGATTGTGGCTCTGGAGGTCAAGGGTTCGATCCCCTTTACTCACCCCACTTTTAATGGGGTATAGCCAAGCGGTAAGGCATGGGACTCTGACTCCCACATCCCTAGGTTCGAATCCTAGTACCCCAGCCAATTTTGTTTTTATCTTAAATTGACTTTAAAAATTTATGTTTAATGGATAAAAATAAAATAATTTTAAGAAAAACGAAATAATGACTTGAAAAATCAGAGATAAAGCAGTATACTAAACAATGTTGACTTAAAAGAAAGAAAAGTACAAAAGCATAAATTTAATTTACGGCAAAATAAAACTTTAAGCATGCAGAAACACAGCGGACAAAAATAATTTAATGGGGTGTAGCCAAGTCGGTAAGGCACAAGACTTTGACTCTTGCATGCGTAGGTTCGAGTCCTGCCACCCCAGCCAAGTATGGTTCATTAGCTCAGTCGGTAGAGCACTTGACTTTTAATCAAGTTGTCCCGGGTTCAAATCCCGGATGAGCCACCAGAAAGCCTTTGTTTATAAGGCTTTTTTTATTTGCTTTTTTCGTAAAATTTAAAAAATTGCTAGAAAATTGTTAAAAAGTTGGGTCAAAAGTTGGTCAAGATTAATCTCCACAAAATTTTAATAATTCAAACTTGAAAAATTTAGTTGTTTTTAGTGTATAATAATATTAACTTATAAAAAACACTGCATCCTTATATGCAGTGTTTTTATTTTGAGTTTTAAAAATATTCAAAAGTGTGTTGCTTAAAATTACATTATTTTTATGATTTTTTTACTTGGTTAAATGAGACAAAGATTTTGAGGCATATTGACATTTTAGAAATAAACTTTATAATAAAGTAAAAAGTCTAGGAGGAAATTATAGTGGCAATTAAAGTAAATTGGCATTTAGAAGACAAATTATTTGATTCTTATAGTGCATACGATTTATGCAAAGCATTAGGAAATTATTTCAGTAAAGTTGATGTAGCAAATGGGAAAAATCCGAATAAATCTCTTTCGCTATTTAACGGCTCTTTCACACCTGAATCCTGCAAAGTCAACGGAAAAGTTTGTAAAACAATTGAGAATAGCAATGGATATAAGGAAGGGCGAATTTTTGACGTGTATTTAGAATATTCAAAAGGCGTGAGTCAAGGCTTGCGAATTCAAACGCAAAGTAGCGAAGTAATAAAAGATTTAATGCCAGTATTTGATTTCTTGATAAAAAAAAATAAATATGGCTTATTATATAAAATGTCTGAGCAAAATACAAAAAACGAACTTGAAAATGGAAATGATAAACAAAACTTTTATGTATATGAATGTTTTGGTGGCGAAAATCAAAAAGAAAACACATCAAAGAGAATTGATTTTTTGTTAGATACAATGGAAAATCAAAACAGCGAAAAATATAAAATTGATGATTTAACGAATAGATATGGAATAAAAATCACTTCTTTGGGTGCCCTGTTCGAACAAAGATATCTCAACCAGTTTTCAAAAGGGAGATAATGTTAATAAATAAGAAAAGAATAAAACCGCACCGTTTAACGATGCGGTTTTTTAAAATAAAGAGAGAAAATGAAAAATATTAGGAAATGATAAAAAAGAAATGGAGAAAAATAAATAAAAATATTAAAAAATGATTAAGGGCAAGGTTAAAATTATAGGTAAAATGATAATAAAAAATGAAAATCAATAAAAATTAAGTTGTTTCTTTTGAGGTGTTGGTTTTTTTGCCGAGATTGTCTATATAATTTTTTAATTTTTTAAATTTTATGGGAGAATCTCCGGCCTTTATAAGTTCAGCATTTTGCGAACGGAGTTTACTTAATTCTTCTTTCAACTTCGTTTTTTCGTTTGTCAGCAGTTCGAATTTTTTTCGAAAAAACTTTATTTCTCTATCTTTGTCGGCAAGTGTTTTTATTGATTTTCGGAGTTCAGCATTTGCAGATTGCATTTGGCTTAGAACATCCATATCGCATTGTGTACGTGCTGTCTTTTTGACGAGTTTTACAAGTCCCATAAATAAGCTTGTGATTTCGCCGTCTGTGAGCATTGTTTTTTGATGAGGCATAACGAGAATATTATCGGAATTTTTTATATTATTGCGTAAGATTTTGTCGAGATTGAGTTCATTGCTTGAAATATCAGAAAAACTGTTTTTGGGTTTATTCTGATTTTTTGATTTGTGATTTAAATTTCTATATTTATTTTGAAAACGCAGCATTTTTTTGACATCTCCGCATGCAACTTCAAAGCATGCCTTTCGAACGGAATAACCTTTTTCAAGTAAGTTATTGATTTTCTTCATACTTAATTCGGTTTCTTCGGGGGTGAAAAAAATCTGCTCACTTTTGGTGTGCCATTTAAAATCTACATTAAACTTTTGAGCAAGTTTTGTATCTCTTTCAAATTCTTTCAATTTTGCATAATAATAATTTCGCACGCTGTTCTTTTTTCGGTTTGACATAGACGCATATTTTTCAAATGCTTTAATTATTGCCTTATTATTTTTTTTGTAGTTTTCAATAAGTTTAAAAAGTTCAAATATTTCTTGCTCGTTCCAAGCACTTTCAGGCTTTCTCATTTTTTCTCCTGCATAAATTATTGCCACATATTATATAATTAATACTTTAAAAAACAAAAAAAATTTAAGTGAGGTTTTCTCTCGTAAAATTAATTGTTTGATAATGCTTTGGGCTGTTCTTTGCACTTTTTGTTTGTTTTTTTGTATGTCCTAAAAAAATAAAATTTCAAAATCATACAATTGACAAAATTATAATATATTAATATTAATATGAAATATTATTTATACTCATCAAAAAATATTTTTCTTCAAAAAAGCAATGGACTTGTTGAACTCCCAGCGGGTAAAATTTTGGAAATTGAGAAAAATAGCATAGTAAATATTTTTAGTTCGGATAGTGAATTTTTGCCATTTTGTTTTAAAACAGATTTACAGAATGTTTTCAAAAATCCTTGTTTAAAAACAACTGAATATCCTGATTCTTTAATGATTGAAGCGGTTCCTATGCAGGTTTTTCGACCTGTATTTTTAAAAGGTAGAAATTTTAAAGAATACACGATTTGTTTAATTGGAAAGCCGTTCAATCTCTTAATTGAAAATGAAGAGCGACATTATGTTTTTAAATGTGGAGATAATTTAAAAAATATTGTTTTTTCTGAAAAGAATTCGTGTTTAATTATGCAGGCAGAGCAAAACGAATTTGATTATGTTGTAATTTTTCATAAAAATTCGAAAACTTTTTATGAGTTTGTTGGCGTTTTTTCTTTGGATAATAATACAATAACTTTAATAAAAGATAAAAAAACTTTTGCACGGCACGGCGAACTTTTGAAGTTTGAAATAAATGAAAAAAATATAAATTTAGCGTTGTCTGAGCCGATTTATTTAAACGGCAAGCCAGCACGAATTGCACCGTTTTTAAACACGATTGCTTTTTTTCAGGCGATTAAAGAAAAAGATTATGTTCTTGCAAAATATTACTTATCACAAAATTTTGCATTGCGTCTTACACCTGAACATTTTGAAGAGTTTTTTGGTGAGTTCGATGAAATAAAGCCAATTACATATTTAGGGCGACGCAAAATTGCACTTTTGCAAAAAGTTTCGCACAACCATTCAATTGCTCGAATTTTTGAAGTTGTTTCTGAAAACGATTCAATCAAAGATATTATTAAAGATGAGTGATTTTAAGATAAAATAAACAGTTCAAAAAGCAGTTTCAGGTGAATTTTATAAAAAACGAACTTTAAGATAAACGGCGGCGACGGTTGTTTTCAATAAGGCAAGAGATTGTTTTTAATTCGTTTAATATTTGTTGTAATAAATTATTTGTCGTTTGCAAAGAAGCAAATGTTTGATTATCTATGTAATTCGTGGATGGTACGGTCGGCGGTGCATTTAATAAGTTTTGACTTAAATAATCCAAATTAGTTTCGAATGTCCCGAAAGGCTGTTGCGGTTGCCGTTGTTGTTGCTGAAACGGTTGCGGTTGTAAAAGCGGTTGTTGCGGTTGCAAAAATGGCTGTTGTGGTTGAATTTGCTGTTGTGGAGAAAATGGCTGAAATGTTTCTCTTGCAATTTCTGTTTTACCTTGCGCATTGTCGCCTTGTCTCATAAAATAGCCATATTTGCTCAACACTCTTGCATAAGCATCTGCCATTTCCTTTAATACATTATCATTCAAAGTCGGCTCATCATCATATCGCATTGTTTTGGCGGTTGAAGTTTGAGAATTGCTTTCTGAATTTTGCGAGTTCGCTTGCTCTGAACTTGTAGCATTTTGAAAACTTTCTGACCTTGCACTATCCTTTCGAAATAGCGAATCTCCTGCACCTAAAAAATTATTTTTCATTTGTGGAATTTATATGAATAAATCATTTAATTTGTTAAAATTCGAATAGAAAGGCATTTATTTTCATAGTATACTTTATACGGAACTTTCAAAACACTGCTAGTTTTTTCTACCTATAATTCTGTTTTTTACTTTTAAAAGTTTATATTTGCTTGAAAGCTTGTTCTCTACTAAAAAGGTTAAAAATTATAAAAAAAATTTTAAAAATCGGTTGACAACGGGGCTTTTTAATGTTAATATCCCCTTAGGGAATTTTGTACGACGTGGAATGTTATCCTTTTTTCGGATTTGTTAAATAATAATAATTTTAATCGCAAGTGCGGTCTTATAGGTTGGCACTTGCGCTTTTTCGTCCTTGTTTTTGGTATCTTTTACCTATTATCCCAAAATTAAAGTTAAAATTTAAAAAATTCTATGTTCGATTTTATACTTAATAATTTTTCCTGTTTCATATTAGTTTAAACTTAGTCCAACAAATTTAAACTTTATATAATATATTTACATTGTTTAAGGAGAAAATATGCAAAATTTAACGAAAAAGGTTATGTTCGGAAAAGCTGAAAGATACAGTTTTTCAAAAATTGATGAAATTGTCGAACTTCCTGATTTTCTTGACATTCAAAGAAAGGCATATCGAGAATTTTTAGAAACTGGAATTCAAGACGTTTTAGACGAGTTTTCGCCAATTGTCGATTATAGCGGTAAGGCAAAACTTTATCTTCTCAAAGCGGATTTATCCGCACCTTCGAAATATTCAATTAAAGAGTCTAAAAGACGTGGACTTTCATATACGATTCCACTTAAAGTGCAAGCGCGTTTTGTTATAGAAGAAACAGGCGAAGCAATTGACCAAGAAGTTTTTCTTGGAGATATTCCTTATATGACAGATGACGGCTCATTCATTGTAAACGGCATTGAAAGAGTTGTTATAAATCAAGTTATACGTTCTCCGAGCGTTTATTTTGCACAGGATAAAAACGACACTTCAACACTAACAGGCAAAATGATTCCAACACGTGGTATGTGGGTTGAATTTGAATTAGGGGCAAATGATGTTATAAGAATTGTACTCGACCGTAAAAGTAAAGTAACGGTCGGTGTTTTTTTAAAATGTTTCGGCTTCACAACAAAAGAAATCTTGAAAATGTATGGAGATAATCCTCATTTAAAAAATGTATTAGATAAAGAACCGCAAGCAACTCAGGAAGAAGCAATTTTAGAACTTGCAAGGAAAATGCGTCCAGGAGAAATACCATCAGTAGAGTCAACACGAAACTATCTAAATCTGTTCTTTTTCTCGGACCAATATTATAATCTCGGAAAAGTTGGTAGATATAAATTTAATAAAAAATTAAGCATTGCCAATCGTATAACAGGGCATATTTCTGCAAATAACATAACTTTTGGCGATGAGTTAATTGTTAAGAAAAATGCGGTTATTGATTTAGAATCGGCACAAAAAATTCAAAATTCAGGAATTAATGAAGTTTGGATTCTTTTTAATGGCAAAAAACATTTAATTCGTGGAAATAACCGTGTTCAACTTTCTGAAATTTTTCCGTGCGATGAAAAAGAACTCGGAATAACTGAACTTGTTTATTTTCCTGTTCTTTTACAAATTTTAAACGAAAATAAAGGCAAATCAAAAAAGATAGTTGAGCAAAAAATCAAAGAAAATGCAAAAAGTCTTATTATCACAACTTTGACAATTGATGATATTTTGGCAAGTATAAGTTATTTCCTCGACTTGATGTCAGGAATTGGTAATTTAGATAATATTGACCATTTAAGTAATAGAAGAATTGCAACTGTTGGCGAACTTTTAGGAAATGCGTTTCGTTCAGGTGTAAATAAACTTGCAACCGCAGTAAAAGAAACTTTGCAAGGAAAAGAACTTACAGGTATTGCTCCGAAAGAAATTGTAAATCCACGTTTTATAAATAAAGCACTCAGAGATTTTATGGCGACATCGCAACTTTCGCAACTTATGGAACAAATCAACTGTCTTTCAGGACTTGGACAGAAAAGAAAAATGTCCGCTGTTGGACCCGGCGGTGTGAAAAAAGAAAGAGCAAGCGCACAAGTGCGAGACGTGCATTATACACATTATGGACGTATTTGTGCTATTGAAACACCCGAAGGACAAAGCATTGGACTTATAAACAGTTTTACCTGTTTTGCTAAAATCAATGATTATGGTTTTCTTGAAACACCTTATCGTGCAATCGACAAGAAAACAGGCGTTGTGCAAAATGATTATAAATTTTATATGTCAGACCTTGAAGATACGGCTTACATTGCACAGGCAACTGAGCCATTGACGGCGGACGGAAAACTTGCAAATCAAAGAATAACTTGTAGACATAAAAGCACAATTGTAGACGTTCCTTCATATATGGTTGATTATATTGATGTATCACCAAGACAATTTATTTCCGCGGCAACTTCGCTTATTCCGTTCTTGAATAACGATGACTCGGCGCGTGCGCTTATGGGTGCAAATATGCAACGTCAGGCTGTTCCGTTATTGCAACCAGAAGCACCACTTGTTGGAACAGGAATGGAATATAAAGTCGCCTATGATTCAGGTGCTGTTATTAAATCTCGTCAAAATGGAACAGTAATATATGTATCAGCAGATTATATAACGATTAAATCATCAGGTGTTGGCGGTGCGGAAGAGCGTTATTATCTTACAAAATTTGAAAAAACAAACGCAGATACTTGCATAAATCAAACGCCGATTGTTAAAAAAGGCGAAAAAGTTAAAGTGGGCGATGTCTTAACCGCAGGTTATTCAACGGATAACGGCGAACTTGCTCTCGGGAAAAATGTGCTTGTTGGCTTTTTGAACTGGGAAGGCTATAACTACGAAGACGCAATTTTAATCAGTGAAAGAATAGTAAAAGAAGATGTATTCACATCAATAACACTTAAAGTTGAAGAAATTATGTGCCGTTCGACAAAACTTGGCGATGAAGAGATTACAAGAGATATACCAAACCTTGGCGATGAAGCACTTAAAAATCTAGATGAAAACGGCATTATTAGAATTGGTGCAGAAGTGCGTCCCGGCGATATTTTAGTCGGAAAAGTTACGCCAAAAGGTGAAACCGAACTCACTCCTGAAAAAAGACTTTTAAGAGCAATTTTTGGCGAAAAGTCGCATGAAGTTAGGGATACTTCGCTCCGTGTCCAGCACGGTCGTGGCGGTGTCGTTGTCGATGTACAAGTCTTTTCACGTAAAAATAAAGATGAACTCGAACCTGGCGTTACAATGAAAGTTAAAGTCTATGTTGCACAACGTAGGAAATTGTCGGTGGGCGATAAAATGTCAGGACGACACGGAAATAAAGGTGTTGTTTCTCTCATTTTGCCAGAATCAGATATGCCATATTTAAGCAATGGTCAAGCACTTGACATTGTATTGAACCCGCTTGGTGTTCCATCACGTTTGAATATCGGTCAGGTTTTGGAAACACATTTGGGACTCGTAGCAAAATCGTTAGGTTGGAAAATTGCATCGCCTGCATTCGACGGTGCAGAATCACAACAAATTCAGAAATTGCTTATTGATAATGGTTTTCCGGCAGATGGAAAAATTCAATTATACGACGGACGAACAGGGCTACCGTTTGATAATCCTGCAACCGTTGGCTATAAATATATGTTAAAACTTGAACATATGGTTGACGGCAAAATTCACGCACGTTCAACAGGTCCATATTCGCTCGTAACACAGCAACCACTCGGCGGTAAGGCAATGTTCGGTGGTCAGAAAGTCGGTGAAATGGAGTTCTGGGCGTTGGAAGCTTACGGCGTTTCAAGTTTAATTCAAGAATTTTTAACGGTTAAATCCGATGATGTTACAGGCAGAACGAAAACTTTCGAAGCAATCATCAAAGGTCAGCCGATTGCCGCACCTGGAATTCCAGAAAGTTTCAAAGTACTTATAAAAGAACTTCAATCGCTTGCACTTGATATAAAAATCTTAACCGAAGATGAAGAAGAAGTTTCGATTTCACAATTTGGTCAAGATGAGTATGAAACTCCGAATTTGGCACAAGAAGTTGAGCAAGAATTGAAAGATATACATCTCAATTTTGATGAAGAAAATGCGATAGTAGAAAGTATATTGGCAAATGAACCAACAACTCCGCCATCAGCAGATGAAATAAGCAATATTTTAGGTGAAATAGAAGTGGATGAAACAATTGAAGCCAAAGAAGAAAAAGATTTAGTCGCAGATGACTTGTTCGAAGATTTTGATGATTTCGAAGGATAATTAGATAACTTGAAAAAATTTAAAGATATGTAGAAAAAACGAACTTGCAAAGATAAAGCAAATGATGATTTAAAATAAAAGATAAGGTGAAATATGTTTGATTTGAATGATTTTAATGCAATAAAAATTGGAATTGCATCGCCAGAAAAGATTAGAGAATGGTCCTTTGGCGAAGTTACAAAGCCCGAAACAATTAATTATCGTACGCAGAAACCCGAAAAAGATGGACTTTTTTGTGAACGCATTTTCGGCCCACGAAAAGACTGGGAATGTCATTGCGGGAAATATAAGCGTATTCGCTATAAAGGCGTTGTGTGCGATAAGTGCGGTGTTGAAGTAACACGTTCAAGAGTTCGACGTGAACGTATGGGACATATTGAACTTGCTTGTCCTGTTTCGCATATTTGGTTTTTTAGAAGTGTTCCATCAAGAATTGGAACAACTTTGGAATTAATGCCAAAACTTCTCGAACAAGTTATGTATTATGTTAGTTATATTGTACTTGACCCAAAAAATACAGAACTTGCATATAAACAAGTATTGACTGATAAAGAATATCGTGAAGCAGTTGAAAAATATGGTGCTGATTCCTTTGTTGTTGGAATGGGCGCAGAAGCAATCAAAAAACTTTTAAGTGAAGTTAATCTTAAAAAGGAAAGTATTGAACTTAAAGAATTGCTTTTAACCGCAAAGGGACAAAAAAGACTTAAAGCAATCAAAAAACTTGAAGTTATTGAAGCATTTTTAACAAGTGGGAATAAACCTGAGTGGATGATTCTCGATGTTTTACCTGTTCTACCGCCCGAACTTCGCCCTATGGTGCAACTTGATGGTGGACGTTATGCAACAAGCGACCTTAACGATCTTTATCGCAGAGTTATAAACCGTAATAACCGACTTAAAAAATTAATGGAACTCGGTGCTCCCGAAGTTATTATAAGAAATGAAAAAAGAATGCTTCAAGAAGCCGTTGACAGTCTTATTGATAACGGCAAACGTGGAAAAGCCATTCAAGGTGCAAAACAGCGTGAACTTAAATCACTAACCGCTATGGTTGCTGGAAAGCAAGGGCGATTTCGTCAAAACTTGCTCGGAAAAAGAGTTGACTACTCAGGGCGTTCGGTTATTGTTGTTGGTCCTGAACTTAAATTATATCAATGCGGCGTTCCAAAAGAAATGGCACTTGAACTTTTCAAACCTTTTATTATAAAAAGACTTGTCGAATTAAATCAATCACATAATATAAAGAGTGCAAAACGTTTAATTGAGCGAGAAAAACCAATTGTTTGGGATATTTTAGCGGAAGTTATCAAAGATCATCCAGTGCTTTTAAACCGTGCACCAACACTTCATAGACTGAGTTTTCAAGCCTTTGAACCAGTTCTGGTTGAAGGTAGAGCAATTAAATTGCATCCGTCAGTTTGTTCGGGGTTCAATGCCGATTTTGACGGCGATGCAATGTCAATCCACGTACCACTCAGCATAGATGCTAAAACCGAAGCACGAATGATTATGCTTGCTTCGGGAAATATTTTAAAACCGTCCGATGGCGAACCAATTATAACACCGGGGCTTGATATTGTTTTAGGATGTTATTATCTCACACAAGCACAATCAGGAGCAAAGGGCGAGAATGGAATTTTCTCATCTGATGAAGAAGCAATCATTGCTTATGAAACGCAAAATTTAGACTTGCGTGCGGAAATTCTTATCAAACGTACGGCGGTTGTTGAAGGAAAAACCTATTCCGAAAGAGTTAAAACCACCGTCGGGCGAATTATTTTTAATCAAGCAATTCCACAAAATCTTGGACTTATTGATAGAAGCAATCCTGAAAACTATTGCAAACTTGAAGTAAATAATGCTGTTATTAAAAAAGATTTAAAATTTATTACCAATGAAGTTTTTAGAGTTTTTGGAACAACGGAAACAGCGAAAGTTGTTGATAATCTTAAAGAAATTGGATATAAATACTCAACACTTGGTTGTATTACAATTAATGCTTTTGATATGGAAGAGCCACCACAAAAAGAAAAATTATTGCAAAAAGCACAAGAGCAAGTCAACGAAAATGAAAAACTTTTGCAACGTGGACTTATCACAAACGATGAAAAATTAACTGCAAATATTGCAATTTGGAACGATGCAACCTTAAAGGTTCAGGATGCAGTTCAAAAACATTTAAGCGAATTTAATCCACTAAAAATGATAGTGTATTCGGGTGCACGTGGAAGCAATGTGCAATTAAACAGTTTAACTGGTATGTGCGGAATTAAAGTTTCAATTTCAGATAATAAAATTGATTTTCCTGTTAAAAATTCTTACCGAAGTGGGCTTACGCCACTTGAATATTTCGTTTCATCTCGTGGTGGACGTAAAACACTTGCCGATACGGCAACAAAAACCGCAGATTCAGGTTATTTGACACGCCGACTTGTCGATGTTTCTCAAGACGTTGTTATTAATGAAGAAGATTGCTTTAAACGACTTGGCGAAAAAGTTAAAGGTGTTGAAGTTTCTGACCTTGTTGAAGATAAGAGAATAATTGAAACGTTGGAAGAACGAATTGAAGGACGTCATACTGTTGATGATATTATAGATCCGCAGACAAAAGAAATAATTGTCGCAGCAAACACTATGATTTCGCCAAAACAAGCAAAAGAAATTGTAAAGGCTGGAATTAAAACTGTTACAATACGCTCACTCCTTACTTGTCGCAGCAAACACGGTGTTTGTGCGAAGTGTTATGGAAAAAACATGGCTGGCAAAGAAAAAGTCAATATCGGCGAGTCTGTTGGTATAATTGCCGCACAAAGTATTGGCGAACCTGGAACGCAACTTACGATGAGAACTTTCCATACTGGCGGTGCTATGCTCGCTGCCGATATAACGAAAGGTTTGCCACGTGTAGAGGAAATTTTCGAAGCACGTAAACCGAAAGGCGAAGCAAAACTTTCCGAAGTTTTTGGAAAAATTCACGTAAAAGAAGAATCGAAGTTATATCTTATAACGGTGAAAACTGCCGATGGCGATGTTCAGTATGAAATCAAAAAGCCAGCATTCTTAAAAGTTAAGACAGGCGACACTGTTCAACCAGGCACGCAACTTGTGGACGGCGCAATAAATCCAAGCGATTTGTTACGTACGAAAGGACTCAAAGGCTTACAAGATTATTTGCTCAAAGAAGTCGTTTCAGTTTATCGAGCACAAGATGTTAAAATTAATGATAAACATATTGAAATAATAATACGCCAAATGCTTCGAAAAGTAAAAATTGAAAATTCAGGCGACACAAAATTCTTGCCGGGCGAAACCGTAGACGTATTTGATTATGAAATTGCAAATAGCAAAGTGTTAAAATCAGGCGGAACGCCAGCAACAGCAAAAAGAGTTCTCCTTGGTATAACAAAAGCGGCACTGTCAACCGAATCGTTCCTTTCGGCAGCAAGTTTTGAGCAAACTTCACGAGTATTGACCGACGCAGCATTAAAAGGAAAAACAGACAATCTTTTAGGACTTAAAGAAAACGTTATAATCGGAAAATTAATTCCAGCGGGTACAGGTTTGAAGCGATATCGTGCTGTTCAGCCAGTTGAAGTTGAAAAAAAAGGTTTTGATATTTTCGACCAAGCCAGTTAAAGTTATAAAATTAAATAAGTTAAGAAAAAGTTTTGACTTTTTTGACCATTAAAGTTATCAAAAATTTAAATGAAGTTTGAAGGTAAAAAATAATTTTAGTTTTTGAAATAAAAAATTAAAGCATTTTACAAAACAGAAATCTCAAAGGTGTTTTTTGTTTTAAATAGAAATGAAAAGCAACAAAGCAA
>DIPL01000003.1:78989-96440 GCA_002424095.1 Christensenella sp. UBA5489
AATTTTTTAACAAAGTTTAATAGAAAAATAAGAAAATTTTACAAATGAATAAAAAATCAAAAAAATCGGGCTAAGCCTGACTTTTTTTATTTCAAGTTATATTGTTTGTTGTTAGAAAATAAAACTTTGATAAGTTAGGAAAATTTAAAAATTTATAAGGTTAGAGAAAAATAAAGTCTTTTATGAGTTTTAAAATTAAAAAACTGCAATTTTTAAAATCAATTGAGTTCAGAAAATAAGATTTTGCCTTTTTGTTTTAAAAGATAAGCAAAAATAATTCCAACAAAAATCATCAGAGCAGAATAAATTGTAACATATAAATATATACTCAATGTCGAGAATAAAAACATATACAACAGCACCATAACACCGATTATAATCATACCTAAAAAAGTTGAAATTAAAACGCTAACTGATTGTTTGACCACTTCGGTTTCGGTTGTAAAATTAAGTTTCGGATACCATAAATTCACCATAAGTGAAATTGTGCTGAGAGTTATAAGTGTTATAAGTGGAACAACCAAAACGCTTAAAATTGCAAAAATATTTAATTTTACGGCAATCAGCACTGGCAATATAATTAAAAATCCAGCAAACAAAAATGGAGCAACAACGACAATATTTAATAAAATTTTTGAAAAAATAATTTTGCTATAATCAATTGGCAAACTTTTTTTTATATAAATTGCCTTGCTTTCAAGTGAAATTGCTGATGATGTTGTGATACTCAGTCCACACGCCAAACTAAAAGCAATAACAAGTATAACATATAACGACTGCGAGTCGGGACAAATGCTTGCAAAAATTTCTGGAAATTCGAAAAACGCAACAACACCTGCAATCGAGGCAAGGAACAAAAACAACGCACCGAACAATGTATTGAAAACATAAACTGTAATGTTAAAATAATTTTTAATTTCAAGGTTAAGCAAAGAACGAACAATGCTTTTAGGGCGATAATCAATTTTTTTGACTTTGTAAACCGTTTTATTATTCATAAGTTCTTGATTGATTTTTTTATAAAACAGCGAAAGAACGAAAAGTGTTAGTACAACACTTCCGACACTTACCAGCAAAAACAGCAAAAACCATAAAATGCTAGTATGCAAAACCGCATTAAACAAAAAAACACTTGTTGGAAATAAAATATAAATCAAATGCGGAATGCTACCAAGGGAAATAAAAATATTTACAAGTTCTGTGCTTATAAGATAATAAACAACCGTTAATGCGATAAAAAAGACAAACAAAAAAATTAAATTGACAATATTCGCACGGCGGACTTTTGAAGTTATGAAATTTATTAAAAATGCAATAATACTACTTAAAATCAATGTGAAAAACGGAAGAAAGAAAAAGCCTATAATTAAAAAAGCCACTGCTCCTGCCGTTATATTACAATGTACGAGCCACGTTATGATTGTTGGAATAAAAATCAAGGATTGATAAATATATGAAAATAATAAAATAGTTGAAAATTTGCTTATGACAATTTCATAACTTTTTATAGGCAAACTTGTTACTAGATCAAAATCTTTGGCTTTGAAAAAATGTCCTTGAATTTCATAAGTAATAATAAAAAGCAATAAAAAAGACGAAAAAAGAAAGCCGATTATTAAAATATAATCTTCCATTCCCACCATACGAAGAGGTTCGATTTGTTGAAAGAAAGAAAGCCCTATTGTAAACATTAAATACGCAAGAATAAGAACTATAACGGCAATGCCAGCAATTTTTTTGCGAACGGTTGGCTTTTTCTTTGAAAAGAAATTCGTATAGTTCGCAAAAGTTTGTTTTGAATATATTTTAATTAAATTTAATATATTTTTCATAAAAACTCTCTTTAATTCATTTTTTTTGATAACTTTTTCGACTTTAAGATGTTAATTTAAAAATTTTTTTTCGTTTCTCTTTAAACAAAATTTTTTCTTATTTCTCTTCGTTGTCGGCAAGTTCCAAAAACAATTTGACAAGTGATTTATCTCCCTTAACTTCATCAATTGTTCCTGTTGTGATGAGTTTGCCTTTATTTATAATTGCAACGTGAGTTGCAAGTTGTTCGGCAACTTCCAGCACGTGAGTTGAATAAAAAACTGCACAACCTTCATTGATTTTTTGCTTCAAAATTTCTTTGAAATCGTAACTAGCCTTTGGGTCAAGTCCTGTAAAAGGTTCGTCGAGCAAAAAGAGTTTCGGCTTATGTATTAAAGCAGAAACAATTGCAAGTTTTTGTTTCATTCCGTGAGAATATGTTTTTATCGGTTCGTGTAAATTATTTTTAATTTTAAAA
This sequence comes from Christensenella sp. UBA5489, assembly GCA_002424095.1. Taxonomy (GTDB): domain Bacteria; phylum Bacillota; class Clostridia; order Christensenellales; family UBA1242; genus UBA5489. The sequence goes on from DIPL01000003.1 coordinate 81,280, forward strand.
AGAGAAGCATATTTTTCAATGCCGTCAATTCGCTCTTCTCGACTTATACCGAAAACATCGGCAATAAAATTGAGAAATTCAATGCCTTTAAGGTGGTCATAAAGGTCGGGGTTGTCGGGCAGATATGCAATACGGCGTTTTGCTTCAAGCGAATTTGTTGCAACATTGATGCCGTCAACGAAAATTTCGCCATCGTTAAAATTAATAATTCCGCCAATTGCTTTGAGAGTTGTTGTTTTTCCCGCACCATTCGGTCCAATGAATGCCACAATTTGTCCCGTGTCAATTGTCAAACTTAAATCATCGACTGCTTTTTTATTTCCGTCATAAGATTTAGAAAAGTTTTTTATTGTCAACATTTTTGTTTCTCCTTTTCATTATTCGAGATTTTTATATTAAAAATTTTTATTGATTTTTTATTTAAGTCTTTTCTTTTTGTTGTTTATGGTGTATAATTTAGCCAGTTAAAAAGTTGAAATGTAATTCAAAACATAAAACTTAAATTGATTTTGATAATATTATATGTTTTATAAAGATTATATAATAAAATTAAAAAAAATCAATCGTATAACAAAAATTCAAGGAGAAGTTTTCGTGGGATTTATTGAGAAATTTATCGAAGATATTAGAATTTTCTTAAACACTGAAATTTCAAGAGAAGCGAGAAGTTTGATTGTTGGAGTTCTTTTGATTATCGGCTTGATTTTAATGATAAAAGTTGTTAAAATGTTAAACGACTCAAAAACTCGAAAAATGAAAAAATTTTGGACAACTTTCTTTTGTGTTTTGTTCATTTTAGCATCGGCCTTTGTTGCCACCGCTTAAATTAATTTAAATAACAAATCAAAAAGTTCAAAAGACTAAAATTAAATTTTTTAAAAAACAAAAAATGAAATCAGGTAGCGAAAATAAATTTAAAAATACTTAAAAAGTGTTTATTAAATATAAAGATTAAATAAATTATTAAATCAGTAAAAAAGGGAGATATGAAATGAATACATTAATGATGTTTGGAGAAACGGCGATTGTAAGCGACTTTGTTGCAACATTTATTCCAATTTTAAGAATTGTTCTTATCGGAATTATTACAATATGTGCCATTATTATAATCATCGCAACGCTTTTGCAATCAAGTGCAAATCCAGCAGGCTCATCTGCAATTTCAGGTGGTGCTTCGGAAAGTTATTTTTCTCAAAGCAAAGATAATTCACGTGATGGAAAACTTAAAAGAGTAACAATTTGGACTGCCGTTGTCTTAGTTGTTTGCGTTGTTCTTTACTTCACAACAGGCATTTGGCTTGGATTTTCAGCAGCAATTTAAAAAATAGTAAAGCTTAAAAATAGAAATGAATTAATTTCACAGATAAAATTATTAATGCGAAAGTGAAATAAGAAAATAAAAAAATTGAATTTTTTTAAAATTCAATAGATAAAATATCCGAAAAGTCTATCGGCTGTTTTTGTATAAGTTTTTAATAAATATAGAAACTTTTCAATAAAAAATTAAAACAAGCAGATTTGTTAAAATAAAGAAATTAAAATATAAGTAATTTAAAAGAAGGAAATTATGAATGGACAATTTTTTGAAGGCAATTTAGTCGGGAATTCAAAAGGCTATGGTTTCGTTGGAATAGATGGCTATGACGATGACTTTTTCATTCCGCCAGATAAAATGAACGGAGCACTTGACGGCGACCGTGTTCTTATTTATGCAACAAATATTGGCATAAATTCAAACTTTGCAGAAGTTCGAAAAATCATTGAAAAATCGAACAAAACAGTTATAGGAAATTTGGCGTATGGACTTGCTGGAAATTATGTTATTGGAGATAATCATAGACTTCATAAAGTTGTTTTAATCAGTAATAAAAACTTAAATAAAGCAAATATTGGAGATAAAGTTGTCGTTGAAATTATAGAACAACCTGACAATCAAAACAGTTTGCAAGGAAAAATTATTGAAGTTCTAGGACCTGCGGCTGAACGCAGTGTGTTAGAAAAAGCAATTATAAGGGAAAATAAGTTGCCCGAAGTTTTTCCGCAAAATGTAATTGAGGCGGCGGATAAAATTGCTGATGAAGTGAGTGCGGATGAAGAAAACGGACGTGTTGACTTAACAAAGCAAACACTTTTCACAATTGATGGTGATGACGCAAAAGATTTAGATGATGCAATTTCAATTGAGAAATTACCTAATGGAAACTTTAAACTTGGCGTCCATATTGCAGATGTTGGACATTATGTCAAAAGAGGAAGTGCAATAGATAAAGAAGCATTCAATCGTGGCACAAGTGTTTATTTTCCGGGATATGTTATTCCTATGCTACCAACAAAACTTTCAAACGGAATTTGTTCGCTTAGTGAAAATGCAAAGCGGTTGACTTTGTCGTGCGAGATGATAATAAATGAAAAAGCAGAAGTTGTTGATTATAAAATTTTTGAAAGTGTGATTTGTTCGTGTGGGCGGTTGACATATGATAAAGTTTTCGCCGCGCTTCAAGGAGAACAAAATCTCGAAAAAAAATATTTAGATAATCTTCCAAAATTTAAAATTATGGAGGAACTTTGCTTGCTTTTAGAAGATAAAAAATTTCAAGACGGCTGTTTGGAACTTGATGTTCCTGAGGCATATTTCAATTTAGACGAAAAAGGGCGACTTGTTGAAGTCGTAAAAAGAGAGCGACATATAGCGCATAGAATAATTGAAAGTTTTATGATTGTTTGTAATGAAACAATTGCACGTGAATTTTGCATAAAGAAAATTCCTTTCATATACCGTGCACACGAAACGCCACCTCAGGAAAAAATTGACACATTACTTTCATTCGTCGGGCATTTAGCGAACAAGCCGACAAAGTTTTCAAATCCTGTTCAACCAAAAGATTATCAAAATGTTTTGACTTTTGCTGAAAATAAGCCATATAAAGATATTTTAAATAAGGTTGTGTTAATAAGTCTTGCAAAAGCACGTTACAGCGAACAATGTCTTGGACATTTTGGTCTTGCAAGTACGTATTATACGCATTTCACTTCACCTATTCGCAGATATTCAGACTTGTCAATTCATCGTATTATAAAAGATTATTTGAATAAAAAAATAGGCAATAAAGAAATTGAGAAAGACAAAAAAATGCAGGATTTGCGTGAGTTTGTCGAGGATGCCGCAGTTCAGGCAAGCGTTACAGAAAGGAGAGCGGAAACTTCCGAAAGAATGGTCTGTTCGTTGAAAATGGCTGAATACATGCAAGATTATATTGGAGATGATTTTGAGGGCACAGTTTGCGGAGTTACAAATTTTGGCGTTTTTGTCGAACTCGAAAATACAATTGAAGGACTTGTAAGAGTCGAAAATTTACCGTACGACCAGTATGTTTATGAAGAAAGAACAATGAGATTAAAAGGCATAAAAAAATCTTATGGTTTTGGCGATAAAATCAAAATACGTGTTGTTGCGGTTGATTTACAGCGTCGACAAATTGAATTTTGCGAAGCGTCCACAGTTTATATGCCACGTCAAAGAATTCCAAAAATGAATAAGAGCAGAAATAAAAGAAAATAACGGAATAGAAACTTTCATAAAAATAGGCAGTTATGAAATTATTTTGGAATTTAATTTTAGATAAATAAATTTTTTAAACGAAAAGAGAGAAAAGCAGTTTAGGAAAATTTTTCACATTAAATAAAACAGTTGAAGGAATTCTTTTAATATGAAATACAAAAAGGTTCATCAATTAATTTTGCAGAAAAAATGTTTTTAAAATATGTTTTATTAATAAAGAGTTTTTTATGAAAATTATAACAGTAAATAAAAAAGCACGTTTTAATTATAATATCACCGACACATACGAAGCCGGCATTGTTCTCGTTGGAAGCGAAGTTAAATCAATTCGCCGTGGCGGAATAAGCATAAACGAAAGTTTTATTATAATTAAAGATTTGGAAGTTTTCTTAAAAAATGCTTATATCAAGCCGTATGAAATGGCAGGGAATTTTCAACCAGATAGCCGTAGAACACGGAAACTTCTTTTGAGAAAGGAAGAAATCATAAGAATAAAAAGAAAAATGGATATACAAAAACTTGCACTTGTACCGCTTAAAGTTTATTTCAAAAAAAATCACGCAAAAATTGAAATTGGACTCGGTAAAGGAAAAAAACTTTATGATAAAAGAGAAACACTAAAAGAGCGAACAATAAAACGAAACTTGGAAAGAGAAGAATGTTAATAAAAAAGCGAATTCAAAAAAATCAAACAAGATGAATAGAATTAAATAAAAATCAAACATAAAGGAGGAACATAATATAGTAAAAATCAGAATTAAAGTATTAAAAACAGGAATTTGATTATAATCTAAACAATTCGCACATATTGACAAACTTAATAATCTATAGTATAATACTATCAGTAGATACCTAGCAATAATGCCGAAAAACTTTTTCGGGGGCGTCAGGATATCGACGGGAAATAATGGGATTTGTGTAAAGCATATGGTAAACTCCGATGCTACCTAAAAAATTCGGAAAAAATTAAACGCAGATAATGACGTTAGACCTTTGGCCGTAGCAGTTTAAACGGCTTGTCTTAAATAAGTTTGCACGAGACTTTTTTAAGGCATCAAATTTTCGTGAAAGTACGCTTTGAATTTGGTTTTTGGCAAAGCGGAAAAACTAAAAACCCGCCAATTTTGAATGTTTGTTTATGAGCAATCTTTTGAGGCGTAAAACAAAATTCATAAACTAAATATGTAGAAAAGCAAATCTGATTTTTTTCGGACGCGGGTTCAATTCCCGCCGCTTCCACCAAATAACCAAAATACTTGTAGATTGGAAAATTTAAAATCTTTTTTAATTAAATGTTATATTTTTTTATATTTTAAAATTGGTTTTAATAAAAAGTGGAAATTTGGATATTTTAATTTAAAGGAGATTTAAAATGATAAAAGAAGAAAATCAAATGAATAGCGAAAACATATGGCTGGATTCAATAGATAAACAAGAAGTTATCGCTGCAATCCAAAAATTAAACCCTGACGTTGGAATTATGAAGGCTTCGCCTTACATTTCGCCACAGGCATACGAACAAAATATTTACACGTCAGTATCACCGGAAAACTTATCGCTTCCTGAACCGTTTTATTATAATAGCAAAAATGGAATTACAAACAAACACAAAACACAGTCAGGTCAATACACCTCGATTCAAGTAGAACCTATAACGCCAGAGATGAAAGAAACATTTGGCTTGGTAGATTTTTTTGCTCCCGAATACGAAGTCAAAGAAAGAGACGAAGAATTGTTAAATGATGCTCGTTCAAAAATTAAAGAAAAAATCAATAAAATAATGGGTAGAGATAGATAGTTTGAAAATCAAAAAGTTGAATTGAAATAAATTTATAAAACAAATTAACAGTTTTAAAAATTTAAAAAATTCAAAACAAACTCTTTTTAAAATTAAGAAAATCTCAAATTAAATTTAATGATTAAATAATAAATACAAATTAAAAAAATCTAAAACAAAAATTAAAATCACATAATATTTTTTATGCGAACATAAAAATTTGTGTTGAAAAATATTGTCGAAAGAAATGTGCGTGGCTTTACTTTGCCACGCTTTTTTGTTATAGTGTCAATATGAAAATTGATGTTGTCGTAGGGAATAATTTTAAAGATGTTAATCAAACCGCAATAAAAATGATTGATGTCAAAAATTTCAAATTTCAAAATTATATCATCGTGCCGGACCGCTTTTCTCTTTTAATGGAAAAGTTGATTTTTCAAACTCTTAAAATCACTTCAACGTTAAATATTTCAGTTATGGGAATTTCAAGGTTTGCTGCGATAGTTTTTGAAAAACTGGATATAAGTTACGATATTGTTTCAAAGCAGGAAAGTTTGCTTATTCTGCGTACGGCAATGATAAAATTAAAACCAAAACTGAAATTTTTTAAAAATTCTGATATAGGCATAGGACTTTGCGAGGAATTATATGCGGCAATCACGCAACTTAAAGCAAATGAAATTTCTCCAAACGACTTGATTGAAATTCTACCAAAAGCGAATTCGACCGAAAAAATAAAAAAATCTGAAACAGTCGAAAATATTATTAAAACAGGAAATCAGGCGGATAAAATATTTGATATTGCCTTGATTTTCGATGAATATGAAAAACTTTTGGAAGATAGGGCGGATAGCACTCGGCTATTAACTTGTTTAGAAAAAGCGATTTATATAAAAAGCGATAAATTGAATTTTTCAAACTATAATTTCTTTTTCTTGAATTTTGATTCTTTGACAAATCAAGGATATTCAATTTTGAAAGCATTGGCAACAGCCGCTCGAAATGTTTGCGTTGGCACACTGCAACCTGATTTCCAGAAAAATTCTTATATATTCGAAAATGATATATTTGAAAAATTGAAAAAACTTTCCATAACGGAAAACATTGAACTTAATTTGATTTTTGCCCCTTGCACACTCAAAGAACCTGCACGTTTAATTCATAAAAACTTATATTCGCTAAATATTGAAAGTGAAACTGAATCTGATTTTATTGAAATTTTCGAAGCACCTGATATGGCGGAAGAGATTTTTGAAGTCGCAAGGAAAATAAATTATTTTGTTAAATTTAAAAATATAAAATTTAAACAAATAGCGGTTGCTTGTTCGGATTTGAATTCCTACGCTCCGCAAATAGAAAATATTTTTAGAGAATTCGATTTTTCTTTTTATTTAGATACGAGTATAAATTTAACTGAAACTTCAACTATTAAATATTTATTGACAATTTTAAATTTAATTGAAAAAAACTTTCCCAAAGATTTAGTTGAAACTTTTTTTATAGATGAATTTACGCAAATTTCAAAGCAAAGCAAAAATCATTTTTTAGATATAATTGAAAAATATAATTTGCAATCTAATGAATTGTTTGAGTTTGTGGGAAAGTATTCCAAAGACAACGGCTTGTGTGAAAAGGATTTTGAAAAACATAACAGCGGAACTATGGCAACAGATGAGAAAAACACGGCATCAGATTTTAATTATATTTTTAAAGAATTCGAAAAATTTAAAGATTTAGTTAAATTAAAATCTTCTTGCAGAAATGGAAAAGATTATATTAAATTCATTTCATCTATACTGGAAAAATTTGAAATTATCAATAAAAACAATCAATTAATTGAAAAATTCAAAACATTTTCATTATTCAAAGATGAAAAATTATATATTCAAATTCCTGAAAAAACAAATAAAGTTTTAACATCTTTGGAAAAATTTATCTCCGAACAAGATTTAAGTTTTAAAGAATTTATCAACATTTTTGAAAGTGCTTTGACTGAAACAAAACTTTCAACGATTCCGATTTCTGTAAATTCAATTTTTGTCGGCGATGCAACGAACAGTTTTTTTGAAGAGGTTGATTTTCTTTTTGTGCTAGGTGCAAATCAAGGGCTTATGCCACGTTCTATGAGCGATAGTGCCATAATTGGCGACGATTTAATTGAAAATCTTTCATCAAAAATGGAAATCAGTCCGACCGTAAAAATGATTAATAGGCGAAACAGATTTAAAATTTTTAATCTTTTATTGCAACCACAACTCAAAATTTTTATTTCCTATATTCTTGCAGGAAAAAATCAGGATAAACTTTTGCCGAGTAGGTTTATTTTTGACCTTCAAAAAATCTTTTCAGGAAATGCTGTGCCAGTAAAAAAAGCAAGTGATTATGTTTTAAATTTATCAACATTTCAACTTGAAAGCAGTGAAAAATTTTGTCATTTGCTTTCATATTTTTGTGCGAATAAGCGAAACGCAATGCATCAATTTTTAAAGTTTAAATTTCAATACAAACTTTATAGCGGAACAAATAAAAAAGCAATAGACGGCTTAAATGACTTTTTGCAATCTAATATGCTTTTAAAGAATTTTGATTTTATAAATAATTTTGAAATTGATAATTCGCTTGTGTATAGTTTGATTTCACCAAAAATAAATGTGTCGCAAATTGAAAATTATTATTTATGTCCGTTTAAACAATTTGCATCAAATGCGTTAAAATTAAAAGAGAAAGACAGCGCTGAATTGATGGCATTTGATACAGGAAACGTATTACATAAAGTTGCAGAAGAATTTTTAAATCATAAAAACAAATATATTGAAATTTTAAATAATTACAAACAGAATTTAAAAGAATCCGATGTTAAAAATCCGCAAGCAGAATTTCAGAAAGAAACCAAGAAAATTATCGAAAGAATTTTTAATAAGTTAAGAAAAAATGATAGATTTTATAAACTTAATTTGAGAATAAACGAAAATGCGGTTGAGATTTTAGAAAATGAAAGTTTAAGGCTTTGCGAATTTTTATATTACACTCAAACTGTTTCAAGATTTACGCCAACTTACTTAGAGTTGCGTTTTGGCGGAGCGGAAACGAACTTGCTTTCTAGCGAGTTGAAAGATATTGAAATTAATGGACAGAAACTTAAACTTTCAGGCGTTGTCGATAGGGTTGATATTTTTGAAAATATGTTTATTGTCATTGATTATAAATCAGGTGCTGAAAGCACGGGCAGTTATTCAGAAGTGTTTTACGGCGAAAAAATTCAAATTTTTATATACCTTAAAGTTTTAGAAAAGTTGCTTAATAAAAAGGCTTGCGGTGCTTTTTATTTTCCTATAAAAAACGAGTATAAACGAGAGAAATCAAAAAATTATATGATGAAAGGCAAGGCAATTGATGATGTTCGTTTTTTGAGTGCAATGGATACGAGTGTTGGAATAAATAATTTTGAAAGCAAAATTTTCCCTTGTAAATTAAACGCAAGCAAAAAAAATTTAGAAATTGGCGAAAAAGTATTCAACAAAACTTATACCGTTTCTGAAAATATTTTAAATTCAATGATGGACTATTCCTTCTCTCTTTTTGAAAAAGGCATAGATGAAATTTTACAAGGAAATATTTGTCCTTCGCCACGACAAGACAGTTGCAGAACTTGTAAATTTGCTCCACTTTGTCTTTATGATAAAAAACAATTTAGAAATAAAACATACAAAATAGAAAAAGCATTTTTTGAAAATTTTAATAATGAAAACAATGAAACTCAAACTGAATAAAACAAAAATTAAACTGAATAAAAAAATTAAAATAAAAATAATCAAGTCGAACAAAACTGAAAAATCAAAATTAAAACGCAAGGAGAAAACTTAATGAAAAGAGAAGATTTTTTGCCCGAACAAAGAAAAGTTTTAAATTGCACGGATAAAAATCTTATTGTTTCCGCTTCTGCTGGTAGCGGAAAAACAACCGTTATGATTCAAAAAATCATTGAATTAATTACGGAGCAAAATAAAAGCGTGAAAGATTTTTTGATTTTGACTTATACGGTTTTAGCGGCGGAAGAAATGAACCAAAAATTGATAAATGCTCTTTATGAAAAAACGTTTTCATATTTAGAACAAATACGTGCAACTTCAAGTGCCGATACAATTTCTACTATTGGAAAATTTACGGACAAAAATGAAGCCAACAGCAAACAATCTAACGTGGAAAACTTGAATATAGAAAAGAATGCAGAGAAAGATTTAGAAAAAAATGTAGAGAAAAAAGGAAAAAATAAAGAGAAAGAAAATTCAGAGAAAATAGAAAAAAAATATTATCATTTATTAAGTCAAATTGATGAAATGGCAACTGCTGATATTTCAACAATTCACGGTTTCTTTCAAAGGCTTTTAAAAAAATATTTTATGCTTTTAAATCTCGAACCAAATTTTAAAATTCTTGAAGAAAGTCAAGCACAAGTTTTGAAAAATCAAGCGCTTAAAAATGCAATTGTTACGTATGGCGAAAACTCTCGTGAAAGACTAAATCAATTATTAGATATTTACGGAAAAAGTCGTAGCGAAAAAACAATTTTCAAACTTCTTGAAAAAATAAATGTAGTTTTAAAAGCAATTGATGATGCTCCTTTTTGGTGTGAAAATATTGCCACAAAACTTTGTGAGCCAAACTTAAATAAAAACTATGCTATAAAAACTCTTAACCGTTTTTTTTGCGATTCTGCTCGATATTATGAAAAAGTTTTTGAGAAGTTATTGAAAGAAACACAATTGCTCTCTGAAGCTAAATATACCGCCTATGTTCAAGATATATTAATTCAATTAAATTTAATTAAATTAAACGAAAAAGAAACTGAAAAAAACTTTTTTACAAACTATGGAATTATTTATGATTTTAATTTCGAAACTTTAAATCAAAGCAAAGAAAATCCTGACCTTTATAAAAAGATTTTCTTCCAAAGAGAAAAATTGAAAGAATTTATTAATAAAATAAAAGCGTATAACTATTCGAGAGAAAATGTTTGTTTATCCGTTAAAAGCATTAAACAAAATATTGAGACCTTGCTCGATTTATGCCGTGTTTTCGATGATGAATATACAAAATTGAAAAAAGAAAGCAGTTATTTAGATTATAACGATTTAGAGAAATATGCACTTGAACTTGCGGAAAATAAAGATGTTTGTCGCCAAATTTCAAAAAGATATACGCATCTTTTTGTCGATGAATATCAGGATGCAAACAGACTTCAAGAAAGAATTTTATCAGCGTTTGCAAGCGGTGGTTTGAGATTTATGGTTGGAGATTTGAAGCAAAGCATTTACGGTTTCAGGCAGGCTGAGCCAGATATTTTTCTGAACTTGCAAAGTCAGTTTTCTAATTCGGAGGACTGCGAAGTTATGTTCTTAAATTCAAATTTCAGAAGTCATCCAAGAATTTTGAATTTTGTAAATACAATCTTTTGCGCTTTAATGACAGAAACGACAGCGAAACTAGACTATGCTAAGAAGTCGTGCTTGCAAGGTAGAATTAAATTTCCAGATTCAAACGAAACGAACGTAACAAATGCCGGCGTTGAAATCAATATAATAAGAACTTTAAAAGAAAAGAAAGAACTGCAAACTCCAAATGTGTATAGTGTAAAAGAACATACAAAAAATGTTGACTTGCAAGATGACGATGAGCAAGACAAGGCTGAAAAAGAGGCTATTTTGATTGCACAAAAAATTGGAGAACTTATTGGCAAAAAATTTTACGACAGTTCAATAAAGACTTTTAGAGAAATTGAGTTTAAAGATATTTCTATTCTTTTGAATTCGAGAGGCAGTTATTTAGACAAACTTTGCACAAAACTTTCTGAGTTCAATATTCCGATTTATGCAAATGCAAATAAATCTCTTTTAGGTGATGAAGATATATATATTTTTATTCATCTTTTGGAACTTTGCAAAAATTTCAATAATGACATTGCGTTGGCTTCGTGTTTGCATAGTGTTTTTGGCGGTTTAAATTATGCAGAACTTGCACAAATAAGATTTTCTACATCAAATTGCAAATATTTTTACGAATGCGTTAACTTCTTTATTGAAAATTATAAAAACGAAAAATTTCCGCAAACTCAAAGAAATGCTAAAATATTAAATAATGAAGAAATAGACTTTGAAGAAATTTATAATAAATTAAACAATTTTAAAATATTAATTGATAATCTTAAATTTGAAATAAATATTAAAGGTATTTATTTTGCATTAAATAAAGTTGTAAATTCGTATGATTATTTTTCATATTTATATTCAAAAAACAATGGTTTAGAAAAAGCGAATAATCTAAAAAAGTTTTTAAACGATTTTATTCAAAGTTCGTTCGATAATGATTTAATTGGATTTTTAAATTTTGTTCGTGAATGTCCGGAGGCGGTAAGTGCTCCTGACTATTTGAGTTCGGATAATTGCGTAAATATTAATACTATACATTCGAGCAAAGGACTTGAATTTCCCGTTGTCTTTCTTGCAAATGCAGGAGCAAGTTTTGAAGGTCGAGCGAACGATAATGAAATTGCAATTAATTTGAATTTTGGAATTGGTTTGAAATTTTATAACCCTATTGAAAGAACGGAAAATATGTCGTTTATTTTTGATGCAATAACGAAATTAAATAAAGATGCAGAGTTTGCTGAAAAGATAAGACTTCTCTATGTTGCATTAACACGTGCGAAATATTTTTTATTTATTGTCGGAAACACAAAAAACGATTTTGAAAAACTCTCTGCCGACTATGAAATCAAACAAAAAAACAACTATTTAGATTTAATTATAGGGGCAATGCCTGAAAAAATGATTAAAAAAATCAATGTCAATAAAAATATAATTGATGATAATTTTGAAGTAAAAACATATTTTGAAAATGAAATTTCAAATAGCGTGTTATTTGAGAACGACAAGCAGCAAGGCGAGAGTAACAGCGAGCAAGGAGAAAACAGCGAGTGCTTTGAGAACGGCGGAAATGAAAAAAAATTAAGTATTGAAAGCGAATGTATTATAGAAAATGAGAGCAATGGCGAAAACAAAAAAGTCGAGAGCAAAGAAAAATATTTTAAAATTTTTCAAGATTTTTTTAATAAAAACGCACCTGCTCCTGATGATGTGGCTTTGAAAAATTCGGTAACTTATTTAGCACATGAAAGCGAACAAGATTTTACGAGCATAAATCCATCTCCAAAATCACTGAGAACTTCCGAGCATTTAAGTGATAAGGCGGCGGAAATTGGAATTTTATATCATAAAGTTTTGGAACAGATTGATTTTCAAAACATAGACAATGAATTTCAAATTAAAGAAATAATTCAAAAGAACTTTTCAAAGCAAAAAAATTTAATTGACGAGAAATTGATTTTTGGTTGTGTTAAATGTCTTCAAAGTTTTAAATTTAAGAATTTACTTAAAGAACAAAAGTTTATGATGTATATACCGCATAGAGAAATTATTAAAAACGGTAGCGATGAAAAGGTGTTGATTCAGGGAATTGCCGATTTAATTTTACTTGATGCCGTAACGAATGCGAACGAAATAAATAAAAATGCTATAAATGCAAAAAATATTTTAATTGACTATAAATATACTTCAATTACTGATGAGAATCTTTTAAAAAAGAGATATGCAACACAATTAAGAATATATAAAAAAGCAGTCGAAACTGCATTAAATATAAAAATTGATGAAGTATATTTGCTTTTAATAAAAAATCAAAAATTATTAAAGATTTCCATTTAAAATTTTACGTATCAAAAATTTTTAATAAGCAAATAAAAGAAGTTCAAATTCAAAGAGAAATATGAAAACTTAAAGGAGAAAGTAATGAAAACAAAAGCATTATATGCCGGTTCATTTGACCCATTCACAAAAGGGCACGAGCAAATTGTGTTAGATGCTCTTAAAATTTTTGATGAAATAACTATTTTAATAGCAATCAATCCATCTAAAAAAAGAAGATTTGATTTTGATGAGAGTTTAAATGCCATTAAAAAAGTTTTTTCCGACTACCGTCAAGTTAAGGTGGAGTTTTATTCTGGCTTCATTGCCGATTATTGCAAGGATAATAATATCAATTTTTCAATCCGCGGGCTACGAAATTTTTTTGATTTTGAATATGAAGAAAATATAGCGAAAATAAATGCTGAATTAAATCCAAATATTAAAACTATTTACCTTAGAACAAGTAATGAAATTATATCTTCGTCAATGGTTTGGGATTTATATTCTAATGGAAAAGATATTTCAAAATATGTGCCACAAGAAATTTTCGATTATATGACAAGCAAAAAATCAGAAATAATCAAAAAACAAACAAAAAATATTAAAAAATTATATAAAAGCAAAATAAATACAAATTAAATATAAAATAATTACAAAATAATTAAAAAAAATTATAAAAACATTAAAAATTATTAGTTATTTTTAATTTATTGTGTTATAATAATTTTAATTCAATGATTTTTTTACATTCAAGGAGAAAAATTGAATGATTTTAAATGAAATTCAAAGATTTTTACATTCTCTTTTTAATAGTATTGATGATGACCTTATCTTTATCGTAGGCATCAGTTTTCAAATTCTTTTAACAATTTTTTTTATAATAAAATCTCACTTTTCGTATGAAATGCGTGTTGTAAGAAAACTTGCAAAACTTAATTCTTGGTTAAATCAGAATGAATATATAGATTCAAACAATTTGTTGGCTTTCAATGATTTAATGAAAACGACGCCAAAACTTTTAAGATATTATTGGCATCAATATATGCTTTATCGTGAAAAAGAGCCGAGTTTTTATATGAGTCCATATAACTGCATTGAAAAACCACTTAAAACAAGTTCATATCGAACAAATATAAAAAATTATACATTAATGAGTTTTATTTTAGCAATTATAATTTTCATTTTTGGTGTTGCAGGATTAGGAACTTTTGAATTTCAATTTGTTTATTTAGCGAAAACAATGTTTACACCAATTGCCGTCATACTTTTAAATATGATTTTTGTGATTATTTTGCGTGCAAGAGAAAATCGAAACCTAAATGCACTTTATCAATATTTTTACTATTTTAATAGGTTTATAGACAAAGCAGTGTCAACAATGCCAGCATATGTTGACTTTGAAGTGCTATTCACAAGAAAAGAAATTAAACAAGGAATTCCAGTTTTAAATGAATATCTGGAAAGACGTGAACGTCAAGAACAAGAAGAGCTTGAAAAAGCACGTATGTATGCTGTTGAGCACGAGGCTTATGATTTCAGCGATGCGGGTTTAAGCGGTTCGCTTGTATTAGACCGTGCAATGAAGGAAACTGAAACCTATCTTAATATAAGACAAAGATTGCGAAGTGAAATTGAACAATTCGAAAGCGAAGTTGAAAGTCTTAAACGAAACTATGAAAACACGCAAAAAGATTATGAAAAAAGAATGCAGGCAAGCAAGGAAAACATTGCAAGGCTTAAAACACAGCAAGAGGAATCGACAAACCGTATTGAAACCAACTATATCAAAAAACAGCAGTCCGACGAAATTAAAAAACAAGAGCAATTTGAACGAGACCATGAAAGTTCAACCGTTCGATTTAATCAAGAAATGGAAGTAATTCTTGCAGAAATTGAAACGAGAAAAAAAGATTTAGAAGAAAGACGAGCATATGTCGAAGAAGCAATGAAAGCGGAATATCAAACTTTTTCATTGAAACTATATAATAATATCGTAGAAATGATTGAAGAAAAAAATCAGCAGGAAAAAGATGTTTTAACTGAAATAAAAGACGATATTGCCGAACAACTTGATGGTGCAATG
>DIPL01000003.1:96784-112231 GCA_002424095.1 Christensenella sp. UBA5489
GTGAAAATCAAAATTCTCAAAGTGTGAAAAACAGCGAAAGTAGCGAGATTGAAAGTGGAGAAAGTTTAAACAAAGAAACACAATCTAGTCAAGTCGAGCAGAAAATAGAACAAGCCGAAAATAAAGACGATTCCGACGACGATGAAAAAAAAAAGACTTTAAAATCGAATGAAAATATTAACGAAAAATCACAAATTTTAAAAGATGATAACCTTGATAAATTTGATAGCGAAAACAATAGAAACTCCACCAACGAAAACAATGACTCTGATGGAAATGTCGAACAAAATTTAAAACAAGAAAGTCAACAGTCCGAAATCAAGCAAGAAATTGAAAAAACTAAACAGCAAGCAGGGCAAGATTTCAAAGTTGAGTATAAAAACGAACAAAAAGTTGAGTCGAGTTCTGAACCCAAACAGATTGAAGTTGATGGCGAATACAAAGAAGAACCTGACGGAATTTTTGACGAAGATGGAAATTTCCGATATGAAAGCGGTGCTTATTATGATGCACGTGGCTTTTATCATGACGAACACGGTGGCTGGTATGATTCAAAACTGAATTATCATAAAGAAGGGGAGCCAGGAGACACAGAAGAAAAAAATGATTCAGCGGGCGAGGAAATGAAAAAGATTCCGCTTGATGAGAATGTAATATCTTTACAACCTGACGATTGGGATGAAGAACCAATAAGTAAGGCTACAAGCACAACAAATACAACACAAAGTGCTGAAACTCAAAATGCAAACCGCCCCGAGATAATCGAAAATGTCGACGGAGTCAATGTCTTGATGCCTTTTGATGATGAGGAGGAAGAGGAACAGCAATCTGCAACTGTTGAAGAAATAATAAAACAATATTCCAGTGCCTATAACATAGAACCTGAAAAAGCAAGCGACAGTGCAGGGCAAGAAAAAGATGATAACTTAAACAAACGACTAAAAAAAGAATTGGACAATGACTTTGGATTTAGCCAACTTTCCAAATCGGCAGAGAAACAAACTAAAACTCAAAAAATCGAAGAGGAAAAGGTTGAAACAATAGAACAAAAAGAACCGAAGGAAAAAACCGAAAGCGGTATAGATGGCGAAAGTGCAAGGGTAGAAGAAACGACAGGCAGTGCGGGCGGTGAGCGAGAAAGGGTAGAGACAACAGCAGATAGGAACGACGAAGTAAAGGAAAAAGAAAAACCTGAAACCGAAAAAAGTGGAACTGAACCAGGACGACGTCCTGGTAGACCGAGAAAAGTTGTTGATACTGATGCCGAGCCAAAACCGAAACGACGTCCCGGTAGGCCGAGAAAAGCTGTTGACGCTGATGCTGAGCCAAAACCGAAACGACGTCCTGGTAGACCAAAAAAAGCCGTGGATGCTGATGCCGAGCCAAAACCGAAACGACGTCCCGGTAGGCCGAGAAAAAGTGAAACGGTAAACAAAGAAGCTTCAAATAATGAAAAAGATGATGAATGCGATGAGAAATTAGATGATATTGATGCATTAAATCAAAAAATTGCCAAAGAGAATGAAAAACTCAAAAAGCAACAGGGTGAATTAAAAGACCAACTTGACGAAGCAATTTCCATTATAGATGATGACAAGGAAGAATAGTAGAAATATAAAAAAATAAATCAAAAATTTTTAAACTCAATTTAATTTGAGAAATGGCATTAATTATATAAACAGACAAAAACTTATATTATACTTACTTGCATCGTATTTATTAATTAGATGAAAACAACTGGATTTGTTTGGAAATATTTAAAAAATTATAAATCACATTTTTTAACAGGGCTGACACTTTCGGGCGTCAGCGTTGTTTTTATGCTTATTTTGCCGCAAATCACACAGCTTTTCATAGACTCAATTCTCGATTATTCTGGTGCCGACCCTGATAAAATCAGTATGTTTTGGATTTGGCTTGTCGAAACTTTTGGAACTTTCACTTTTGAAAATCTGATTATTACCATTAGTTTGTTTTTCTTAATTTGCGCCTTACTCAAAAATATTGCCAATTTTTTTTCAATGCAGTTACTTCTTCACGCAAGTTCAGAGTCTTGCGGATTACTTCGTTCTGATTGCTTCAAGCGTCTTGCACAAAGCAGCGGTTATCCGCTTAAATATGAAGTTTATGTCAACTTTACAAACGATATTTCGAATTTCTATTCGCTCATATATTCATCATATCCGCTTTTTTTTAGTTCGGCATTAAAAGTTTTTATTGTGCTGATTCTTTTATTTTCTCTTGATACAAGCGTTGCAATTTGTCTTTTAGCATTTATTTTAATTATGATTTTTGTAGGGTTTTCGAGCAATAAAAAAACCGCTAAATATTTCAATGAAATAAGAAATAAAAGAGGTAGAATGCAGCAGGTTGCGGAAGAGGCTGTTTCAGAAGTTAGAGAAATTAAACTTTTTAATCGTGAAAATTATGCGTTGCAAAAATATAGTATTTCTGGCGAAGATTTTTTAAATTCAAATGTTGCTGGCTATTCTTATATGAATAGAATTATGCTACTCGTTGAAATCCTTAAAGTTTCTGCATTTACAATCACAATTATTATTTCAATAATAAATTGCTTGAATGGCGTTTTGTCGGTCGGTTTTTTTGTTTTAATTTTAGCGTATGCGTGGCACGCAGTTTCAGCAACGCAAAGCTTTATAAAAAGTGTTCAGAGTATAATCTCACGGCATGTGCGAGTTGCGAGAACAGAATTATTTTTGAAATTTAAACGTTCCGAAAAAGAATTTAAGCCGAAATCTGATGATGTGCTTAATATTGAAATTAAAAACACTACGGTTCGCCTTAATGAAAGAAAAATTTTTAACGAATTAAATTTAAAATTGCCGTATGGGAAACACTATGGAATTATAATGGGACAAGGTGAAGGTAAGTCGGCTTTTGCAAAAATGTTGCTGAAATTTTATAGAGTTGAAATTGGTGAAATTTCAATTGCTGGGCAAAATATAAACGACTATAACATTTTGGCACTGAGAGATTGTTTTTCTTATATTTCGCAAGAGCCATATATATTCGAGGACACTCTTTTGAACAATATTGTTTTGTTTGACGACTTTGATGCAGAAAAACTTGCAAATGCAATCAGAATTTGCGGACTTGAAAATTTAATAAAAAAACTTCCAGATGGTCTTGGACATAGATTCTTGGAAAGAGGTGCTAAGATTTCATCGCAGGAAAGACAGCAAATAAATTTTGCAAGAGCGATATATAAAAATGCTCCGATTTTATTAATTGATTCGGCATTTAATAAATATAATCAAAATTTTGCTAAATTAATTATAAAAGAATTTATGCAGTTTTATTCAAACCGAACAGTTTTATTACTAAGCGAAAGATTTGAAGATGTTGAATTTTGCGATGTTATAGTTTACGTAAAAAATGGTCAAGTTGAAGAAAAGGGAAGTTTAGAAAAATTAAGAAAAGATAAAAAAGAATTTTATAATCGTTACTTAAAAAATAGTACAAGGAAAAAACCAAAAGCAAAACGGCAATCCGCAAAACAAAAACCGCAAAGAACGTAGAAAAATAAAGAAAAATATTTATAAAAAATCAACAAAAAATTAAATTATGGGAAATTCAAAATAATAAAAGGGATATAAAGCAATAAAAATGAAGAGAAAATTTATTTCAGTTTTATTTCAAAATAAAAATTTTGTTTTTATGCTGGCGGTGCTTGCAATTTTTTCAAATATTTTTGCTCAACTTGTTCCTTATTTTCAAGGTCTCATTGTTGAAAACACTCTTATATCGCAAGATATGCAAGAACTTATTTTGCTTTGTCTTATAATTTTTTCCGTGCTTATTTTGGATTCAGTATGTAGGCTTTTCTTTAATTCTTTTATGTTAAAATACGGTTATCGAACGGCAAAAAACATTCAATTACAAATTTTCCAGCAAATTTTGGGGCGGTCGTATGATTTTTTTGAAGAGAAAAGCAGAGGAGATATTTTATATCGCATAAACACATATATCTATAATGTAGGAAATTTTATTTCAAGAGATTTAGCAGATTTGGCAATTTCAATTGCTCGAATTTTGATGATTTTTGTTTTTTTATTTGTTTTAGAATCATATTTTGCCCTGTTTATGTTGGCTTTATATGGATTTATTTTAGTGATAATGATAATTTATTCAAGAATAATAACTAAAAAAGCAAAAATTATGAAAGACAAAGAAATTCATAGAAATGCAATGATTTTGCAAAATATTGAGGGGCTTGAAACTTATTTGGCTTTTAATACCAGCGGAAGATATTTAGATTATTATAGTAAAATTAATTCATCATACGGCGAAGTAAGGAGCGAATATTACCGTATTTTTCATTTTTTCATTCCGCTAATTGATTTTTTAGTTTGTTTGGGAACGGTTCTTATTTATATTATTGTTTCAACTTATACTATTCATATATTGCAAATAGGTATTGTCGTTGCAGCACTTTCTTATGTCTCATCAATGATTCCTCCAATGGAGTCAATGACAAGAGGGATTGCGGATTTTGTGGATACTTCGGTTGTTGTTGATGAAGTTTTTGAATATGCAAATGAAGATTTTGGAGAACGTAAAAAGATTAAAAAGAGAAAACAAAAGAAGCAACAGGGCAAAAAAGCAAAGCAGAATGATGAGAAAGATGAAAAAAATCAAAGCGGAAGTGAAGAGCAGTGCAATGAATATTTGCCGTTATGTTGTGATATAAATGCAACCGCTGAAAATCAAAAAATTGATATTATTTGTGAAAATTTATGTTATAAAAACGAAAAAAGTAGCACGGATATACAAAATCTAAATTTAAAAATTAAAGCGAACGAAAAAGTTTTGATTGTAGGAGAATCTGGAAGCGGAAAAACTGTTTTTGCTGGTCTTTTATGTGGATTATATAAGCCTGATAGCGGTAAAATTTTATTTAACAACGTTGAAATTAATGGTTTAAGCAAGAAAAACTTATCAGATTTAATCTCAATGACATCGGATTTTGTTAGTATTTTCAAGGCGAGTGTTTATGAAAACATTAAATTTGCAAAACCAAATGCAAGTGAAAAAGAAATTGACAATGCAATTAAATTCTCAGGTTTAAAAAGAATTACAGATACACTTAATCGTGGGAAAAATACGGCCATTAATCCCTATTATATTTCCGAAGGAGATAAGCAACTGATTTCGTTTGCGAGAATTATTTTAAAAGATACGCCTATTGTGATTGTCGACGAAGTTTCACGGGATATGGGAACAAACGTTAGAAAAAAATTTATGAAAAACTTAAAAAAGTTTGTGAAAGAAAAAACACTTATATATATTTCAGAATACGACAATGTCGATTTCGAATTCGATAAAGTCATCCAGTTTAATAAGATTAACAAAAGATAAAATTTAAAAAATTAAGATAATTAAATTTATTCAAAAGTTTAATTATAAAAAGCATTTAATGAAATGAATATTCAAAAATTATAAAATCCAAACAATTAAAATTTGCGAAAGTTTCGTTTTGAATAAATAAAGTTGTAAAAAAAGCATTTTAAGTGAAAATTTCAAAGAATTACATTAAAATGCGTCGAATTTTTCTTAAAATGCCTTTGTTTAATTTTTGTTTGTTTTCACAACGTTTTATTGTGAAAGCCTGTTATGACGACATCGGCGTCCGTGTTAAGAATATTTTTTAAAGCAATATCTCCTATATTAAAACTTTTTTTCGTTGGAATTTTTTTGATTTCTTTAATGGTTTCGAAAACTAAACTTTTAGGAATTGGCAAGGTTGTCTTTACAAAATATATTTTATCTTTGTTATCAATTGAACAAGTAACAATTCGTTTCGGATTAGTAATTTCGCTTTTTCCGTATTCATTGCCACGCATACACAAATTTCCGCTGACTTTAATTTCATCATTTATTTTCTCAATTTTTAAATTGCATCCGACTGGACAAACGATACAAGTTGTTTCTTTTAATAACATTTTAATTCCTTTTAAATTTTGACGAATTTTTAAATTGTTTTTTATTTTTTTTCTATAAAAATTCCATACTTTTGCTTATAAATTATAATTTCTTTAAAATTTGTAAAAGATTGTTTTTTGCAATATTGCTTTTATTTCTTTCAAAGCCTTTTCTATAAAAGTATAATTCTTATCAAAATTAATTTTCTTAAAATTTTTACGAAAGATAATTACGCCATTTTGATTAAATTATAAAATATTGTTTTTTAAAAATGTAATCTTAGGAAACTTTAAAGTATATCTACAAAAAGGTCGTTGACTACATCATCAAGTTTTACATCAATTTCTTGCAACTCTCCTGAATTAAGAGCAACACTAAATTTTTTTGCAATTGTTTTTTCGCCACAATTAACTACAATTGTTTTTCTTAAAAGTTGATTTTTATTTCTGAAATATATCTTAAAATTTCCGTTTTGATTTAGGTTTACTTTTTGTGGAATTGTGTATGAAATCTTGTCGGAAAATTTTATATCTATTTTTTTATTTAGTTTCGTAATTTCACCTTTGGCATATTTGCTTGCACTGATGCCTGCAATTTCACCTTCAATTGTTGCGTTGTCGGCAAGGTCGTGAATGTGAAGTACGTTGCCTGAAACGAAAACACCGCTTAAACTACTTTCACGGTTTTCATCCACTACGAAACTTTTGTTTTTCGGCGAAACTTCAACTTGCCCATCAAAAATTTCCATTTCAGGAATAAGTCCAACTGAAAGAATAACACAATCGCATTCAATAAATTTTTCAGTATTTGGCAATGGTTGCAGATTTTCATCAACTTGTGCATAAAAAACACCTTCGACTCTATCCGTGCCGATAACTCGTGTGATTGTATGGCAAGTTAAGAGCGGAATATTGAAATCATCTAAACATTGAACAATATTACGTTTCAGTCCCGCTGTGTTTTTCATAATTTCAAAAACTTTTAAAACTGCAACTCCTTCATACGTCAATCTTCTTGCCATAATAAGTCCAATATCGCCACTTCCGAGAATAACGGCTTTTTTGCCAGGTTTTTGGTTGTAAAATGAAATCATTTTTTGCACTGTGCCTGCTGTATATATTCCTGATGGCCTACTTCCCGCAAGGTTTATTTGTCCAGCGGTACGTTCTCTTGAACCGCTTGAAAGAACAATTGCTTTTGCGTTTACTATGCTATGTTGTCCTTCTTTTAAAATACCAACTTTGTTTTGTGAAGCACTATATGCGAATGTGTTTAAACTTACGTCGATATTTTGCTTTTCAACTTCCAGTGCTAAATGGTAAGCATATTCAGGACCAGTCAATTCTTTATTAAAATATTTAAGTCCGAATCCGTTATGAATACATTGGTTTAGTATGCCTCCGAGTTTTTCATCTTTTTCTATTATTAAAGTTTCACAGCCATTTTGATGTGCTTTAAGTGCAGCAGCCATTCCAGAAGGACCGCCGCCAATTACAACTACGTCATACGTTTTTTTCATACTTAACCTTTTAAATTTTGAAAGATTTATTGAATAAAAAATACTTATCTATATTTCTCAAATAAAAAATAATTATAATTCAATATTCAATTCTGGTTTGGTTTTAAGAATGCTGTATTTTTTTGTCTTTTTTAAGTTTTTATTATCAAAAACATAACCTTGACTTGTTTCTTTTATAATTTCGTTTAGTGGAATATTTAATTCACGTGAAATAATTTCAGCAACCTTTAACAAGCAAGAACCGCCTTGACAATGTCCCGCCGTTGGGCGTACTCGCCGTTTTATACCGTCAACAGTATGCGGTTTCAGTGGACTATGAATAGCCCTTAAAATTTCTGCCTCCGACACAAGTTCGCACTTACAAATGATATTCCCAAACTTTGGGTCTACCTTAACAAGTTCTTCAAGTTGAGCAGATGTTTTGTCGAGAATAAATCCGTAAGGTTCACGTCTTTTCATCGGAATTTCTTGTTTTTCTTTTATTTGTAAAAGTTCACAAACCATTTCAGCAATGGCGGGAGCGGCCGTAAGTCCCGGCGAGTTTATTCCACAAAGATTGATAACGCGTGGATTAATTTTGCTTCGCTCAATTATAAAATCATCACCGCTTCCAACACGAATACCTGCAAATTCTCTTATTGCTTTATTGAACGGCGGATTTATAAACATACCATTTATACCGTTTTTAATTTTTCTCAATCCTTCCGTTGTAATGATTGGCTCTAAACTTTCACAGTCTTCCGAAGTTGGACCAAAAAGAATATTGCCGTCGGTTGTTGGCGTTGCGAGAATTCCTTTTCCAAGTTTAGATGGCAATGGAAACACTGTAAGATTTACATAGCCTTCGGCATCACGATCTAATACATAATATTCTCCACGTCTATAAGTTAGCGGATATGTTTCGACACCAATCAATTTTGCAATATTATTATATCCCCAACTTGTACTATTTACTATGTGGCGAGCATAAATTTTTTCTTTTCCGTTTGAAATTGTGAAAATATCTCCGTCAAAATCTATTGATTTAGTATCGTATGAAAAGCGATAATCCGCACCGTTCAAAACTGCTTCTTCGGCAAATGCGATTGTCAGCATAAAAATGTTGACAATAGAAGAGGTTGGTGCATGTAAACCGTATTTTATATCTCTTTTTAAATTAGGCACAAGTTTATGTAGTCGTTCGCCTTCAATTATTTCAAGATTAGGAACGCCGTTTTTCTCGCCACGTGCCTTTAAAATTTCGAGTTGTTCTATATCATTGCCGACAACAATTGCTCCAACATTTTTATATGGAACTTGAAGTTCTTCACATAATTTATTCAGAAGTTTCTTTCCCTGCACATTAAGTTTTGCTTTAAGTGTTCCAGGCATAGCATCAAAGCCAGCATGTAAAATTGCACTGTTTGCCTTAGACATTCCTGTGCAGACGTCTTCGCCGAGTTCAATTAAAATTGATTTTTTGTTCAAGCGTGTCAACTTGTTTAAAATAGCAGTTCCGACAACTCCGCCGCCGAAAATAGCATATTCATATACTTTTTTTTCATTTTTCATTTCTTTTACCTTAATTTCATTTCAAACTTTATTTTTTATTTTTTATCTATTTATATTCAACTTAATTTATTATAATAATATTAATAAATTGCTAAAATGTCAATAGATTTATATTTTTAAAATATGGGACAAGTTAATTATAATCTATGTGTTTTTAAAGTATATGATTCTTATTGTAAATATTTAATTTGATTTTCAAAATAATAAGTGTGTAAATTACTTTAAGACTTTACTTTAATTCAAAAAAAGTGTAAAATATAGACTTATGAAAGTAAAATATGATGACAAATTTGGAAAAAAGCATAACAATTTATATACAGTAATGGGTGTTATTGCCGATATTCTTTTTTATCCTATAATTCTTTTTTCATTACTTTGTTGTTTTATTATATATATTGATAAATCAGATAATAAAATCCCGTCGATTTTTGGTTTATCGCTTGTTAGTGTAAGCAGTTCAAGTATGGAAAAGGGCGGTTTTAAGATAAAAGATATTGTTTTTTTAAAACAAATTGATACAAACAACTTGCGTGCTGGTGATATTATTGCTTTTTATTATTATAAAGACACAGCGGATGCCCATATAACAACTGAAACTGCAATATTGGTTCAATCTTATGATAGGAACAACGAAACTGCAACTGCTTATAATGCTCCTGAATCGACAAGCGAAGAAATTTCAGAACGTGCATCTATTGATGAAGTAAGCGGTGTGAGAAAGGCTAGTGTATATTTTCATAGAATTGTTGATATATATGCGGACGAAAGTGGAACATTGTTTTTTCAAACACAAGGAGATTCAAATGCAGGAAAAGACGGTATTTTGATTTGCGAAGACTATGTCGCTGGTATTTATTCATATACGCCTGAATTCATTCGTGGATTATTTAAATTTATTGCATCGCCAACTGGAATAATTATTCTCGTTGTTGTTCCGCTTTCAATTCTTGTATTGTTTATGTCTTTCTCGATAATTGAACAGGTTTATAATATTTTTCTTGAAAGAAAAGTTTTACGGCGAGAAGTCCGTTACGATAGCAAGGAAGCAGTTGAGGCAAGTATTGGTGTTGAAATGGACATTCTTGACAAAATTCAATTCTTTGCACAATCACCGCCCGAAGAGCGACAGAAAGTTGCTCAATTCCTTTGGGGATTTTTGAAATTCGGCAAGAAAAAAGAAGAAAAAGAATATGAAAAAATCAGTTATTTAACGGGAATTTTTGAGGAAAATCCTAAGCATTTTTGGTTGTATTGGATAGGTAGGGCACGTTCAAATAAAAGAAAAAGACAAATTGAAGAAATATGGCAAAATTGGGATTTAGAAAAGACTGTTTTTAAAAAAATCTCAAAAAAACTAAAAACAAAAAGTCTGAAAACGAAATAATATTTTTAATTTTTTCAAAATTGGTAATAAAATTTTAAAGGAGCGTTTTTTGTATAATGAGCAATGCAAAAGAAAGAAATAAAAAAAAACATAAAGCGCTTTTGATTATTAATGCATTTTTAAATTTTTTAGCATATTTGCTTATAGTCATAGCAGTAATTTTTATGATTTTAGTTTATACAATGCGAGAAGAAAACAAAATTTATGTATTCTTTGGCTATTCTTTTGCCGTTATTCAAAGCGATAGTATGATTGATGCGGGTTTTAATCCTGGCGATAAGGTTGTCATTCAACAGGTTAAAACTGATGATTTACGGATTGATGATATAATTCTATTTTATAGATATATGGATACTTGTGATATTGATTTGCCAAAACAAGATATTTCTGATATAATTGATGAATATAAAGAGCCTGAAACAATTGATGAAAATGCAGAAATTTTTGAGGAAAGAACTCCAACTGCGGAAATTTTAAACAAAAAAAATGCGCTTGTTTTTCATAAAGTGGTAGGTATTTTTGTAGATGATTATGGAGTGAGATTTTTTCAAACGCAAGGAGAGTCAGAAAAAAATCTGTCACCTGACCCACTTTTAATAAGGGAAGATTTAGTTGCCGGAGAACATTGTGAAACAGCAAAACTTTTAAATTTCTTTCTTAAACTAACCGCTTCTCCTTGGGGAATAATGCTTCTTATGTCTGTTCCGTTTTTAATTCTTATGGTTTCTTATATCAGTTCATTATGGGGAGAAGTTGCCGTAATGAATATGCTTAAAGGTTTACGTAAAAAGAAAATTAATCTTAACAGCGAAAATTTCAAGGAATACGATGTTTCAAAAGCCATATCAAATGAAGAAAAAATATTTATTTTTGATATAACCGAAACACGAGATAAACAAAAAGTTGCAAATATTATTTGGAAAGACCTTATGAGCAAAGAAGTTTCAAAAGAGCAGGCGGAGCAAATTGGGAAAATTAAATATTCAATTAATCTCTATGCAAAAAGCAGAGATGCGTTTTGGGAATTTTGGATAAATAGCGAAAAAAAGGCGAGCAAAAAAAGAAAATTAAAAGAATTTCGTGAAAAAGCGAATTCAATTTTAAATTCATCAATTGATAGTTTTAATAAAAACATTAAATATAAAAATGCTGTCGTTCCGATTAAAAACATAAAAAAAGGAGGAAAGTAAATCTGGAAACCTGTGTTTTAACTAGAAAGGAAATTATTCAAAAAGATGAAACCGATGTAGCCGTTATTTTGTTTCTTTTTAAAAATCCAAATTTTGCAGGCATTTTTAAATCATATGATATTGATTTATGCGGCAAAAAAACTTGGGAATGGGTTAAACTTGCGTGCAGTGGCTATGAAACAAAAATTGCACATTGCACGCCCGATTCAGATATTCTTGCCTTGGTTAAATCGCTTTTGACAAATAAAAAATATACATTAGTGCTTTTTTCGGATACGCCACTTTTGACAAAATCTACAATTGATGAAATTTTATCTTTTGTTCGTATGCGAGATATAAACGTTTTGAATTTGATAAGGGGCTATGTTTTCAATACAGAATATATAAAAACAGCAGAAAATATTAAGAGTAGTATAATTGAAAAGTTCAACGAGATAGAATTTGCAGTTGCAGACAATCCTAAAAAACTGGAAAAAATTGCACAGGTTCTAAAATCAAAAATAATTAATTATCATTTTTCAAACGGAGTTATAATCACTTCTGCGAATGCAGTTCAAATAGATGCCGATGTAACGATTGAAAGCGGAAGTATAATTGAACCGTTTAATAGTTTAAAAGGACGAACCTACATAGGCAAAAATTGTCGATTAGAAAGCGGAAATACAATAATTGACAGCATAGTTGGAGACGGTTGCATTATTAAATCATCCTACATATTTAGTAGCAAAATTGATAAAAATATGGTTATAGGACCATTTGATAAAGTCATTAATAAAACAAATTAAAAACTCAAAAAAATTAAATTAATAAAGCGATAAAAATAAAATCAAAATATGTTTTTAGAAAAATATAAATAATATCTAAATTATAAAAAAATTTAAAACAAAACAAAAATAGGCGAAAATGGAAAATCTTTTTTTAATTGTCGGGCTTGGAAATCCTGAAAGAAAATATTTTAAGACATATCATAATGTCGGCTTTTTAGCAGTCGATGAATTAAGTCATAAACTTGATAATTATTGTCAAAAATTTGGCATAAAGCAAAAAAGGGTTATGACAAATTGTAAAGCGGAAGTAAGCGAATATTCGCTCCAAGGACGAAAAATCCTTATTGCAAAACCGTTGACTTATATGAATTTAAGCGGAGATTCTGTTTTAGCATTTAAAAGTAAATATGCTCTTAACAGCGAACAAATTTTAGTCATAGCCGATGATATTGATTTGCCACTTGGCAAGTTTCGTTTTCGTGAAAAAGGAAGCGGAGGAACGCATAACGGCTTGAAAAGCATTGTCAATACCATAGGACAGGATTTTTCACGTATAAGAATTGGAATTGGAAAAAATGAAAAAGGAATCAATTTTGACCTTGCCGATTATGTTTTAAGTGAAATAAGTAAAAATTCAAAAGAAGTTTTAGAGAACATATTTGAACAAACCGCTGATTTTATTTTAGAAAAAATATTAAATTTACCAAAATAATAAAAAATTTTTTTAATTTTGTTTTAATAATAATGTTTAAATTTGCGAATTTGATATTTTATAAACGAATAATGATAATTTATTTTTTAATATAATTTGATTTAATAAAAATTTTTAAAGGCTTTGAGTATGCTAGATTTTTTAAATATATTAAACAATAAACAGTTGCGTGAATTTGTCGCAAATGTTGAAAAAGGCAAACGGCAAACCGTTCTTGGTGTGTCAACCGAAATCAAGGGATTGTTGCTTTCTCTTTGTGGCAAAAAATCAATTTTTGTTTATAGCGATATTGTAAGTGCGGGCAAAATTGCAACGCAAGCCGAAGCACTTGGCGTTAATTGTAAATTCATTTTGAATTGCTATGAAGATAGCTTTGGACTGGTTGATAAATTTGCAATAAGCGAATATATTTCATCTTTATATGCGTTCGTTACGGAGCAAACGGGCTTGCTTTTTGTCAGTGTTGAAGCATTATTCCAAAAAGCACCGACAAAAAAGGATTTGTTGAATGGCTGTTTAAGACTTGAAAAAGGAGCGAATTTTGACTTTAAAAATTTAACACATTCTCTAATTGAAATGGGCTATAATCGTGTCGAATTTTTGTCAGGGCAAAGTCAATTTTTAATTAGGGGAAATATTCTCGAAATTTTTTCAATAAATCAAAAAGATATTGTGCGAATTGAATTTTTTGATACTGAAATTGAAAGAATTTCGCTCGTAACCGCCGATGAAAAAAAATTGGTTAAAGAACTTGAACAAATTGAAATTATTGCAATAAATTACAAGCAAAGCGAAAACAACTTATTGAATTTAGCGGAAAAAGTTTTTTTCGATGAGCCGATAAGACTTGAAAATTCGAAAAATTTTTTTATACAAAGTTTAGAAAGTCTAAATGAAAACGGCAATTTTGTCGATGAAAAACTTATTTTCAAAACTTGTGCGAAAAGTCGAACAAGTTTTATGAGTATACAAGGCAAAAGTTTTTTTGAAAGTGAAGCAAAGATAGCGTTAAAATCTTTCGGCACAAAGAAATATATTTTCGATTTCAAAGAACTTGTTAGCGATATAAATTTTTATTCATCAAACGGACTAAATATCTTTCTTTTTTGCGGTAGTGAAGAAAATAAAAAAAGATTAATGGAGTTTTTGGTATCAAATAATATTTTCTCATCTGATTTAAAACTTGAAAAATATAATTCGAAAAATTCAAACTCGGAAGAATTTATATCAAAAATTGAACCTTATGATTTTTCATTAAGTCGGACAATTGGGAAAAACGAAAATCAAAAAGGAAAAATTTTCATTTTATCTGCATTGCTCCCTTTTTCAATTGCACTTGTAAATTCCGATGCAATTTTAATTGGTTCTTATGACTTATTTAAAAAGCAGGATAAAAGAAAGATTTTAGATAAAAAAGCATCAATTTATGCGCCAAAACCAAATGAGTATGTTGTTCATAATACGCACGGTATTGGAAAATGTATTGGTGCGAAAAAACTAAAATTAACCGATTATGAAAAAGATTATTTCATTATTGAGTTTGCTGGTGGAGATAAACTTTATTTGCCGACAGAACAAGCAGATATAATTTCCGCATATCTTGGTAGCGAAAACACTCCGCAACTTAATAAACTTGGAAGTGCTGATTTTGAAAGAATTAAAAACCGTGTAAATAAAACTGTTAAAAAATTGGCGATTAATCTCTTGGAATTATATTCCAAACGAGAACAAAGCAAGGGCTTTGTATATAAAAAAGACGATTACTTAATGGAACAATTCGAAAATGCGTTTCAGTTTGAGGAAACTCCCGACCAACTTCGTGCAATTTCAGATATTAAGTCAGATATGGAAAGTCCACGAATTATGGATAGACTTGTTTGCGGAGATGCGGGCTATGGCAAAACCGAAGTGGCGTTGCGTGCGGCATACAAAGCAATTTTAAGCGGAAAGCAAGTTGCTTTTTTATGTCCGACAACAATTTTAGCGGAACAACATTTTAAAACTTGTCAAAACCGTTTCGGAAAATTTATGGTAAAAACTGCACGGCTTACAAGACTTGTTTCAGCACAAGAAAACAAAAATACTTTGCGTGGACTTGAAAGTGGTGAAATTGATATTGTTTGCGGAACACATAAACTTTTAGGAAAAAACGTGAAAATCAAAAATCTCGGACTTTTAATTTTGGATGAAGAACAAAGATTTGGCGTTGAAGATAAAGAAAAAATTAAAAATTTGAAAACCGATGTCGATGTTTTGGCGTTGAGTGCAACGCCGATACCACGCACTTTGCATATGTCATTAACTGGCATTCGTGATATAAGCATTATTGAAACTCCACCCGTGCAAAGAATTCCTGTGCAGACTTTTGTAACAGAATTCAG
>DIPL01000003.1:112372-120774 GCA_002424095.1 Christensenella sp. UBA5489
CAAATTCTTATTTTATATAACCGTATTGAAACTATTTTTCAGTTTGCTGCAAAAATTGAAAAACTGCTTCCAGAGATTAAAATTGGAGTGGCTCACGGACGCCTTGCACAAAAGCAACTTGAAGACACAATTCTTCGGCTTTATAGTGGCGAATTTCAAATTTTAATAGCAACAACACTCATTGAAAACGGAATTGATTTGCCAAATGCGAACACTCTTATTGTCATAAATTCCGATATGCTCGGACTTGCACAACTCTATCAACTGCGTGGGCGTATTGGACGAAGTAATAGACTTGCGTTCGCTTATTTTACTTATAATTCTGATAAAATTTTGACTGAAACGGCATTTCAAAGACTTGAAGCAATTATTGAATATACTCAACCCGGTAGCGGTTTTAAAATTGCACTTAAAGATTTGGATATACGTGGCGTTGGAAATATCTTAGGACGTGAACAGCACGGCTCAATGGAAAAAGTCGGTTATCATCTCTATTGTAAACTTTTAGAAGAGGCGATAAAAAAATTAAAAGGCGAAAAAGTTGAAGAAGAAAAAGCCGTTCAACTCGATATTGCCCTAAATGCATTTATTTCTGAGGAATATATTGAAGCACAAGAGGACAGAATTAAGAAATATACACAAATTAGCAGGTTGAATTCGCTTGATGAACTTGATGACTTAAAAACTGATATACAAAAAACTTTTGGGCAAATCCCATCCGAATTG
This sequence comes from Christensenella sp. UBA5489, assembly GCA_002424095.1. GTDB lineage: Bacteria > Bacillota > Clostridia > Christensenellales > UBA1242 > UBA5489. Next base: position 113,099 of record DIPL01000003.1, read on the forward strand.
GAAAACCTTATGTTGATTGCGCTGCTTAAAAATCTTGCGATAAAACAAAAAATTCAAAGAATTTTAATCACTCAAAACATATGCAAAATATTTTTTTATAATTCGAGAGAAAATGATGAAAACGGTGAAATAATTCCAGTGAAAATTGCTGAAAAACTTAATGATAAAATTGCAAATTTAGGTATAGAAAATCAGCCCGTGATTTCATTTAATAATCAAAATAAGAATATAAGACAAAAAATCTTTGAATTAATTGAATTTCTAGACGTAAATTGAATTTTTTCTAAAATTTAAAATATATTTTTCAAATATTAATTCAGAAGCCTTGCAACGAAATATTGTTATTTTTATCAAAAATTTCAAAAACACTGTTCCAATAAATTTAAAAAATCGGTTGCTTTTTATTTGTGAATATCTTATACTGTCTAAACTATTCGATTAAATAAATATTGATTTAACTTTTAAGGAGTGCAAATGAATAAAAAAATTGCGTTATTGCTATCTTGTATACTCTGCTTTGCTATTGCTTTGAGCGGATGTAATTTATTCACTTTGGACTCGTTGCCATATTTAAATCAGACCGTTGCGACAATTGAATATCCTGCGTCGGACGGAGGAACTAAAACTCTTAAAATAATAAAAAAAGATTTAATCCAGTCATATAATAACTATAAATCGACATTGGAACAAAGCGGTTATACGGGCGAACAAGCCTATGATCAACTTATCCAACTGCTTGTAAACAAAGAAGTAACGCTTGAAGAGGCGAGAAGACTTATTGAAATTGATGAAATTACAATCACAAATAAAGACTTAAATAAACTTTGGGATGACACCTTTAAAGCAATGATTAAAAATTTGGCGGAAATTGAAAATGAAGTAATCGAATCGTGGAAACTTCACGTGCCATCTGAACTTGCAGAAGAAACAGAAGATGAAACAACTTATTATAAGCCATTTGAAAAGCAAGCTGAAATCGTTAAAATAATGGGCGAAACAGAAGATGATGTTGAATGGAAAATTCGCACATTTTCAGATGTAGAAAACGAAGATGATGAAGAGTTGAGTTATATTGGTGGTAGGGAAATTGATACTATATATAGTGCCGTAAATTCAAGAATTGGTGATTCAAACATATTAAAAGAAGCATTTAAGAGATACGTCAAAATGTTAAAGTTAAATGAGGCAGGTCAAAATCTTTCGGAAGATTCAGAAAGTGTGTTTAAACGTGAAATTGAAAGAGTTTATAATAATATCAAACATAATTTATATTTGAATTTATATTCGGAATATTTCGAAGTTAAAAACGGTTATTCAATAATTTCAGTTGAGCAAGTGCTTTCATATCTTTCCGCAAATATGCTTTCAAACTATGCACAATATTCAATTGACTTTGCCGCATACGAAAAGGATATTTTATCAGCAAGGGAAAATTCTTGGTATGTAATGGATGATAATTATTTTTATGTTTCGCATATTTTAGTTTCTTTTTCGGATGAACAAAAAGAAGCTATAAAATCGTGGAAAACAGATTATGAGTCGGGACAAATAAGTTATAAAGACTATGAGCAAGCAAAAAAGGATATAGCAAATAATGCAGTTGTTCAGGACTATGGAAAAGACACAACTTGGAATCCTGAAACACTTAGAAATAATTTACTATTTGATTTAGACGGAAAAACCGATGAGCAAAAAGCCGAAATTTTCAATGATTATATGTATAAATATAGTGGCGATGGCGGAAATAAAAATGTAAATTATGAATATATTGTCGGTACGGAAAATTCTAAAATGGTTGAAGAATATACTAATGCCGCAAGAGAATTATATAATAACGGACAAGGCAAATTCGGTGATGTTTCAGAAACGGTGGTAACGGAATACGGTGTTCATATTTTGTTTTACGTTGCACCAGTTACAAACCCTTTCACAATTCATAATCCAAATACCTTCAATTTAGTTTCAACGAATTTGCAAGAACTTGAAAATAATATAAAGACAATAACAACTTTTAAATTAAGTCCGTTTTATGAAAGAACACTTTTTGACTTTGTTTATGAAAAAATGGTAACAGATAATTTCTCTAAATTCGAAAATCTAAATCTTTCAATTTTGAAAAAGGACCTTGATATAAAAATTTATAATAAAAATTATTCTGATTTGTGGAACTTTTAATTTAATTAAAGCATACTATAAATTTACGAGCGACGCGAGATTTGGCGATGCTCGTTTTTTTGTTTGAAAATTTGTAATATTATAGAATAGAAAAAACTTTAAAGGGCAAAAAACAAGCCCCGTTAAGATTATTTTTCATAAGAATCAATTTTAAATTACAAACAATATGAAAACTATTAAAATTATTATATAAATAAAATCTCTCCAATTAACAGCCATAAAAAAATAAAAAAGAATTTAAAAAATTAAATAAAATAAAAATAGTAAAAAATAAAAATTCTAAATTGACATTAGGCTGTTTTTTTGATACTATAAAATTATGAAATATTCGCCGAAAGTATATATAAAAAACAAATATTTAAAATATGTAAGCGGACTGTCTAAAAAGGGCGGATATATCTTTAATTTTTACACTTCTCCTAAAAACTTGAAAAAAGAAATTGATGAGGCGGAGCAGGCGGTTGCCAAACAAAAAAGTAGAAAGAAAAAGATTTTAAGTATAAGTTTTTTTATTTTCAATCTTTTTATAATTGCAATTATTTTAGGCTATCAAATTTCGCAAAGCGAAGATATGAGTTTGAATGCTCTTTTTGCGTCGGGCTTGTCGTTGCCACTTTTAGGACTTGCGCTTTTTGTTTGGGTTATAACTACATTTATTGAAAGTTTTAGGCTGAATATTTTTGTTCGCCGTTCATCGGGACGTTCTCGTCCTTTTTTAAGTTATAAGGTTGGTGCACTCGGAAAATATTATGATTGCATAACTCCGATGTCGACGGGCGGGCAACCTTTTCAGATTTATTATTTAACGCAACGTGGGCTTAATGCCGCTGCGGCAATTGCTGTACCAATGGGGCGCTATGTTGTTAATCAACTTGCGGTTGTCGTTATATGGATTATTGCCTTAATTGCGGCACTAAATACTGATTTTGGAGCATCTTTTGAAGCATTGAGAATTGTTTGTATACTTGGATTTGTTTTAAATTTTATTCTCATTTTGCTTGTGTTTTTCCTTTCTGTAAGCGAAAAAACGGGGAAAAAACTTGTTGTTTGGACTCTTAGAATATTGCAAAAAATGAAGATAATAAAAAATTATGAAAAGCAATATAACAGAGTTATTAAAATTGTTGGGGACTTTCAGGCGACAATACGTAACCTTAATAAATCTAAGGGAACATTTTTGGTGCTGATTATAGGTTCATTTGTTTATAATATTCTTATTTATGCCGCTCCGTTTTTTGTCTATTGCGCATTAATTGGATATTTAGATTTTTCTATGTTTTTTTATATAGTTCTTTTGGCAATTTTAATTGAAATGGTGTCAAACTTTGTGCCGTTACCTGGCGGTTCTGGTGTAAGCGAACTTTCATTTGCTGCTCTTTTTGCAGGTCTTTTTCCAACCAGTGCAATGTTGACGTGGGCGCTTATCATTTGGAAATTTCTAACATATTATATCTACTTGCTGCAAGGAGTCGGGATTCTTGCTTATGATAATTTTATTGGAAACAAGAAATATCGTTGGCTAAAAAAGAAATGGGAATTGGAGCAAGAAAGTTTTGTATTCCGTCAAGATAAACTCCACGAATTTAAGCAAAGCAAAAAAAATAAGTCGAGAAGAGTTTTTTAATGTGATATTTTTGTTTTTTCAAATTGTTTTTCTTGATATTTAAAAATGCCCTATTGACAAAATCTTCATATAATATATAATATAGGTACTGAATAAATTTAAAAAAAACGAAGGAGAAAAAAATGAAAGAAGTAAGTTCATCACAGTTGACAAATGAAGCTGTACTCGCTGGGTACGAATTCGATGTGGAAGGTTTTTTGAATGCGACACAAAAACTGCACAAGTCGCATGTGCTTGATGAGGAAATGCTTGAAATTCAAGATAAAATTGTTGAATTGTATGACCAAAGAGAATACGTTTTGAGAAACTTGGCAAAAATGGGAAATGGTGCGGAAAAAGCAAAGGTTGAAATGTTGAATAATAGAATTGAAGAATTAAACCAAAAGAGAGAACTGGTTCAAAGATACATAGACTTTTCTCAGGCTGCTTATGCGGTTGTCAGTGAGTTAAGTGAAAAACTCGAAAATGGCAAGCATCAAACCGTTCAAAATGTTGCTCAAACAAACACAAAAGTTGCAGGTTTGGAATTATAATTTTTGCAACTATTCCTTTAAAATATGCATTATTTATGAAAAAGCAAGTTTTAAACTTGTTTTTTTATTATACATTTAAGTATAAAAGAATTTAAAAACATACATTATATATTAAATGACGGAAATCAAGGCTTTTGTAAAGAAGGAAAAAAGGTTAAGCGTGAAAGACCGCTGGTATATTTTTGTAATTATAATGCTTTTTCTTTTATTGCTTCTCAGTAGTTATCTTGTTTATTCAAATGCGCTTTATAAAACAAATATTGATGACATTGGGCAAAAAGTTTTAGGGGATACTGTATATTTGGAAATTGATTCCTGCGGTTCATTCAGCCAAGCACTTTCTTTCTATGGCTCTGTTTTGCCGAACATTTCAATCCGTCAAGAAGGTTATTTTAAAGTTAAAGATGAACAGCCGAGTTTTGTTGCAAGGGCAAAATTGTTTGTTTACAATAATAATGAAGATGCCGTTTCGGTAGATGGAACTTTGACATCTGAGTGGATAAAGGGCGATGATGGTTATTATTATTATCAATATACCTTAAATGAAAATTTAACGTCAAAATTTTTACACGCTGTTATAATGCCAAATGATGGAATTGAACTGCATTCTTCTGAACAATATGACTTAATTGTAAGCATTGAAACGTTACCTTATGAAAGTGATTTCGTGGGAATTTGGGGTTTCTCATTTTTAGATGAATCTATTTCCGGCATTGCCACTTACGACGATTTTAAACTTGATAAGATTTAATAATTATTTTATATTTAGTGTTTGAAATCTTTTTATTTTCTTATTTTTTTGCATTTAATTTTAAAAATTCCGCTTTTTTTTGAATATTTTTGAATTTTCGATATTATATTTTTAATTTTTTAGTCAATCATTATTTTATGAAGAAACTTTCAGTTTTGATTTTGGTTTTGATTTTAATAAGTGTGCTAACATTAAATAATGAAAAATTAGCGCAACTTTGTTTTGAATTTGAAAATGCAAAACTGGAATTTTATTGCAAAGGCTATTCCGATGAAATTAAAAAACTTGACAGTGATGTTTCAATTATGAATAATGGCGAAGAATTTATTATAAAGACAATGGCAAATAATGCTGAGAATATAAAAAACTATTTAATCGATTGTTTTGGTTATTGTATTAAAATTGAGGGTGCAAAACAGGATATTGAACACTTGTTAGATAAAATTCAAGTTGCAAAAACAGAAATAGTTGATGGAATAGAAATTCTTTATGGCTATATGTATGGCTTTCTTTTTTCAACTTTTATAGATGGGAAAAAAGTCAACGTTCAAATTGCCTTTAATGACAATACGGTTACAATTGGCTCGCCGATTATTTTAGGTTCGTATTAATAATGTTGTTGATTAGAAAAAATTATATATTTTTTAACCTGTTATATTTCTTTTTCAAAACATTTTAGCATTTTTTGTCTTTTTTAATAAATTTTAGATTAAAAAGAAATTGTTTGGAAATAATGAAAACAAGGAGGTTAAAATGAAAAAAGAAAATAAATTTGCTGCTTTTATTAAAAAGTATGGCGCATACTGTATGGCTGGAATTTTAGTCGTAGCAATCGCTGTAACTGTTGTAATTGCAAGTTCAGATTTGGAATCAACAAACGCAAACTTGTCGCCGGCAGAAAATCCGATTGTAAGTGTTAGTGCACCACCAGCGTTGACATTTTCAGTGCCAATGCTCAATGCGGAAATTGTTAAAGAATTTTCCGCAGATGGACTTTATTTCAATAAAACTCGTGGGCAATGGGAATACCACGGTGGCGTTGATTTGATTTCGGATGATATGGCAGTTTTCTCGGCGGCTGATGGAAAAGTAAGTGCGGTCTATTCTAATTATGGCGATGGACAAGTTGTTGTTATAACTCACTCGAACAATTTCAAGAGTGTATACAGTTCTTTGGATGCCGATTCTCTTTTGGTTGAAGTGGGCGACAATGTGAAGCATGGCGACCGCATAGGTACGGCAAGTGATACTGCGAATTATGAACAGTTAGATGGAACGCATTTGCACTTTGAATTGCTTCAAAACGACCAAAAAATTGACCCATCAAATTATTTGGAATTTGAAAATAAATAAAACTTAAAGATAAGAAATTTAAAAAATTAAGTTAAAATATTTTAATAATTTAAGATTATTCCTTTATTTATTTAATTTTTTAAAACAGTTTACAAAATGTCGCCGTTATGTTATAATTTTTGCATTAAAAACGGAGGCGTTACATGACGTTGGATAAAGTTAAAGAAATAATAGCATCACAACTCAATATTGATGCAAAAAAAATCAAAGCAGAAGATAAAATAATCGAAGATTTAGGTGCAGATTCGCTTGATATTGTTGAATTGCTTATGAAACTTGAAGAAGAATTCGGAATAAGCATTCCCGACGAAGATACTTCTAAAATGAAAACAGTTGGAGAAATTTTAGACGTGATTAAGTCTAAAAAGACAGAATAAATTGCTAAATATTCTAAAATATTTTGTCATCTTTTCTGAGAAATCATTTTGAAATTTTAGTAAAAAGTCAGGGCTTTGGGGTTAATGTCTATTTAAAAATTTTAAAAATAGATTAAAAATACTTTATGGCTTTTAAATAGCGCTACTTGCTTTCTAGTAAGTGGCGTTTTTTGATTGCTAAATTTTGCCTTGTGATTTCCTTATATGATAAACGTTGTCAGAATTTGGCAAATGATGTTCTTTTTTGCCTTAATTTCTCATACATTAGATAAAAAGTCAATGAGAAGGGGCATCAATGAATTTTATTCTAAATCAAAGAGCATTAAGGCTTGGGCGTCATATCTTGAAAACAAAACAAACAGTTCGGCAAACGGCGCAAGTTTTTGGTGTCAGCAAAAGCACGGTTCATTACGACGTTTCCAAAAGACTCAAAAAAATCAATTTTCAACTTTATGAAAAGATACATAAAATCTTAGACGACAATTTTAATTCGAAGCATATACGTGGTGGCGAGGCGACACGAAAAAAATTCTTAAACCAAAAATGAATTTCAAACGAGAATTAAGTTAGTTATTTGTATTTTTTAAATTGCAAATTAAAAACAAATAACTATTAAATAAACTATTTAATTAATTAAATTAAAACAATTATATAATAATAATTAATTAAAATAATTAATAAAAACAATAAAATAATTAATTAAATAATAAAAACAAATTAAAAAATGAATTTTAATTATAAATAAATTAAATAAATTATTAATAAATACTAAATAAATTCAATTAAATTTAATAAAAAACATTTTTCAATAATTATGATTTCATAATTATTTTTGTCTTATTTAAGTTGACATAATTCGACAG
>DIPL01000003.1:120983-133075 GCA_002424095.1 Christensenella sp. UBA5489
AAGTTTTGATATAAAAATTCTATATAAGAAAATTTAAAATCTTACATTTTTTGCGTTTTTTCGCAAAAACTATAAATTGATTTAAAGGATAAAATGAAAGTACATCTTTTAAGAAATATTAAAATCTTTTTCATAATGACCGTTTTAATCGGCTTTGCTTTTGTTTTTTCCGCTTGCACCACGAACCCTTATGACCAAATGGAAATTCTCCTTTCAAATAATGGCAAAAATGTTACTTTATATTTGCAAGAAGGTGGTGCTTCGACAACAGAAGATATTATTGTTCAAGTTGTTGGTGGTGGGCAAAATATCAATAGGCAAGTTAATGCCAATGCGCAAAGCGATAAATTGGCAATTGATATAAAATATAACGAAAACGATGAAAAAACAATATTGGTTTTGAGGGCAAACGGTACCTGTAAAGATGTTTTGGTAACAGTCAACAGTAAAGAAGGTGGAAAATCAGCATCGTTCTATGTATCAGTGGAAATTCCTATTGAACATATTTCTCAAACCTCAAATAAATCTGAACTTTATGCTGTAAGAGGCGGAGAAATAGAACTCAAAGCCGAAAAGCTTTTAAATATCATCCCGTCAAAAACCACGCAAAGAGCGGTAAATTTTTCGCTCCATAATTCAACAATTTCAAATGCTTCAATTGAAGACGGCGTTTTGATGCTGGGTGAAAACTTCAATGAAGAGACAATTGAAATTATGGCGGTGTCGGCATTTGATAACACAAAATTTGCAATTGTAACACTTGATGTTTTAGAACCGATTAACAATATTGTTGATTTCTCTGCGTTTTACGGCAATACAGCAACCGAAATTAATTTGGAAAATAAAATCGAAATTGCAAAAAATACCGACGACAAAAACTCTGCAATTTTCAATATTGTAATTAACAGTACAAGAAATGTGAACCTTGAAACATTTATTCAAAGCACACTTGGCAAGGAATCGAGATATATTGGAGTTTCCGAAGTTAAAAAAAGCACTAGCATAAGCCCTACTAGATTTGAAGCAACGGTTAATGCTGAATCTGAAAATGGTGCAGATGCAGTATTTTTTATAATTAAATATTCGGGATATAATTATCAATATGTTTCGCCGCTTTTCAATATCGAAACTTATGATGTTGTGAAAGATATTGAAATTTTGGTTGACAATGCCGAACCAGATGATTTCGACTTTGTTGTATATTATAATTATTTCGACGTTCCCGGTCTTAAAATAAACGCAACTGTTTCTCCAACAACTGTTCCTAATTCGGAAAAAACACTTATTTTGCAAAGTGGTTTAAATGCCGACGAATATAGATTTTTCAACAACAACGGCGGAGAAATTGTTTTTAAAGACAATAAATTTGAATTTGAAAGCGGAGAAAATATTTTCATAAAGGCAAAAACAATGACTTCTAAATCTGCACAATTTAAAATATTTTCAAAATCAAACTCTGAAATAGAAAAAAATTTTAATATTTCATCCTCAGTTGGTGCAACTGAACTAGAATTTTCAAATGCGGAAAAAATAGGAAATAAATCATATTACTACCTAACATCTAATCAAATTATGGAAAAAGAAATTTGTTTTACAGTTGATAATACAACTGCTGATGAGATTGCAATTTCAGGAACAGGAAATAGTTATAAAACAGATTCAAGTGCAATTTCTGGTGAGGCGAATAGTTTTTCTTTCTTCATAGAATCAATTCAAGGGAAAGCGAATGAAACTGGAACGGTTACAATATTGCTTAAAAACGGACTCACGGCAATTGCGTATATTGAAGTTTTCACTGAACTTGAACAAGATAAAATTTCGTTTTCAATTCCAACTTCACAATATAATCCAGCAATTGGAAAAAGAGTAATGCTTTCCGACGCTATTGTTCTTGGAGAAGTCTATAACCTAGAATTTAATGTCGCTCTTCAAAAAGATAAGGCAATTTCTTTAAGAATTAATGCGAACAGTCCAGTTGAATTAAGTTATCAATTTTATGATTTTATTCTTGATGATGAGACAAGTGTGTATGATGAAATATACGAAGATTTCAACGATTTTGCAAAGGCGGAAGCAGAGAATGAAGGGAACTATGGATCATCATCATCCGTTTTGCGTTCAATTTTTCTTAACTTTGCACAAGACCAAATATATTCTAATGAAGTTGGTAAATGTTGGGTTAAAACAGAAGTTAAGGGCTTTGCGTTAGAAGATGGAGTTAAAAGCGAAATCTCCTATGATTTTTATTTCCTTGTTGAAGTTTATATTCCAGTTAAAAATTTCTTAATTTCAAATCAGGCAATAACTTTATATGCACTTAATAGTGTAGGCGATGAAAATTATGCAGATACATATAGAGAGGTTTCTGTTGCCCTTACAGGAGAGCCAACTTATAATAAAATTGAATGGGAAAATGATTTTGCTTCTTTTCCGGATGATGAAAATTTGATGACATATTCTTTGAACAATGAAGAAATATTCACGTTTGAAGACGATGGGGATAGTGTTACGGTATCAGCATTTAGCACTTTGCAAAAATATGAGCATCAAGGAGAAACAATATATGAATATGCGGACTCACGAACTTTTTATTTCATTGCAAAAGTTAGAGAGTTCGACCGCTTAATAACAATAAGTCTTAAAGTCATAATTAAAAAAGCCGTACAAGTCGAACAAATTATTGTCGAAAACCTTAATGTTGAAAATGGAATTTATATTGAACTCGATTTCGAAAGTAGCGAAGATTTATTTTATCAAATAATTGCTAGGGCTGATAACGGCACTGGAAATCCAAAGCCGTTTAACGATAAACTTATTTTTACTTTTATAAATGGAATTGCAACACCTGAATCTTTGCTCTCAATAGATAATAACGGTGTGATTAAAATAGGGAATGAAAAATTCGGTGGCACTGGAACAATCAGAATTGCACCTGCGGATAGATTTATTAATAGCAAATACATACCGGGCGAATTCGATGTCGCAGTTTACATTCAAATTACGGTTGCTGATGGGCGTTCACGTGGAACGGCATATCGCATAACAAATTTTAGCCAAATGAGTAAGGGTAACTCGGATTTACATTATATTTTAATGAATAATATAACAGTTCCAACAAAGACGGAGAGTTTTGCTATTTTTGAAAATTTCAATGGCGGGCTTTATGGTAGTGTTCTAAGCGATATGCATATTTCAACAATAACCACAGATAAATCATTATTCAAGGATTTAGGGGAAAATGCAATTGTTGAAGATTTGATTGTTTGCGGAAATATTGAAAATAGTTACAGCGGCTTTATTGCAGAAACAAATAACGGAACAATAAAAAACGTAACAATTGATACAAGGATAGTTTTAAACACTTACAATGCAAGCGGAATTAATGCGGTTGATTTTGGTTATGTCGGTGGAATTGTCGGCGAAAATAATGCTACTATTTACGGTTGCAATTTCTATGGTAAAATCAATGCACCTGATTCGATTGTCGGTGGAATTGCGGGACGCAACAGCGGAAACATTTCTCATTGCACGGTTGAGCTTTATAATTTTGAAAACGAATACGCAACACTTCACGGTGGCAGTTTAACGGGCGGTGTTGTCGGTGCAATGAATGGCGGAAGTTTAACATATAGTTACATTTATTCGTATGTTAGCGAAAACACGGATCCTAAAAATTATATGGATTTGGAAATTTTGCAAGGTGGCAAAGTTGGCGGTTTAGTGGGAATTCTTTCAAGTGGTGTTGTCGACATATGCTTTGCTTATGTAAATGATATTGAAAATTTAATTGGCGAAATTACAAGCAGCGGTGGCGAAGGGGAAGAGCCTGAAATTATTAACGCATATATCATATACAACACTTCAAACAGTAATTATGATGCGAAATACACTTATAACGGCATAGCAGATTATAATTATCAAACAATTGTTTCAAACAATATATGGCAAGCGGCAACGGCGGGCATAAATAAAGGATTTCCTTATTTCAAATCAATTTTACAGGAAGAAACATCTCCTGAAATTGGAGAAAAATTAAATAATTTAAAAAATCTATTATCGATTGATGGAAAATCTGTAATTTTTTACTATAAAACAAATTCAACACTTAACAATCAAGAAGTTGCAGTTTTAAATGCGTGGAACACAATTTCTTTCAACGATTTACTTGGAATTGATGATTCTAGCGGAATTCGTGCAGTTTCAAGCAATTCTTCAATTATAACGCCATATTCAAATGGCATTTTAATAAAAAATTGTGGTGGAGTTAAACTTACATTATTTTCAAAATATGACTATTCAATTTCCAAAGAATTTACCATTTATGTCGTATATCCAATTTTAAACTTTTCGCTCGAAAATAATGGTGTTAAATTTGGAGAAGGCACGGCATTACATTCAAAAATCAATAAACCGTTTTCAGTTCGTGGCAGTGTTGATGACAGTGTAATTTTTACAAATAAAAAAGTTTTAATTAATACCGATAGTCTTAAAATTATTTTTCAAACTTTTTCAGATTATATTCAAGGCGGTGGATTGAGCAATTATGCGTTTGACACGCAAGAAATGTATGAAGACACTTCGCAAACCGAATTTAGAATTGAACATACTTTGAATTTGAATGAATTATCGGTGGCTTATGCTCCTACGGGTGTTGATGAATTGAATGAAATAAATTTGATTTTATCTCAATTTTTCGAAAACTACTTTACTTTGAAACTATTTAAAGGTGCGGATGACGTTGAGTTATCTAACTCGGCGATTGAAATTGAACCAATTTATATCTATGAATTCGAGGCTTATGTTTTTTCTGATATTGATTTCGTGGCAAGTGCAAATGGAGAAAACGGCGAATGTTTAGGTGCAGAAATGTTCAGCGAAGATGACTTGGAAATTCCGCTTGGAATTTTAGATATTGAAATAAATGGAAATCAAATTATATATTATATCGGTGCGACAGTGAACAGCGGTGGCGATGCAGGCGAAGCGATATTTATCATTGTTTTGGACTATCTCAATTCGATTTATTATTTAGATGCAAAAGATAGAACACAGCAAACACTGGACCCTGAACTTGCCGTTTATTTCCAACATAAATTTAATATTTCGGTTGAAATAGGAGATAAATATAAAAATTATAGTTTTGATGAAAAACAATTTATTTTACGTTTGTTTGCCTTAACTTCAAAAAAAGATGTTAATAACAGCGATACGGTATATGCTGACTTTAATCTAACAGTTAAATCACAAACGGTTTCAAGCGTAAATGTAACTCATTTTGCACTTGAAAGAAAAACATCATATGTTGAAAATAGCAAAAACGTTATGCACTACAATTATGAACAGCAATCGAACAGTGTTTTAACTCCCGGAAGTGAAGGACTTTTGTCGGTTGATGTTTATCCAATTTATGCGGACTATGACTATTTGGAAATAACTTATGAAGCGTCGGAAGGCGACCACTATTTGCGAATGACACCAATGAGCAAAGCAACAGAATTTTCATACATAAAAAGTTCACAAGGTTTTACAACTTTGCCAAATGGAATTCAAATAAATAATAAATATAAGTTTCAAGGAAGCATTGAAAATTCGCTAGCAAGCATTTATATCAGCACTTTTGTTCCTGAAACAATTGACCGTGATTTAGTTTTTGTTATAACAATAAAGGCTTTTGATAGAAACGGCAAGCAGAGCGGGGAGCGAATTACATTTAATTTAGTTATTCAATATTTGTCAGGGGCAACTGTTCAATTACAAAATAATGACGGCGAAGAAATCGACTCAGTTGTTCGTGGGGCGACCGAAAACTTAATTATAACGGTTAATATAGAACAAAGCATTGCTTCGGTTAATTTAAAAGGTCGTGCAGACACGCCGGATGCAAATAATCTTATCTATTATTCAGATTTTGCCGAAACAATTAATGGCGGAACAAAGACATATAGAACCCTTTTACATATAGGAACAGGGTTGATTTTGGAAAATAATTCAAATTTCTTTACAATTGAAGTTACAATATCGTGGGTTGCAAGTGGAAAGTTGCAAACAAAAACCACTGTTTTACATATTGGCGTAATGGATTTTGAAGTCGAAGGCATTGAACTTAGAACGGACAAGTCAGAAGAGAATATTTTTTCGGGATATATTGGAATTCAAAGTTCACTTCTTTTTGATTTTATAGTAAAAGATTTTATAACACCAAAAATGTTAGTCAATCCGTCTTTGCAAGAATTTTATAAAAATTCATATTATAAAAATGCATCAGGGACAGACAACGCATTTGACGATTATATTGTCAATATGGAAAACGAAGGCATTGGCAGTTTTATCGGAAACCTCTTTTATGTTGACGGAAGCAGTTTAACGCAAGTTAGGAGGACAAACGGAACAATTGCAATGAATGATATTTTCACTTTCTCTGTTGTTGATGGAGTGATAAAAATAACAGGCAAACGTTCAGGTAGTGTTTCAATGCTGTTTAGTTTGCCAGTTAAATTGCCGAGTTTCAATCGCACCTTAATTAAAAATATTGATTTTTATTTCACAATTAATATAGAAATATATAGTGATGAAGATTCTCCGCTTATAATTGACAGCGAAGAAGCATTTTATAGTGCAGTAACAGGTGAAAATCCGCAAAACTATATTTTAATGACTGATTTATATCTTTTAGACTATTCGCCAAGTGATACGGGCGGACTTGCAAGTTTGGACGGAAATAATTTTGTCATTAATATTTTAAGTTGGAATCAAGATATAGATGGAAATGTATTGCAATTGGCGATGTTTAATAATGTTGTTGCAGGAACAACACTTAAAAATTTGATAATAAACGTTTATCACGCAAGTTCAATTGTTGTTGACACAACAAGGTTTTCTAATATTGAAATTGCAGGACTTGCTATTAATAATTACGGTATTATTTATAATTGCCACGTTACCGCTTTTGAGTCAGATTTCACACGACCAAAACTGGAAGTGCCAGAAGGAATTAATGTAGGTTATTCAATCGGACAAATTGATTCAACAAAAACAAGCAAAATTGCAGGATTTGTACTTAATAATTCTGGATTGATTACAAATAGCCGTGTTGGCGGAAAAGAAATTATCTTTGCGAATGCAGGAGCAAAACCGCTTTTGCCTTTCAATATAGTAGGGCAAGGAGATATTGCAGGATTTGTATATGACAACAGCGGTAGCATTGCAAGTAGTTATTTTGATTATGGAACAATATTAAATAAGACATCAAGCGGAACTGCAACCTTTACGACAGGTTTTGTTGGAACAAACTCGGGAAATGTTCATCTTTCTTATTCCAAAGGGGTTGGAAGTGATACAAGTGAAGTTAGTTTATCAGAAGCAGGTATAAACACGGCAAATGTCAGTGCCGGTTTTGCTTATACAAATCGTGGAGAAATTGGCGATTGCTTTTCAAATATTCTGCTCACGAGTTCAAATGATGCAACAAAATCAGAGTATTCAAGCGGGAGATTGACGTCGGGATTTGTTTATGATAATCAAGGTCTTGTCGAAAGATGTTATACGGCTTCAAAAATTGAAGATGCAAAGACAACACAAATGAATTTTGTTGGTGGCGATAACTTTGACAATATGAAAAACAGTGGCTTCATCCGAAATTCTTATTATTATAATATGTCTTCGGATTTAGATGACGTCTATGCCAGAGCGGATATTAATATTTCAGTAAGACGTATAACAGAGCCTGATTTGGCAACAAATTTTTATGGTTTTACATTCGCTAATTCAATGCAGGAATTGAACGGCGTTTGGCATATAACCAATACAGGACCTGAACTTGTAAGTGCAAACCAAATTGCAGTTTCAAGTCGTTATCTTGCCAACGAAAAATATGATGATATAACAGGCGAACTTGTTTCTTATGCGCTTCCATATCACGACAATTATGAATATGGAAGTAAATTAAATCCGATTATAATACGTAATGCAATTGAATTTAACAAAGTATTCGGTGGCGACCATCAAAACGCAGGTTCGGCAATTTCTCGTTATTATGATTTAGATGAAAAACTTGTTTTTGGAAATTATCGCATAGTCTCGGAAATTGACTTGTCTGACCTTATAACCGATGATTCAAGCGGCGTGAAAGTGAATTCAAGCAATATGACCCTTTCAGGAGGAATGGTTGACGGAAATAAATTTGTTGTTAATGGACTTGAACTCGTTGCAAAAATTGAATCAACGGTTAAAGATTACGGTATGTTTGCAGCGCTTAAACAAGATGCAATCATAATGAATATGCGAATTGAAGTCATTGGTGTTAGTGCGGTTACTGCTCAAAATGTTGGGGCGGTGGCAGGCACTGTTGAGAATTCAAAACTTATAAATATATATCTTTTTAACGGCAATCAAGGGACAACTTCTTCTGCTGATGTTGTTGGAAATAATATTGTTGGCGGCATCGTTGGAAAGGTTGTCGGAACGAGCGAACTTAAAAATTTGCAAACCGAAAGCATAAATGCAATAGCGAACCACGTTTCGCCACTTACATCTCAAAGATTTAATAGAAATGAAACTCCGTTGAATAAAGTTAATTCAAATGTTTCCTATGCTGGCGGAATTGCAGGTGTTGCCGATATTTATAAAGAAAGTGCAAAATCTGATTTAAAACACAATGACCGACTTAAAGACTCGCCACTTGCTTTCCTTTATGTCAAGGGAAATATGCATATATACGGCTCAGCGGCAGGTGGAATTGTTGGATATTTAGGGCCACAAACACTTTTGCGTGATGTTCTCCTTGAACTTTCAGAAGCAAAAAATCAAAAACTTTTAGGCTACAATTTCTCCGCAGGCGGAATTGTTGGACAATGTTATGGCGATATTGATATGGCGCGAGCAGAACACGAATACGTTCTGCAATCTCTCATTGAAAACAGTGTGCAGGCTTATTATAAAAATCCATCAAACGAAACGATTGAACGTGGAAATCTCGAACTTTTCGAACACGATGATGTTGGTAAATATGAACCTAAATACATAGGCGGAATTGTTGGAGAACTTATAACGGGAAATATTTCTCATTCATATAGCAAAATTCCAGTAAGAAACACACGGGCTCTTTATGCAGGTGGAATTGCAGGTGCAGTTACATTTGCTGAAAATGAGTCAATTAATAATATAAATCTTATAGAAGTTTACACTTTCTCCGATGCTTTTGCTGTCAGCGGTGTCGGTGGATTTGCAGGCTATATTGAACAAACAAGAACATTAAGTTTTCATAAGGTAAACCTTGTAAACTATTGGTCTTTATGTAAAAATGAAAGCAATCAATATTATATGCCTGAACATTATTATGATATATATGCGGCAACGGGAACAAGAAATCAGGAAGCGAAACTGCTCAATGAAATTGTTAATGTAACATACAATGATGTAAAAATTAAAGAAAATTATTTAGGTAAATATGATTTGCCGATTATCTCACACGAAGAATATAGTGAAGATATTTATGTAATAAGTAAGATTATCTTTGATTCTGGTGGAGCAAATCAAGAAGTAGCGGTTGAAAAATCTTGTGCAAGACTTGCATCTCTTGCGTATATTGAAATGATTGATGAATATTTACAGTCAATTATACCGCTTTATGAATATGAAGATGCAAGAACTAGTGGCAGTGTAATGGATACTTACTTCGTTAAATCAGGCTGGGATCCAAATTATTGGAAAAGATATACCAATGATATGCTTCCACGTCTTATTTCAATTGCTGATGTTAACATTTTTTATATTGTGGTTGCGGAAGATTTGCTCAATATAGTTTACTACCCTGATGCAACTTTTATTGTTATAGGTAAAGATGGAAATGGTATTGTAAAATGCGGAGATTATATAAGAGGAAATAATCTCGATATTAGCAATTTTTCAGGTGTGCTTAAAGGTTATGATAATAGCGGAGATTATGGCTTTGATTTTCAGAATGGCAAGCAAACGTTTATTCAGTCAACAGAAGCAGGGGCGAAAATTTATAATCTTATGATTAAAAACCTTGGCTCAAATGAATATCAGGAAGGCGATGTAGGAACACTTGTTGGTACATCACGAGACACTGAATTCGAAAATCTAAATTTTGTTGAATGTAGTCTTAATGCGTATGCAAATTCAGACAATTCAAACATTGGACTTCTTTGCGGACATATTAGAGGCGGGTATATATCAAATATTTCTTTTGAAGATTGTAAAATTGACGTGCGTGTGCAAGAAGATATAATGACACTAAATGTTGGGCTTATGGCAGGACTTTTAACAGCACCTGCGACTGGATATATGCAAATTGCAGATATTTCTGCTTATCTATCAACAAACAACGCTTCCAGTGAAAACCTGAATTCTGTTCGTATAAATGTGCAAGGATACAATGTTTTTTATGTTAATACTGGAACAATTGCTGGCAAAACCGAAGGTGCAGTATATTTAAACTATACTTCAAAATCAATAGATGATAACCGCACACGAAATTTAGGCGTTTCAGAAACACCTAACTTTGATTTTAAGCCCGATACAGCATCTGGTGAAACCAAAAAAGGTATGGTGATAGAAATACTCGGAACGGAAGAGGGAATAGTTGGCGAATATAATGCGGGTATTGGTTTTGGCAGAGCAGGCGTACTTAATCTTTCGCATCAACGTGCTGATGCCCCGCTTGTGATTGGTGGCGTCATAGTTTCAAGCGGTCAAGCGACAATAAAAAAAGCAGTAGTTGGTGGCTATATTGGAAAATCAATGACAAGTTCAGCAATTACAAGCAATGTTGGTGTAGGCAGAAATTATATGTATATCGACTGTGATTTGGAAGTGCAAGCGGAAAATGTTACAGCAGGTATGCTTATTGGCGAAGCAGGCGTGATTTATTCGTTGCGGGATGTCGATACTTATGGAACAATCAATGTTACATCAACAAAAACATCATCTTTCGTCGGTGGAATGGTTGGTGTGCTTAATTCAGATTTGGAACTTCGAAACAGTATAGTTCACACAGTAATTGATTTTAAAGATGAATTAAGTAATCCTAACAACGAAGCCCCCGCAGTTGGTGGTTTTATAGGTATGGTTTCATCATCTAGTGTAAAAATTAAAATTGGCGAAGATAATTATAAAACAAAGTATTTAGGAACAATGACGATTGACTCGAATAAAATTTATGCCGGTGGTATCATTGGAGCATTTAATTCTTCAATAGGCGATGGTGCAGGTGTTGGTGTCAAAATCAACAGTGCAGTATTTGGCGGTGAAATAATTATTAATTCAACAAAACAGGCATTTGTTGGCGGTATTGTTGGCTCATCGTTATATGAAGCACAAACAAACGAATGTTCAAAAACAATTGAATCTTGCTTTGTCTATGGCAATATTTATATAAATGAAACTTTTGATACATATTTTGGAAACACATACGCAGGCGGTGTAATTGGTAGAGGCTCACCTGCAACGGAAATTAATTCCAATGATTGCATTTCAACAATTTATACGAAATATACACAAGTTGATGAAATTTTAACAGTTAATGCTTTGGTTGGCGAAACAAACGGGGCATTTACGGGAAGAGATATTGTGGGCGACCAACTTCTTGTTAATAATTATTCTCATCAAATGAGTTTGTGTTTAGATAACAGTGGTATTGCTGCAAAAAATATATATTATAAAAGAAATGTTGATGGCGGAGAAGGCGAACAAGATTCTATGCTTGACATTGTTCAAGACTATATTAGTCAACTTGACGGAAATGATATGGAAAGACAAGTATATGAAGGTTCAAAATTAAATCCGTTTGAGATAAAAAATTCGACTTATG
The DNA here is from genome assembly GCA_002424095.1 of Christensenella sp. UBA5489. Lineage (GTDB taxonomy): Bacteria > Bacillota > Clostridia > Christensenellales > UBA1242 > UBA5489. Next base: position 132,814 of record DIPL01000003.1, read on the forward strand.
GAACAATTAAAACAAAATTTGAAACTGATGTTTCTGAAATAAGTCCTTATGCGAAAATAAAATATTTTGTTATCAGTGAAAATTTAAGTAATAATTTAATGAGTAGGGAGAAATTATCAAGCAGTCATTTAATTGGCGATGGCTTTTCAATTAATACAAATCAGCAAGCAGTATTTTCGATAATTGATGAAAACAGCACGGTAACAGGCTTTAAAGTCAAAGCACAAATTGAATCCACAAACTCTACGACCTTGTGTGAAGG
>DIPL01000014.1:0-107414 GCA_002424095.1 Christensenella sp. UBA5489
TATTCGACAATTAATCCAGTAACGGATATTGCTTATATTCCGAGTTCTTCTCATGCTTATATTTTGCCGGTTTCAATTGTAATTTATGTTTTAGCAAACATCTTGCTTTCATATTACATTCTCATTCAGTCGGGCAGAGGACTTAGCGAAAAAGAAATCAGAAAGGTGAGTTTTGGTGCATCTATCATTATTTGCTTTGTGATTTTGATTTGCTTGATTTGTCTTATAACAAATGGAGCCGTTATTATGGATGCAAGTATGCCGTTTGTTTCGCTAACACTCCGCCTTGGCGAGCCGTTTCCGCTGATTTTTATGTGTATGTTATTTATCGGAATTATAACTTCGTTATTCACTGGTCTATATTCGATTTATTCAGTTTTTCCTCAAAGAGACAAAAAAACAAAAAACAGAACAGCGTTTATTTGCTGTTCCGCTGTTCTGCTCATAAGCCTTTTTGGCTTTGAAAAAATTGTCAACTTTTGTTATCCATTAATCGGATTTTTCGGCATAGTTTTGATTGCTAAATTTACTCGTCCATTAAGAAGTTTTCCAGGTGAATTGAAACAAAAAGATTTTAAACCAACCATTAAACCGAATAAATAAACAACTTGCAATCAACAAATTTAAAGTTTGAACTGATTAATATTCAACTTTAATTAAGAGAATTAAAATAAAGTAGGTTAAAATTAAAACTCTCTCAATTCATTATATGAATAAAAAAGAAAATTGCGATAAATTTTGAATTGTTTTTTTTGATAATTAAAAATTAAAAAGTAAAAGCAAAACAGCACAAATTAAAATTGAAAACATTGTTTGAGTTACTTTTTGTTTTAAAAAGAATCCGGGACGCATATTAAATTTTTGCAGGAAAATAATTGCTTGAAGCATAGTTGAAATTCCGCCAAAAGTAATAATTCCGCAACAAATTAACGTCGCCCAAAACTCACTTAAACTAATTTTTGAAATATCTAAACAACCGTATGTCATTTCCACAACGCCATTAAAAATTCCAGCATAAACTCGACTATCTCCACCGAAAACAGTACTTAAAAAAGAAGTGAAAGAAGATATTATATTTAAGTGATTAAGCATTTCAATAAGAACAAAAAAAATTGAAATAAATCCACCAATAATAAGAATTGAACTAATTGAATTCCACATTGATTGTGCAAACTGATAAGAAGTACTTTGAGTTGATGTTTTTATTTTTATAGTATTTTTGCTGATTTTTTCATCAAGATTGTTGCGTGTGCTTTGAATATTGCTACTGTTTTTATCTCCGATTTTAAAAACATACCGCCTATTGTTATTTTTATTTTCTTGAATTTTAAAAGCGGAAACATTATTATCAATTTGTCGATTTTCTTTATTAAAAAATTTGTTGTCAAAATCTTCAAATCTATAAGTATTATATAGAAAAACGCCGAAATCACTATTATAATTCATATTTGTATTTAAAAAATCTTTTTCAAACTTTTTGTCGTTTAAGTTAAAAGTTTTAATATTTGTTTTTTCTTTGTGATTCCTATATAACAAGCCATTTAAAACAGCGCTACCTATATGTGAAAAGAGCATAATAAGACCGAGTGTTCGTGAAAAAAGCATACCGATTCCAACAGAACCTAAAATAAACATAGGACCAGAATTCGAAGTGAAAGTTGTCATTTTGAACGCATCTTCTTTTGAAATTGATTTATTTTCATATAAATCACTTACAATTTTTGAACCCACAGGATAGCCTGAAATTATACTCATCAAAAAGACATAAGCACTTATTGGTGGTGTTTTAAAAAGTTTTGTAAATAAAGTAAACTTGCTTGCAATGATATTAACAATTCCTAAATCAGTTAGAAGTTTAGTGAAAAATAAAAATGGAAAAATAGCAGGCAACACCACAGTTGCCCAAACCAAGATTCCCTGCAAACAAGCAGATAAATAAATATCGGGCGAGATTACTAATGCCCCGATAATAAAAATTATTAAAATTGATAAAAACCAATGTGCTTTTTTCATATTGCTTGACATTATGTAATATATTAGTTATAATAAAACACTTATTACTGCTTTTTGAAAAAAATAAATAATTATTTATTTAGATAAAAAAATATAGTTCAAATTTTTTTTAAAGGAACAATAAAAAAATCAACAGAAAAAGCAAAATAATCAACATTTTGCGAGGATTAAAATGAATTTAGTAAAGCATATTTCAAAAATGGCACAACAAGATATAAAAACAATTGTTTTTCCCGAAGCAGGATTTAGCGATCGCATAATTGAAGCTGTCAAAATTGCAACGAATAAAAAACTTGCGAAAGCAATTCTTCTCGGCGATGAAAGTGCCCTTTTTTTAAGATACAGCACATTAACAGATGAAAATATTCAAATTGTCAATCCAAAAACATCAGAATTGAAAGAAAGTTTTGCAAATGAAATTTATGAACTTAGAAAATCAAAAGGAATGACAAAAGAAGAAGCAGAAACGTTGGCAGAAGACCCAATTTATTTTGCAACTATGATGGTAAAAAATGGCTTTGCCGATGGAATGGTTTCAGGGGCAGAAAGCACAAGTGCATCGACTTTCAGACCAGCGTTGCAGTTAATAAAAAGTTCACGTGCCAGCAAGCCAGTTTCATCAAGTATGCTTTTTTTTAAAAATAATTTGTTTAACAATAAAATCTTTTTAATATCGGATTGTGCTTTAATAGAAAATCCGACAAAACAAGGTTTAGTTGAAATAGCCAAAAATTCGGTTGATTTTTGGAAAATGTTGTTTTTTGATGAGCCGAAAGTGGCATTCTTGTCCTATTCCACTAAGGGAAGTGCCAAAGGTAAAAGCATTGACATGATGAGAAATGCCGCCGAACTTTTCAAAAAAGCATCGCCAGAAGTAATATCGGACGGAGAACTGCAATTTGATGTTGCAATTTCGCCACGTGTTGCAAAAATAAAAGGCATTGTTGACGGACCTATTAAAGGAGATGCAAATATTTTAATTGTGCCCGACATAAATTCAGGAAGTTTGCTTGCAAAAGCATTGCATAGTATAGGCGGATATTTGTGTATAGGACCTGTAACGCAAGGACTTGCAAGACCAGTAAACGACGTAACCAGAAATTCATCAATTAAAGAAATTGTTTTACTTATAGCAATAACGGCAATTCAGGCACAAATTTAATACAGTAAAAAAATATCTTACAAATAACCTTAACTTAAAAACTTGACATTGATTTGCCCTTGCGGTATAATCTTAATCAGTTTTAATTTTTAAAAATTTTCAGGAGGAAGAAATGGCAGTTCCAAAACAAAAAGTTTCTAAATCAAGACGTGATAAAAGAAAATCGGAAAATTCCAAAGTGAAACCCGTAACACTTGTTGAATGTCCGTCTTGTCATGAAATGAAATCACCGCATAAAGCTTGTATGAAATGCGGAATGTATAAAGGCAAAAAAGTTATAGAAACAGAAAAAAAACAAAAAAATGAAGCAGTCTAAACTGTGAAATAGTAATTATTGATTACTCTTTTAATTTAATCATTCTAAATCAAATTTAAAATTTGATTTTTTTTATTTTTTCTTTACACGATAAAATTTGTATAAATTATATTAAGATATTCAAAATTAAGATTTAATTAAAAAGTTGATTTATAAATTTTTTTATGATAAGATAAAAATCAGTTATTAAAAGGAATTTAAATTATGAAAATAATAATTGACGGATACGGTGGCGACAACGCACCGCAAGAAATTATAAAAGGCTGTGTTTTAGCAGTAAATGAAATAGCCGACTTGAATTTAGTTATAACAGGAAAAAAAAATGAGATTGAAAAAATTTTAAAAAACTTAGGTTATACTGGCGACAAAATTGAAATTATAAATGCAGAAAGTGTTATATCTGGCGATGATGAAAATCCTGCAAAATTGATTAAAGCAATGCCTGACTCGTCTATTGTTGTTGCTTTTGAAACATTGAAACAACGTGATGATATTGACGCTCTTATTTCTGCGGGCAGTACAGGTGCAGTTTTAGCAGGAGCGATTTTAAAAATTGGGAGAATAAAAGGTGTTTCACGTCCAGGACTTGCACCGACATTACCAACAAAAATTGAAGACAAAGGCGTATTGTTGATTGATTGTGGTGCAAATGCCGATTGTAAACCTATAAATTTATGTCATTTTGCGGCAATGGGTTCAGTTTATTATGAAATGATTTATGGAATTAAAAATCCACGAGTTGCACTTTTGAATGTTGGAACAGAGGACGCAAAGGGCAATATAATGATTAAAGAAAGTTTTAAATTAATGAAAAAAATGCCAATAAATTTTGTTGGAAATTTAGAGGCACGAGATGCTTTAAGTGGCGATTATGAAGTTATTGTCGCTGATGGATTTTCAGGAAACCTTGCACTTAAATCAATTGAAGGTGCAGTTTCGTTGGTTATGAGTAATCTTAAAAAAGAAATAAAAGCCTCGTTTTTAGCAAAAATTGGCTATTTATTTATGAAAAAAGCATTTAATAAACTCAAAAACCGTTTCGACTATACTAAATACGGCGGTTCTCAATTTCTAGGTTGTAAAAAGCCGATTTTTAAAGCACATGGCAACAGCAATGCAGAATCAATTGTAATAGTTATTAAACAAGCAATTAGTGTGGCAAACAACAATTTAAATCAAAAAATTGAAGAATTAGTTAATTCGATTGATATTAAAGAAGATTAAAATTTTAAATTAAATAGGAATATAAATGCACTTTGAAAAAATTGAACTTATAGGTTTCAAATCTTTTGCAGACAAAATTGAAATTAAATTTGATGATGGAATTACTGCAATTGTTGGACCTAATGGCTGTGGAAAAAGCAATGTCGGCGACGCAATAAGATGGGTTCTAGGCGAACAAAGTTCTAAAAACTTGCGTGGAACTTCAATGCAGGACGTCATTTTTAGCGGAACGGAAAAAAGACGCAGCCTTTCATATTGCGAAGTTTCTTTATTTTTCAATAATTCCGACCGTTTTTTTGATATAGATTTTGATGAACTTTCGGTTACAAGAAAAATTTACCGCAGTGGTGAAAGCGAATATTTAATTAATAAAAATCAATGCCGACTTAAAGATATTGTTACGCTTTTTTTTGATTCAGGAATTGGACGTGATGGATATTCAATTATTGGGCAAGGCAAGGTTGAGGAAATTATATCGAGCAAACCTGAATCCAGAAGAAAGATTTTTGAAGAGGCGGCGGGAATTGCAAAATTCAAATCACGTAAAGAAGAGGCGGAACGTAAACTTGAACGCACTCGTGAAAATTTAAATAGACTACGAGATATTGTTGGTGAAATCGAACGTCAACTTGGACCACTTAAAAAACAAGCCGAAACGGCAAAAAAATATCTTGATTTTAAATACCACTTAAAAGACCTTGAAGTCAATGCTTATATATATCAATATGAGAATATGGGCGAAGTTAAAGCACAACTAAACACCAAAATGGATGGCATTTTGGAAGAACTTTCATTAAGACAAACAGAGCTTGTTGGACTTAACCAAAAAAGTGTTGATAATATGGAGAAAATATCTCAAATTGATGACAATATAAAACAAATAAATAATGAAATTTTAGTTTTAACTGTTGGTTTTGAAAAACAAATCGGCGAAATTAAATTATTTCAAGAAAGAATTGCCAGTGTTAAAGATAAAAATGAAACAATAAAACAAGATATTTCAAATCTTGAAAATTCAATTAAAAAATATTTTGACGAAAAAAAATCGAAAGAAATACGAAAAAACGAACTTCAAAAAAATGCAAAGGAAATTGAAGAGTCTTCGCCTGAATATTCTGATTTAATAAAGAACTATTCAACATTAAAAGTAAAAGCGGTGAATTTAATTTCTAAAATTAAGGAAGAAGAGCAAAATATCAACAACCTTAATGCGAAAATTCAAGTTTTTGAAAATCGTCATCGTCTTTTATCTGAAATGCAAGCCGAATTTGAAGGTTATGCCTATGCCGTTAAAAAACTTCTTAAAGAAAGTGAAAAAAACGTTGCAATAAAAAATAGAATGGTGGGATTACTTGCCTCGCTCATCAAAGTTCCACAAAAATTTGAAACGGCAATTGAAGTTGCTCTTGGTGCGGCAATTCAAAATATTGTAACTACTGATGAAGAAAATGCAAAAATTCTCATAAACTATTTAAAAAGCAACCAACTTGGCCGTGCTACGTTTTTGCCGATAAGTTCAATGAAACCACGTTACATTTCTCACGAATTTAGAAACTTACTTTCCACATCAGGTTGCCACGGTGTTGCTGCTGAACTTATTTCGTATGACCGCAGAATAAAAAATGTTGTCGAAAACCTTTTAGGTTCGGTTGTTTTGACCGAGAATTTAGATATTGCCGTTAACATTGCAAAAAAGTCAAATTTTGCTTTTAAAATTGTTACATTAGATGGTGATGTTTTAAATCCGAGTGGTGCAATGACTGGTGGTTCTCGCAAGTCGCAAGCAGTTAATTTGATAAGTCGTGAAAGAGAAATTTCTACACTTGCCACCGACATTCAAAAGGCGAAAAATGATTATGAAAAAGGGCAAAATGTATTATACGACTTAAATGAAAAGTTTGATGAAGTTCAGCAAAAAATTGGTGAAATTGAAAAGCGAAAAAACAGTAATGAAATTTCAGAGGCAGTTAAAATTGCTGAAATTAAAACTGAAATAAATTCAATTGAAAATGATTTTGTCCGTATTCAAAACCAAATTTTCGAAATTGAAAGCACTATTAAAACAAAAAATCAGCAAATTGAAAACAATTTATATTTCATAAAAAAAGAAGAAACAAGCATACAAGATATGCAAAAAAATAGTTTAGATACTGAAAATACAGCGAAACTTGAACAACTTAAAGAAAATCAAGAAGAATTTGAACAAAATAGAATTACTCTGCAAGGACAACTTAAAGAAATTGACTTGAAAAAAGAACAAGCAATGCAGGAAATCAACCGAATTAATGATAAAAAATTTCGTGTTGAAATGGAATTTACGAAACTCGAAACCGATGCCGAAACAATGCAACAAAGAATTTATGAAGAATATGAACTTACCTATGAAACTTGTCTTGAATTTAGGCGGGAAGACTTTGAAATTGATGAAGCACTGAGCAAAATTTACGAACTTAAAAAAGAAATTTCCAAATTAGGATATGTAAACGTAAACGCAATTGAAGACAGCATAGCCATTTGCGAAAGATATGATGAAATGTCTTTACAAGTGCAAGACCTTGAAACAGCCGAAGCCGATACCTGCAAAATTATTGAAGAATTGTCAGATGAAATGTCAACACGCTTTTTAGAAGAATTCGAAAAAATAAATTCAAATTTCAGCATCACATTTAAAGAACTTTTCGGAGGTGGCAATGCAAAATTGCAACTTGTCGGCTCAGACAACATTTTGGAAGCAGGCATTGATATTGTTGCAGAACCTCCGGGCAAAAAACTTCAAAACATAACACTTTTAAGTGGTGGAGAGAAAGCATTGACCGCAATTGCAATTCTTTTCGCAATCATCAAACTCAAACCGATGCCATTTTGTCTTCTCGATGAAATTGAAGCCGCCTTAGACGAATCAAACGTCGAGCGTTTTGCACAATATTTACGACGTTTTTCAAATCAAACACAGTTTATTGTAATAACACATAGAAAGCCAACAATGGAACTTGCCGACAGTCTTTATGGCGTAACAATGGAAGAAAAAGGTGTTTCAAAAATTGTTTCGGTTAAACTCAACGAAGCAATTATCGTCGGCGAACAAGTAATGCAAGAAAATTCGCAGGCGGCGGGAATCGAAGGTTAAAAATTTATAATACATAAATGTAAAGGGGATTTTTTTGGCAATCATAAAAAAAATAATAAATGCACTAAAAAAAACAAGAGATGCGTTTAGAAGAGCAATAGATGAAATTTTCGGAAGAATTGAATTAAATGACGATTTTTTTGAAGAACTTGAAGAAATTCTAGTTATAAACGATGTCGGCATACAAACATCAGTTGAAATCATAGATGAGTTAAAACAAGAAATTCGCATAAAAAAAATCACAAAGCCAAATGAAGCCAAACAACTTTTAAAAGAAATTCTAATAAAAATTTTAAAAGAAAACGCAGATGAAAAAGATAAAATAAACAGTGCAATTGAAATAAAATATCCGTGCGTTATAACAATTGTTGGTGTGAACGGCGTTGGCAAAACAACGACAATAGGAAAATTGGCACATTATTTTAAAAACTTAAACAAAGATGTAAGTTTAGTTGCAGGCGATACGTTTCGTGCTGCGGCATCCGAACAACTTGCCGAATGGGCAAGCCGAAACAAAGTTAAAATCATTAAGCACGCAGAAGGTGCTGATGCGGCAGCCGTTGTTTTTGATGGTATTTCTAGTGCAAAAGCAAAAAAAACAGACGTATTGATTGTTGATACGGCGGGCAGACTTCACACTAAAACAAACTTGATGCAAGAACTTGAAAAAATAAACCGTATTATCACACGTGAATATATTGATGCGAATAAATATTGTTTTATTGTTCTTGATGCGACAATAGGGCAGAATGCTCTTTCGCAGATAAAAATTTTTAACGAATATATCAAAATTGACGGAGTCATTCTTACCAAACTTGACGGCACGGCAAAAGGCGGTGTGATTTTTGCAATTGTACGACAGTATAAAACTCCTGTTGTTTTTATTGGCGTTGGCGAAAAAATTGATGATTTAGAACCTTTTGACCCTGAAACTTTTGTCAATAATCTTTTTTAAAAAATTTATAAAATTGGTATAATGATAATAGAATAAGAAAAATTGCAAAAATGGTATGCAAAACATTTGATTTAATTTGCGAAACCAAAAGTGCTCCTAAAACGCAAAATGCCACGCCAAAGACATCTAACAAAATCACGCTTTTAATGTCTATTATTTTATTTTTTGAATGAATAATCAGTGCAAAAACCGCCATAATTAAAAAAGCAATTAAATTGTATCCTTGTGCTAATTTTTGATTAATAGATAAAAAAATTGTCAATAATGGAATTAAAAGTGTTCCTCCGCCCATACCCATACCACCGGAAACACCACTAACTATACCAAAAACAATAAGTAAAAAGATTTCCATTAAAACTCCGATTTTATAAAATAAAAACATTTGAATAATTTTATAAAAAATTATGCAATCAACATATAAACACCAGAACCAAGCATTAAAAACGCAAATATAATTCTTATAACTTTTCCGCTTAACTTTTTAAGCAATAAACTTCCGATTATTCCGCCAACCGTAACACTTGCTGCAAGAATTGCCAAGGTAAGCCAATCAAAATCAATTGTCAAAGTGTAAACGAAAGAACTGGCAATAGTCAAAGGAAAAATCACTGCTATTGCTGTGGCGTGTGCCTTTTTATTATCTAGTTTTTTAATTTTTTCTAAAATTGGAACAGCAACCATTCCGCCCCCGCCACCTAAAAAGCCGTTAATAAAACCAATAATACTACCAAAAACAGCATCAACGAGCCATTTGCCAAATTTATTTGATTTTTTCTGCTGTTTCATAGAATTATTATTCGATTAATTTCAATTTTTATTTGATTTTATTATCAAATTGAATTATAATAAGTCAATATTTATTACTTAGATAGATAAAATTATTTTTTTAGAATGTTTTTATTTGCAAAAAGGGGAAAAATGAAAAAATCAATTTCAAAAAATGTTATATGTATATTATTGTTGTTAATAGCACTTTTTGCTTTTAATATATATCTTCCAAATTCTATTTATGCTTACTCAAATAACAATGTAACTTTTGAAGAAATTACACTAACAAATTCAAAATTCAATAACGCACCGAGTTCAACTTCACTTGAAAAAAATCCTTCGGGCTGGACAATGCTTAAAACTTCGTCGGCAACAAGCGGTATAATTAATGTCAATGAAAAAAACAACAGATTTTCAAGTAATTATTCAAACTACCAACTTGAAAGCACAGAAAATCCAAAGACAATAAGTGCGGATTGCGATGATAAAGTTTTAATGATAAATGCTAAAAATTCAAAAGGTGAAGAATATTCGGTTTTACAAGGATATTCATCTAATACTATTGAATTAAAAAGTTATTCATATTATGAAATAAGAGTTTTAGCATATACAATGAATAATGCAAAGGCAAGCATATATTTGAATGGCTTTGATGCTCTTATAGAAGAAAACGAACAAGGGCGTAATCATATAATAAATAATAGTTTTGAAAAAATAGACACAAATAAAATTTGGACGGAATATACTTTTTTCGTACAAACCAATTTTGAAAAAATAACAGCTAATTTGGCTCTTTATTTAGGGGCAACAAATAACACGGTTTCAACCGGCGTTGCGTTTTTTGACAATGTTTCAGTGTTAAAAGTTGCCGAAAGTAAGTTTTTCTCTGATGTGGAAAATGCTGAAAATTCTGGCATAAAATTTAATTTAATAACTCCTGAAATAAATTATATAGAAAACTACAATGAATCAATTTATAATTTTAATTTTGAAAACGGTAGCACGGTCGATAGTTGGCTTATAGACGGCGAATTTGATGCAAAAACAACATTTTTACAAGTTATGAACATTAAAACTTCGGATGTAATGGAAAGTTATGACTTGAATTATTTAGGCACTGATAACACAAAAGACAATAAATTCGCTCTTGTACTTTCTTCAAAAAATGACACTTATGCAGGCTATACTTCCAAAGAAAGTATTTCAATTGAGCAATTCGGCCTTTATAAAATTTCATTAAATGTTAAATGTGATATTTCGAAAGGTAACGCATATGTAATATTGACTGAAAATAATGATGTCAATTTATTTTACGGCGAAGATTATGATTTCTACACACCTACAAACAATTCAATCAAAATCTCTTCAAATTCCACTGATAAACTTTTGAATAATTATAGAAATGTAAGTTTTTATGTTGCTGGACACTCTCTTTATGATACGTCGGTTAAAATTGGACTTTGGCTTGGAGCAGAAGATGACTTGTCAAGCGGAACAGTGATTTTTGATAATATAACGGTTGAAAAATTGAATTATAATCAATATAATTCAGCAAACAGCGACAGCAATAATAAAATTGTTTCTTTTATTACGGTAACTGGTGCTGAACCAACTGTAAAAAATGCTTTTTTCAATAAGGGCAAAGATAGAAATTTTGATACGATTTATCCTGTTGAAGCAGACAGTTGGACTCAAACAGTTTCGGATGCCGAATATTCAAATGTTAACTTATGGGGCATTGTCAATACAAATATTGATAAATGGAATACTAATGGACTTTCACTGGTAAATCCAAAAAATCCAGTTATTTCAAAAGGTGGTGTTAATGTTTCAACACCAATAACTGACACGAATAACATTTTAATGATTTATAACAAGCAAAACTCTTATCAAACTATAACAAGTCCTGAAATCTCAATTTCCAAAAATTCTTATTATAATCTTTCGTTTGATTATAAAGCAAACACAACCAACCCTATTTTCAGTTTTTATATAGTAGATGAAAACAATAAAATTCTATACGAAGATTTAAACATAGTTTCATCTTTTAATGATTGGAAGAATTATGTAATAACAATTAAAACAGAGCATAATAACATATCAAAACTTAAACTCATTTTCGAAGTTGGAAAAGAAAACTCAAAAGTTAAGGGAGTCGCATATTTTGATAATGTAATTCTCGACACAAAAACTTATACTGATGATGAATTTGCTGACCTTGTCAGCGAGAATAGTAACAAGATTTTAGATCTTTCCAGCATTGGTTTTAATGTAAAGGGCGATAAACCAAACGATTTTAATATATATGAAGCACTTCTTTTTGAAAGTAACCTTGAAAATGGAACGCAAACAGATGGCGAGCCAATTGCTATTGGTGGCATAATTGATGAAAATAATAATTATGGAGTCAATTTCCCTGAGACAAACACAAACACAGTTAAAAATATGCTCGCAATTTCAACACGTGGTGAGTCGACATATTCGCTAACTTCAAAATTAGAATTCGAATTGTCAGCTGAAACATATTATAAATTCAGTATTTTCATTAAAACACAATTCGACGGAGAATCACCAGAAGATGAAGATATTTTATATGGTGCAGAATTCACGTTAAACGGACTTGCAGGCGCATCAATAATAAATATAAAATCTGAAGAATTTAAAGAATACACAATTTATGTTTTTGCCGATGAAGCATCAACAGTTTTTGCCCGTTTTGCACTAACAAGTGCTGACTATGAAACAACAGGAAATGCTTTTTTTGATAATTTTGGTTTTGAAACAATTGACAAAGAAAAATACGATGCTGCAACTGCTTCTGAAATGGCTTTAAAATTCACTACAAGTGAAGCAGAAAGTGAACCTGAGGAACCCGAACCTGAGGAAGAAGAATCAGAAACCGAAGCAGTAGGCGCTGACTTTTGGATTGCACTCGGTACAATTATTATGACTGTGGCAATTATTCTTGCAGTTGTATTGTTCTATATCAGAAAAATTGATTTCAAAAAACTTCAAGTTAAAAAAGTTGCACCAACAACCTATGACAGAGCCACAACAGTTGCACGTGATTCAATAGTTAGAGAGGCTCAAAAACGTCGTGATGCCGAAATCAAACTTTATAACGAAGAAATCAAAGATCTTGAAGACTATCTTGTCAAAATTGAGGAAGACAATAAGGAAAGAATTTCAAAACAAAGAGCGAAATTTGGAAAAACCATAACTCGTCAAGCAGAAAAAGATTTCAAATTATATGCTGGTACTCGGGGAAGAACCTTGAAAGACATTGAAAAAATTAAGGAAAAAATCAAAGAAGTAAATTCGCCCGAATGGCTAATTCAGCAAGAAAAGTATATAGTGGCAGAACAAGCGAAAATCAAAAACACTTCCCCTGTTGACGAAAACAAGGAACAAGGTGCCGAAGATAAAGAAAAAACTGTTGAAGAGTCGAATAGCAAAAACAGTAAGTCTGCCGACAAAAAAGCAGACAAAGAAAATGAAAAGGATAATTAAATCATAGAAATGCTTTGCTTCAATAAATCAAAAAAATTTCTGTAAATAATAAATAAGATTTTAATAAAATCAATTTTAATAGAAATAGAGATTTTGGTTTAAAACCTAATCTCTATTTTTAATAAATAAAAAGCAAATTAAATAAGCAAGCCCGATAGACTATGATTAGCCTATCGGACTTGCTTACGTAGGGGAGAATTTCCCCTACATTAGTATTATGTTCAGAGATTTTATATTTATTCATAAATTTTTAACAATTTTTTTATAAAGTCTGTTTATTTTTTTTGAATTATGTGGTATACTGAAAAAAGTTTTTCAAATATAAAAATTGTTATAAATATAAAGTATTTTTACAAAATAATAAAAAGATAGAAATAAAAGAGGATAAAAAATGGAAAATCAAAAAATTCGAAACATTGCAATAATTGCACACGTCGACCACGGGAAAACAAGTTTAGTTAATGAAATGCTTAAACAAGGCGGAGTTTTTAGAGAAAATCAGATTGTTGAAGATAGAGTTATGGATTCAAACGACCTTGAACGTGAACGTGGAATTACAATATTCAGCAAAAACGCATCACTTTTTTATAAAAACACAAAGATTAATGTTGTCGACACTCCCGGACACGCTGATTTTGGCGGAGAAGTCGAGCGAGTTTTGAAAATGGTTGATGGCGTTTTGCTTGTTGTTGATGCTTACGAAGGACCTATGCCACAAACTCGTTTTGTGTTGGAAAAAGCGATTACACTTAATTTGAATATAATTGTTGTAATTAACAAAATTGACCGAAAAGACAGTCGTATAACTGAGGTTTGCGACGAAGTTTTGGAACTTTTTATAGAACTTGGTGCTACTAATGAACAATTGAATAGCCCATTTGTTTACGCATCTGCAAAAAACGGGACGGCAAGTCTTTCTGCCACGGAAACGGGCGAAAATATGATACCGCTTTTTGATACAGTGTTAAATCACATATCTGCACCGTCAGGAGATGAAAATAAACCGTTCAGAATGCTTGTGAGTTCAACGGAACAAAACGATTTTCTTGGGAAACTTGCCGTAGGCAAAATCGAGCAGGGCAAACTTAATATAAATGATAACTTAATAATAACAAATTATTTTGATTCCGATAAAAAAATAAATTTTAAGGTTCAAAGTTTATTTGAGTTTCAGGGATTAAAGCGGGTTCAGGTTGAAACCGCCGATGTTGGCGATATAATATGTATTGCCGGTGCAAAAGATATGACAATTGGCGACACTTTAAGCGATAAGAATGAAGTTGTAACATTGCCATTTGTCAAAATAAGCGAGCCAAATGTAGAAATGACTTTTATGGTAAATACAAGCCCGCTTGCAGGAAAAGAAGGAAAATATTGCACTAGTCGCCACCTAAAAGAAAGACTTTTTAAAGAAGCGGTTAAAGATTTAAGTTTAAGGGTTTTTGAAACTGATAAGGCAGATTCTTTTCGTGTGCTAGGACGTGGCGAAATGCACCTTTCAATTTTAATGGAAAATTTACGCCGTGAAGGTTATGAATTTCAAGTCAGTATGACAAAAGTTGTCTATAAAATTATTGATGGTAAAACTTTTGAGCCGATTGAAAAATTGGTTGTTGACGTTCCGTCAGATAAAGCAGGAAATGTAATTAGTGTTCTTGGTGCAAGAAAAGCGGAAATGACAAATATGAACTCCCTTGGAACTAGAACAAAAATTGAATTTTTAATTCCCGCTCGCGGACTATTCGGATATAAAAATCAATTTTTAACTGACACAAACGGCGAAGGCATTATGAGCAGTGTCTTTTACGAATATCAAGAATTCAAAGGAAATCTCAGTAGAAAAAACACACGTTCCTTGATTGCTTTTGAAAGCGGAAATGCGGTTCAATATGGTTTATTCAATTCTCAGGAACACGGTCGGTTGATTGTATTTGCGGGAGAAACAGTCTATGCAGGAATGATTGTAGGGTTCACCAACAAGCCCGACGATATTGTTGTAAATGTATGCAAAACAAAGCATTTGACAAACACTCGTTCAAGTGCAAGTGATGAAGCGTTAAGACTTGAACCTATTCAAAAACCGTCGCTTGAACAAATGTTAGATTTAATCGGTGAAGATGAATTACTTGAAGTTACTCCAAAAACATTAAGACTTCGAAAAATTATATTAGACCATACAATACGTGGCAGGATGAATTTTCGCAAAAAAAAGAATTAATAACACAAAATTGATATAAAAAAATAAATTATAAAATTGATGCAATAAGTATTGCATTTTTTTATTAAATTTAAAAAGAAGTAAATTAATGCGAATGGAATGCGATATTGATTTAATAGCGGATTGTAACTTTCAAAAAGTTTTTTTTATTTAAAACTCAAATTTAAAACTTAAATCATTTAAAATGGTAATAAATAAAAAGACTTTTTTATGTTTATTGAAATATTTGTACAATTGTAATTCCTGCACTAATAATTCCGCTGGAATTCAATAAAAAGCCATAACTCAAAAGTTTGAGTTATAGTAAATGAAAAAAAATGCATCCATTTTAAATAAATAAAAAACTTGATTACAACAAAATATATAATTATTTAATTGTTTTATATTTTCTCATAAAAGAAATTCCGATTGTTTCAGGCCCTGTGTGAACGGCGGCAGTGCTGCCAATTTGATTTAATTCGACATCACTTTTTTTAAGTTTTAATTTATTAATAACGTTTGTGAAGAAATTTTTCGCCAAGTTTTTGTCCGTACTATAACCGACATAAAATCTGAATTCTTCAATATCTTTACGAAAATGTTCGAACCATTTTTTTACATCGTTGATTATTTTTTGCAATGTCATACCAATTCCTAAACCTTTTCCGCCACTTTTTACATCGCCGTTTTCCATAACTATTATAGGTTTAATTGCTAGTATATTTAAAAGAATACTCGACAAATTGCCAATTCGACCACCTGCTCGTAAATAGTCTAAATTTTTAACAGTTAAATAGATTTTTGTTTCCTCTTTCAAAGTTTCAATCGTTTTCAAAATTTTGTCTATGCTATAACCTTCCTCAATCATACTAGCAATGCTCTTCACAAGAAGATTTTGAGAAGCGCTACACATTCGTGAATCAATCACGTGAATTTCCGCATTGGGATATTTTTCTAAAATTGTGGTTTTTGCGACTGTTGCACTATCAAATGACCCACTAAATTTTGTAGCAATACAAATGCAAAGCACAGTTTGTTTTTGTTTTATAGCCTTTTCAAATTCGGTAATATATTCCAAAATCGAAGGACAGGCTGTTTTGAAATGTGAATTGGGTTTGTTTTTCATCATTTCATAAAGCTCGTCGCTTTCCAAACACAGAGTTTCGTCATCGACATTAATCCAAAAATTAACGAGCGAAATGTTTAATTTTTTTGCTTCATCCTTGCTTAAATCACAAGCACCATCGCTTATAAGTTTAATATTTTTCAATGAATTTTTTATCTCCTGATTTTTTAATTTTGTATTATTAATTACTTTAATATAATAAAATATGAATAATATGATATATATTTATAATTCTAAATTTTAGTTTTTATATATTTTAAATTCTTTTAACACAATAAAAATATTATATATTAAATTTGAGTTCAATTCAAGGAATATAGTAAAATATTTTTTAAAAAGTATAAATTAAACTCAAAAATCGACAACTGAAAATAGTTATTAATAAAAAATTTGTAGCATACATAATATTATGAAAATATTATATATGAATATTAAATCTTTTAAATCTAAAAGGTTGCGTGGCATAATAACGAATTTGGTTATTGTGGCAGTTCTTATAACTGTATTTGCTTTTTCTTATGCAGGTGGAACTTTGAGAGTTTTTAACAGTGAAGTTGGAACGCAGGCGATTTATCAGGGCAATGTAGAAGGAAAAAATGTTGCATTGATGATTAATGTTTATTGGGGAGACGAATTTATTCAACCGTTACTTGATGTGATTGAAGACAAACAAGTGAAATGTACGTTTTTTATCGGTGGCGTCTGGGCGGCAGTCAATGAGGATTTAATAAAAGAAATTATTGAAAAAAATTGTGAAATAGGAAATCACGGCTATTTACATAAAAGTCAAGATAAACTTTCTGAGCAGGAAAGTCATAATGAAATCAATAAAACGCATCAAATTATTAAGTCAACTACTGGAATTGAAATGAAACTTTTTGCTCCTCCAAGTGGTGCGTATACAAATAAAACTGTTGAAATTGCAAAAGATTTAGGCTATAAAACAATTATGTGGACGAGAGATACGATAGATTGGCGCGACCAAGATGAAAACTTAATATATACGAGAGCAATAAAAAATGTGCAAGGTGGCGACTTGATTTTAATGCATCCGACAGGCGCAACTTTAAAAGCATTTCCGAGAATAATTGATTATTTAAAGAAAAATAATTTCAATGTTACAACGGTAAGTGAAGCATTGTCATAAAAGTTTTATTTTGTTTAGATGACATAAAAGCCACTATATAGTGGCTTAGCATAATTACATAATACTATAAGCAGTATTAGCTCACGTTTTTTGTTAATAGTTAATATTTCTTAAAACTTGAATTGAAACTTAATTCAAGTTTTTTTAACTCTCAAATTTATTTCAATCTATTTTAAAAACTTTTGTAATTGAAACGTTTCAGAAAATTCAATTGACAATTTTTCTATGTAATGATAAAATTAAACAATTAAAATTTTAATTAAAAGTCGAAGCAGTGAGGTGTTGATATGATTTTTTTCGATAATGCAAGCACGACAAAATTAAGCGAAAAAGCAGTTGATAACTTGATTAAATTTAGTGTCGAAAAATTTTACAATCCTTCGTCGGTTTATTTGGCAGGAATTGAAAATTTTAAACAAATTGAAAGTGTTAAAAAACTAGTTTGTGAAAAACTAAATTTGAAATTCGATAATAATATAATTTTCACTGGCTCTGCAACAGAAGCATCAAATTTAGCAATTAACGGCTCATTCAAAAAATCTTTTAAAAAACTTTTGTTCTCTAAGGGAGAGCACGCATCCGTCTATAACACAGCACAAAATTTGCAGGCAAACGGTGCGGAAGTTGACTTTATAAATCTCCAAAAGAATGGAGAAATTGACTATGCTGATTTTGAAAAGAAGTTAAGTCCAGATGTGAATTTTATTTCCATAATTCATATCTCAAACGAGTCAGGTGCAATAAATGATTTAAAAAGAATTTGTTCGCTTAAAGAAAAAATTTGCCCGAAAGCACTGTTGCATATTGACGGTGTTCAGGCCTTTGGGAAAATAAAAACAGATTTTTCCTCTTTGAATTTAGATTTTTATACCATAAGTGCACATAAAATTCACGGTCCAAAAGGACTTGGCGTATTGTATGTCAAAAATCCAGATAAACTCAAACCTCAAATTTTTGGTGGTGGACAAGAATATAATTTACGTTCAGGAACTGAAAATACAGCAGCAATAATGGCATTCAAAACTGTTTTAGAAGAAATTGGAAATAGCGAACAAATTGAGAATCAATTTAAAAATGTTTTAAAAATAAAGCAAACTTTTGTTTCACGGATTAAGGAATTAATAGAAAAAGATATCCCAATTTCATTTATTGAAAAAAATGAAAACATGTCGCCATATATAACATCTTTTTCAATTCCGGGACTTAAAGGCGAAACTTTACTTAGATTATGTGACAGCAAAGGTCTTTTAATTGGCACAGGCAGTGCCTGTTCATCAAAAAAAAGCGGAAACCGCATATTTGAAGCAATGGGACAACCGAAAAAGGTCATTGATGGAAACATAAGAGTCAGTTTTTCAAAAGACACAACGCACAATGAAATTGAGCAGGGTAGTAAGATTTTGGCAGACTGCATTAATGAACTTTATTTTAAAATTAATCATAAAAACAAATCATAAGATAAAAGAAATTTAAAAAAAATATATAAAACAAAGGTATGGAATATGCGAAAAGTTATCATTTTACGATATGGCGAAATATATTTAAAAGGTCGAAATAAAAATTTTTTCGAAAATCTCTTGATTAAAAATATAAAAAATTCATTAAATGCTATTGAGTGCAAGGTTGAAAAAATCTACGGCAGATATTTAATAACAAATTTTAAAGATAGTGATTTTAATAAAATTATAGACAAGATAACCAAAATTTTTGGGTTGGTTTCTTTGAGTTTTGCAACTGAAATTGAAACAAAAAAAGAAGAAATAGAAAAATTAAGCGTTAAATTTGTTGAAGATTTACTTAAAAAAAATAATTATACTTCATTTAAAGTGGTGGCTAAAAGAGCGGACAAAACCTTTCCGATTCATTCCGATAAATTTGCCGCACAAATTGGCGAAGTTATATTGAATCATTTTAAAAATCTTAAAGTTGAGTTGCACGAACCTGATTTTGAATTAAATATTGAAATAAGAGAAAACGGAAAAACTTATATTTTTGCGGAAAAAATCAATTGTTGCGGCGGTATGCCAGTTGGTAGTGCAGGTCAAGGCTTGCTTCTATTATCCGGTGGCATAGACAGCCCAGTTGCTGGCTATTTAATGGCAAAAAGAGGATTGACGATAAATGCTATTCACTTTTTTAGTTTTCCATATACGAGCGTTGCAGCGAAAGAAAAAGTTATTGAACTTGCAAAAAAATTGACTGCTTACGCTGGAAATATTAAAATTTTCATGGTTCCTTTTAGCAAAATTCAAGAGCAAATTCATATAAATTGTAGCGAACATTATATGATTACAATTATGCGAAGAATTATGATGCGAATTGCCGAAAAAATCTGCGAGCAGAATTTTTTTAAAGGCATAATTACAGGAGAAAGTTTAGGACAAGTTGCAAGTCAAACAATTGAAAGTATTACAGTGATTAATAACGCATTAAAAACAATTCCTGTTTTAAGACCAGTGATTGCACTTGATAAATTTGAAATTGTAAATATTGCGAAAGAAATCAACACATATAACATTTCGATTTTACCATATGAAGATTGTTGTACTGCGTTTTTGCCGAAAAATCCTGTTATAAAGCCGACAATTGTAGAAGCAGAAAAGCAAGAAAATTATTTACAAATGGATAAATTAATTAATGAAGCAATAGAAGCCATTGAAATTATACAATTAAGAACGGATGAAAAATAAAAATTAATAAATCAATGTAAGGTTTTATTTCAGCCAGTTTCGAACATAATATATTAAGAATGAAACTTGATTTTAAAACCAAATTTTGTTATGGTATTGGTAATCTCGGATACGGAACAATCTCTCAAACGGTAAATAATTTCATAATGTTTTTTGGGACAAGTGTGCTTGGAATTTCAGGTACACTTGTTGGTATCGCTGTTGCGATTAGTGTTTTTTGGGATGGGATTTCTGACCCCATTATTGGCTATGCGTCCGACAAACATAACAATAAAGTCTTTGGAAAAAGACTTGGTTTTATGCTCATAGCATCGTTTGGAATGGCTTTTTTCAATATTCTGCTTTGGACAGTACCTTTTGAATCATCCGATGCTGTAAAATTCGTTTGGCTATTGGTTTGTTTGCTAACTCTTGAAACATTTTGCACTACATTTGCAACGCCATATGTGGCACTTGGAATTGATTTAGCACCAGATTACCACGAGCAGTCGAGACTACAAGGATATAAAACTGTTTTTTTTATTTTAGGAATGATTATGCCGAGCATTTTAATGTTGCTATTTATGCCATCAAATAGCGGTGAACAAGCACAATTTATGCAGTCAGGATATGTAAATATTGCTTATTTCACATCAATACTTGGTTTGATTTGCGGTGCAATTTGCATAATCGGGACACTTAAAAAAGTTCAGAAAATTTATAAGTTTAAAAAATCAAAGAAAACTAAAACTTCGACTAAATCAGTATTTAATTCATTTTTTAAAATTTTCCATACATTTTTTCTTGCACTAAAAAAGAAAAATTTCGGTTCAATTATAATAGGATATTCCGTTGCTTTGATTTCGACAGCCTTTCTTTGTTCCGTTGGACTGCATCTTTTCACTTATGCCTATCATTTTACGAGTTCTCAAATTGCAATTTTAATGGCAGGACTTTTCGTTTCGGCGATAATTTCACAGCCGTTTTGGATTCATCTTTCAAACCGAATAGATAAGAAACCCGCACTTAAAGTATCGCTAGTTGTCGTTTTAATTGGTATAGGTTTGACTTCGTTAAGTTTTATTTTCAGACTTTATATTGAAACACATATTACCTTCTTTGTCGTTCTCGGTTGTATTTTCGTTTGCGGTTTTGGAACGGGAGCATTATATTCCTTGCCGATTTCAATGTATGCCGATGCTATTACAATGGACAGATTAAAAACAAAACAAAATACTAGTGGAATTTATAGTGGATTTATGACGCTTGCTTATAATATTGCAAATTCGGTTGCACTTTTGATTATTGGAGTTTTATTGGATTTAATCAAATTTAATGCAGCAGAACCGGTGCAAGCAATAAGTGTGCAAAATTGGCTTGGCGGTATTGTTTTTATAGGCTGTGCAGTGTCGATTGCTCTTGCATTGAGTATTTTTTCTAAATACGATTTAAAGCGTTCTGATGTTTTGAAGTCGAGATTAAAACATAAAGAAATTTAAAACTGGAATTGAATTTCAAAGCGAAAACCGCTACTTTTTTAAAAAGTGTAATGTTTGTGGAATTCCAGCTCTTTCTACTTGCGAAAAGTGCGTTTTTTCAGTATTGAATTTTGTTTAGCCAAATAAAGAAATCCTATTTACTTTAAAACTTGCCTAATTAAAAAAAATATGTTAAAATATTTTCGTGGAAAAAGTTATAAAAAATAACGATAAGACAAAATTTATCGAAACAATAAAACAAATAATAAAAGGCGAATCTTTTACTAACTTTGAAAAAGTAATAAAGTCAGATAAACTTTCGCATGCCTATTTAATCACATTTGAGGATGAGTTTTATAACGAACAATTTTGTATTGCGGTTGCGATTACTCTTGCGTGCGGAAAATCTCAACCATGTTTTAAGTGTAATAATTGTTTAAAAATCATATCACAATTTCATCCCGACGTTTTCACATATCCCCAAAACCAAACATTTTTAGTTGATGACAGCATTTCAATTATAAGAAATGCTAGCATAAAACCTATGCTGATAAATTATAAAATTTTCATAATAAACAACGTAGATAAATCTACAATTCAGGCACAAAATAAAATTTTAAAAACATTAGAAGACACACCCAAAAATGTAATTTTTTTACTAAATACAACTGACTTAAACAATGTTTTGCAAACGATAATTTCAAGAACATTGTCAATCAGTTTGAAACCGCTAAAATCCGAATCAGTTGCACAAATTTTAAAAGCAATAACAGGAAAAGTTGATTATACCGCAATAAATCTCGGAGACGGCTTGCCAGGAAAGACGCTATCTCTTACAAATCAAAAAATTGCTGCTGAATATGATTTCATACTCTCAATGCTTTCAGAAATGAAAAACACCAAACTAATAATAAATTATATAAACAAATTTTCAGAAAAAAGTGGCTTTTTAAATCGATTAAATATTTTACAAGATGTGATGGATAAATTATTGCACGCAAATTTTTCTTCGTCCAATGATGAGAAAATTCAATCACTAGTTAAGGATTTCAACGTTGAAACAATATATGGTATTTTAAACTTGATTGTCGAATCAAAAAAGCAATTCGAAGCAAATGTAAATCCGAATTTAATTGCGGATTATTTGCTCTTTAAAATTTTGGAGGTAAAATATTTATGCAATATAAAGAAGTAGGAGTAAAGTTTGATAATCAGCCAAAGATGTACTCTTTTGACCCTAATAATCTTGAATTAAATAAGGGCGATTTTGTCGTTGTTGAAACAGTGCGAGGGCAAGAACTCGGCAAAATTTTAACTCCTGTCAATGAATTAAATAATGTGCCGAAAGAGCCATTGAAAAAAATATTACGCAAGGCAGATGAAAAAGATATTAAAACTGCGGAAGAAAATAAGATAAAGGCCAAAAAATATCTTTCAAAAACCAAAGAATTTGTCAAGAAACTTCAACTTGATATGAAACTGATTTATGCTGAATTAATGCTCGACCGTAGCAAAATAATCATAAGTTTTTCATCTGAAAAACGTATAGATTTCAGAGAACTTGTGAAGATGCTTGCACAAGACTTCAAGATGAAAATTGAATTAAGGCAAGTCGGCTCACGGGACGAAGTGAAAATTATGGGCGGAATAGGCATTTGCGGTCGTCCCTGTTGCTGTTGCAAAAACACAGGAGATTTTGAACACGTATCAATAAAAATGGCAAAAAATCAAGGCTTGTCGTTAAATCCAACGAATATCAGCGGACTTTGCGGACGTCTTTTGTGTTGCTTGGCTTATGAAAACAGCCACTACACAGAAATTTTAAGTCAAATGCCAAAAATTGGAAGTGAAGTTATAACGGCGGAAGGTAAGGGCAAAGTTTTATATAACAATTTGCTTAAAAAAAAGATTCAGGTTAAACTCAACGACAGCATTAAGGAATATAATGTTGAAGATTTAAAATTTGTAAAAAATAATAAAAATGAAAATTCAAACAGTAAAACAAGATGTGCAGAATGTGCAGTGCAGAACTCAAAAAAATGAAACAAAATCAAAAATATGAATGCAACGAAATTTTAAAAGATGACGAACAAATTGAAGATTTACAACTTGACGGTTTAAAAATAATTCAAAACCGCAGTCTTTATCGTTTCACCAGCGATGCCGTGATTCTCGCAAATTTTGTTCGTGCAACTCCTAAAAATTTTGTAATAGACCTTTGCACAGGTAGTGGTATAATTGCAATTTTGACAGCCTATAAAAACAAATTAAAAAACGTACTAGGAATTGAAATTCAAAAAGAACTTGCCGATATGGCTCGCCGAAGTGTTAAATTCAATAAATTGGAAAGTGCAATAAAAATAATAAATTGTGATATAAAAAACATAAAAATTCAAGCCGATAATTTGAAAAAATCAAATTCTCTATTTGAATTTATTCCTGAGTCCATAACTCAAAAAAATGAATCAACTTTATTTTTAAAAAAAACGGCAGATGTTATTATTTGTAATCCACCTTATAAAAAAATGCAAAATCAAGAAACATTAAAGTCAAATGCAAACAATTTTGAAAGCTTAGATGTAAAAAAAGTCGATAGCAAAATTCTTGCTCGACACGAAGTTGCCATAAAAATGGAAGAAATAATAAAAGTTGCATATTCGCTGTTAAAGTTTGGCGGAAAATTCTATGTTATTTACGACAGTGAACGCACAGCCGAACTTATATTTAAACTTAAACAATATGGACTTGAACCCAAAAAAATTCTATTCACACAGCCAAAAGATAATTCAAACGCAATTCTCGTTCTCGTTGAAGCAGTGAAAGGAGGGAAGGAAGGCGTAAAAATTTTGCCAACACTTATAACGAATGACAAAGATGGAAAATATTTAGAAAAAATTAAAAATTTAAAATTAAACAAATAAATTTTATAAAAATTGACAAATTAAACAAGCCATAATTGTTCCAAAAATGCTACACAAAAGCGCAAGAGGAATTGCATACGAAAGTCGCTTCACACTCGTTTGCGAAAAATACACGGTTGCGACATAGAAAATAGTTTCACTAGTGCTCATCATAACCGACGCACAGCGGGCAACGTATGTATCAGGTCCGTAAATATCAAAAATTTCATTCAATAGAGCATAACTTCCGCTTCCTGTAAAAGGTCGTAAAAGCACAAGTTCGCAAACCTCGGTTGGAATTCCCAATAAATTAAAAATCGGTGCTAAAATAAACACTAAAATGTCAGTTATTCCACTTGCACGCATAAGTGCTACCATAATCATAATTGCAGCAATAAAAGGGAAAATGCTAACAACTAAATCAAAAGCACCTCGTGCACCCTGAACGAAAATATTATATGTTTCAAGTTTTTTTACACTCGCATAAATCAGCAATGCAATAATGATAATCGGAATTAAATAATTACTGATAATCATAAAAATTTCCCCCGATTATTTAATTTCTCATTTACACCTTTTTTAAAATTTGTATTTTTTATAATGTGATTGCTAGAATTTTCATTACAAGTTTTTAGGTTGAAGCCTTGTTTTTCATTAATCAATTTTATTTTAATATTTGAATTATTTTTAATTTTTTGTTGATATGTCTTATTCTCAATATTCTTGTTGTTCGTTTCTTTATTTGTTTGATTGCCTATATTATTTCTGTCGATTTTATCTGACTTATCATTGTTTTTATTTTTTTCCTTATAAAATATTTTTTCAAAAAGTTTTGCACATAAAATACCAAAAATACAAGTTATAAGAGTTGCTACAAGTGTTGGAATTATAATATCACTTGGATTTTGGCTACCCGAAGTTGCTCGCAGTCCGATTGTCGTTGTTGGCAAAAGTTGAATTGCCGTTGAATTCACAATAAGCAACATAATCATTGCCGGAGTAACATTTCCGCTACCATCATCTAGTCGTTGCATTGCTTTAATTCCCGTCGGCGTTGCGGCATTTCCCAACCCCAACATATTGGATGAAATATTCAATGCAATATATTTAGTGGCTTCTTTATCTTGAATTCTAAAAAGCCATTTAATAATAGGAGAAAGAAGTTTTGCCAGTTTTTCGCCCAGCCCTGATTTGTCAACAATTTCTAAAAGCCCCATCCAAATTGTGTAAATTGCAAGCAATTCGGCGCAAAGTTGCAGAACTCCCCACGAAGCATCGCTCATTTCTTTGACAACAATTGACGGCTCAGTAAAAATAAGTGCCACAATTGAAGCAATCATCATAAATGTCCAAATTTTATTCATAATTAAATATATGAATTTACATATATAATAAATTCCTATAACAACGAATAGTTAATTTACAAAAAGTAAGATTTTATGTTATAATAAATTTGCAGACTTGAAAAATATTAAATATAATACAAATTAAGGAAAAGTTATGAATGAGTTTTTAATTGATGTTCACGCACATTTAAACGATGAGCGATATAATAATTTAAATGAAACTCTAAAAAATGCAAAACAAAGCAAAGTTGAAAAAATAATTTGCGTAAGTTATGATTTTGAATCTTCAAAAAAAGCACTAAAATTATCTACTGAAAATGAAAATATATATGCCGCTATTGGAATTCATCCGAACAATTCAGGGTTTTTTAGTCAAGATTTTATTGATTTTCTAACAAAGAACTACCAAAACAAAAAAGTTGTTGCAATTGGAGAAATTGGATTAGACTATCATTATGAGAATTTCGATAAGGAAAAGCAAAGAAATGTTTTTATTGCTCAACTAAAACTTGCAGATACATTCGGCTTGCCAGTGCAAGTACATTGTCGTAATGCAATGAATGATACTTTGGAAATTCTTACAGAGCATCGCAATTTATTAAAAAATGGTGGCATAATGCATTGCTTTAAAGGCTCTTTTGAGAATTTGAGAAAAGTTGGCGAACTTGGCTTAAAAATTTCAGTTGGCGGAGTTGTAACTTTCAAAAATGCCATAGAAACACAAGAATTAATTGAAAAAGTTCCGCTTGATATGATACTTTTCGAAACCGATTGCCCATATTTAACTCCACATCCGTATAGAGGAAAAATCAACGAGCCGAAGTTTTTAGAATTAACAGTACAAAAAACAGCCGAATTAAAAGATATAAGTTTTCAAAAAATGATGCAAATCTCCACAGAAAATTGTTGTAAAATTTTTAAAAAATTAAAGTAAAAAATTTAAGTAAAAAATTAAATTATTTATTTTTTAATTTATAAAGATTTCGCATATAAAAATTCGAAAATGCAAATAATTAAAATATGAATAATGTTTTTTTATTTCCAGCACTTGCTGGAAATCTTTGCATAGAAAAAAATAATGCTGTCATTTGTTCCGTATCGCCAAAAGGCGCAACGGAGATGAATAGTTTTAAATTAAAAAATCAAGTTATACCGCATACAAATATTTGGTTTTTAAGGGGAATTGAATATTTGTTTTTTGGCACTTATTATTTTTTTGTAGGCTTAAAAAAATCTTTTAGGATTCTAAATCACAATTCGTTAAATCAAAAATCTCTATTAAAAACCACTTCAAAAAAGGACACTTCAAAAAAAACAAAAACAAAAGCGGTTTCAAAAAATTCGAATTCTGTTTCCGCCAATTCTGTTTCTACAAATTCATCAAATGTTCTTTTCCAATATAATCCGTTCATTATTACTTTAATTTTGATGTTCATTGCTTTTTTTGTGGCTATTATTTTTCTAGGATTTTTGCCAACTCATCTCGGTTTTTGGATTTTAAATAAAAATTATAGTATATTTGTCAAAAAATTATGTATTGCTCTGACTAAAATAATGATTTTTTATCTAATTTTAATGCTGATATATTTAATTCCAGCGTTGAAAAATCTTTATAAATTCAACACTGCGGGAAACGTTGCATTAAATTCTGAAATAGAATTAAATGCTTCAACTCGTGATTTGTCAATGTTTCAAACCCGTCCTTTCAAAACTGTCCTTGAAAAAGAAAGCATAAAGAAACAAGACAAAATCAAAGAGCATAGAGCAACAAACTACTTAAATTTTGTCGTTTTTTCTTTACTGCTATCCTATTTTGTGATATCTTTAATTGGACTTGATATAAGTGCGTGGCTAAGACCGTTTGCAAATTTTTTAATAATGATTATTTGCTTTTCGGTTGTCTATGAATTATTATTTTTACTGGACACAAATTGGATAAAGCATAAAAAATATATAAAATTTATAAGTTGGCTGGTGAATTCATCACCATCGCAAACTGAACTTCTTTTGGCACGCGCCTCTTTATGTGAAATTAAATTTATGATACAAGATTATGAAAGAGAATTAATAAAACAAAATGAAATTACGGCAAGTGATAACGTTGCTTTTTCTTTCGTTTACTCTGAAATAAAACAAAAAATGATTGAAAACGGCATCAATGATATAAGCGAAGTCGATTGGCTGATTGCATCATATTTCAATTTGCCAAAATATGAAATTAAATTTTTAACTCAAATCACAAAACAGCAACAAAAAGAGCTACTTAGTTTGTTGGCACGTCGGATTAAAGGAGAGCCGATTGCAAAGATTTTTGAATATACAGAATTTTACGGCTTAAAAATGAAAGTTGATAAAAATGTATTAACTCCACGTCAAGAAACTGAGATTTTAACCGAAATTGCAATAAAAGAAATTAAAAAGGCAGAACGTAACGCATTAAAAAAATTCAAACACGATGTTAAAAGCACCGCCGAGAAAATAGATAAGAAAATAGATAAGGTAACTGTTAAATCTGAAAAAGATTCTAAAAAATCAGGAAAAAGGATAGCAGTATTAGATTTATGTACCGGAAGCGGAGCAATTGCAATTGCAATAGCAAAAAACACAACGGCAAAAGTTTTTGCGACTGATATAAGCACGCAGGCATTAGAGATTGCACAAACGAACGCAAAAAAAAATAATGCTCAAATAGAAGTTAAACAAAGCGATTTGTTTTCGAACTTAAAAAAGAAGCAATTTTTTGATTTTATAATAAGCAATCCGCCATATATAAAAACAGACAAAATAAAAACTTTGCAAATAGAAGTAAGAGATTTTGACCCAATAATTTCTCTTGATGGTGGTTTTGATGGCTTGTATTTCTATAAAAAAATTGCAAACGAATCGCCACCTTTTCTAGTTGAAAATGGAAAGATTTTTTTAGAAATTGGAAAAGGGCAGGGGAGCAAAGTTAAGAAAGTTTTGGCAGAAAATTTCACAAACATTAAAATCTTAAAAGACTATAATCACATTGACCGATTTGTAATAGCGCAGAAAAAAACAGAATGCAAAAAAGAATATATTGAAAACATTTCATCAGATGATAAAACTTCAAAAAAGCCAAAAAACAAAAAGAGATTGAATTTTTTCAAGTCAAAAAAACAAGCAATATAAATTCAAAAATATGTATAAATATGCACAAGGAATTGTTTAAGTTTCAAACAAAAAATCTATTAAAAAAAATTAATTTTGAAATTGTTTTTATTATTTTATTTTTAAACTTATATTAAAAATTATTTTCACTTAAATAGCGACTACATTCAACCGCAAGTGCAACAGTTGCACCGACAATATTATTATTTCCCATTCCAATAAAGCCCATCATTGAAACGTGTGCAGGAACGGAAGAACTCCCAGCGAATTGAACGTCGCAATGCATTCTCCCCATTGTGTCAGTTAACCCATAACTTGTAGGACCTGCCTTCACATTATCTGGATGCATTGTTCGACCTGTGCCGCCACCAGATGCTACGGAAAAATAGTTCTTACCATTTTCAATGCAATATTTTTTATATTCGCCCGCCACTGGATGTGTGAAGCGGACAATATTCGTTGAATTGCCTGTAATTGATACGTCGACATTTTCGTGAATCATAATTTCCACTCCTTCATTAACATCGTATGTACCATAAATACGGACATTATTTTCATCTATATTTAAGTTTGTTTCTTCTTTTTTTAATGAATAGTTATTCATTTTTTTTGTATTTGATTTTGAATTTTTTACCGATTGCTCATTGCCGAAATTAATTTCATTGAGAATTGTAAGTTTATGGTTCTTTTGATTAAAAGAGGTTTCAACGAAAATGAAACCTTTAATTCGTGCAATAATATAAGCCGCATCTTTTCCAAGTCCATTTAGAATTACTCGCAACGGTGTTTTTCTCACTTTGTTAGCAGATTTCACAATACCGATTGCTCCTTCTGATGCAGCAAAACTTTCGTGTCCTGCCAAAAAACAAAAGCATTTAGTTTTTTCGTTCAATAATTTTGCAGCTAAATTACCGTGTCCAATGCCGACTTTCCGTTGCTCTGCAACCGAACCCGCCTTACAAAAAATTTGCAGTGCTTCGCCAATTTTTTCAGCACAAACTCCCGCATCAGAATTATTATTCTTAATTGCCATAGCAACTCCAACTTCATAAGCGGAAATAGCATTATCAAAAGCAATAGGTTGAATATTTTTAATAATTTTTTCGACATTGATTTTGCATTCAAGGCAAAATTTTTTAACTTCATTTAAATCTTTAAAATTAAGATTTTTTAGTTTATTATCTATTTTACTTATATTTCCTTTCATTTTTTCGCCTTTTTATTTATTTGAAATTTATTTAATTTCACTAAATCTTATTATTTGTTTTAACTTCCGCACGAATTTCAATCTTTTCTAGGATTTAAAAAATTCACTCCTTGTGCAAATCTACCATAGGTTTTAGTGCAATCTGCAAGTGTTTGAGTTGGATTTCCTCCGTTTCGCAATTTTTCAATAAGAGAATTAACATCGACATATTCATAACCAATTACTTCACTGTTTTTATCAAGTGCAAGCCGTGTAACATAGCCTTCTGCAAGATTAAGGTATCTAGGACCATTCTCTCCACCATAAACCGTGGCAAAATTGCTTGCTCTGTGTTTACCTAAATCTTCTAAGGCACTTCCGACTTCTAGTCCATTTTCAGAAAAAGCACTTTGACTTCGACCGTAGACAAGTTGAAGGAAAATTTCACGCATTGCGACATTGATTGCATCGCACACCAAATCCGTATTCAACGCCTCCAAAAGAGTTTTGCCAACTAAAATTTCTCCTGCCATTGCCGCCGAATGAGTCATAGCACTACAACCAATTGTTTCAACTAATGCTTCACGAATAATTCCATTTTTAACATTAAGTGTTAATTTACACACTCCTTGCTGAGGGGCACAAGCGCCACAGCCGTGCGAAAAACCGCTTATGTCGGAAATTTCTTTCGTTTGAGTAAAGTTTCCTTCCTGCGGAATTGGCGACGGTCCGAAAGTTTTACAATTTTTACAATTCAATTTTTCATCTCCATTTTTATTTATAATAGCAAAAATAATTTTTTAAAGCAAATATTTATTATCTTTTATTAATATTAAAAAATATATCACATTTTGTTAATGTTTTAAAAAAATGATTTTGCTTGATTTTTGCAATAATATAAGATAAAATATTTATTGATTAAATTAAAAATTATAATTGTATTAAAATCAGGGAAAGGAAGAAAAATATGGATAAAAAACTTTTTGAATTTTTACAGAAAAAAGGATATGTATATCAAACAACCGACGAAGCAGCAGTAAAAAAACTTTGCAACGGCAAACCGATGACTTTGTATTGTGGCATAGACCCAACCGCCGATAGTCTGCATATAGGGCATTGCTTTCCGCTTATAATTTTAAGACATTTTCAAAACGCAGGGCACCGTATAATAATTTTGCTTGGCGGTGCAACAGCAATGATTGGAGACCCGTCTGGAAAACGAGAAATGCGAAAAATGGTTTCACAGGATTTCATTACATCAAATCTCGATAGTATAAAAAAAATAATTGGAAAATTCTTAAACCTTGGCGGAGAAAATCCGATTACATTTGTGAATAACTATGACTGGTTTAAAAACTTGAATTATGTCGAATTTATGCGTGAAATTGGAGTTCATTTTAATGTAAATAAAATGCTTGCAACTGAGGCATACTCATCAAGACTTAATGAAGGCGGGCTGACTTTTTTTGAAATGGGATATATGCTTATGCAAGCATATGATTTTGTTTACTTAAATAAAAAATATGGTTGCAGTATGCAAATTGGCGGTAGCGATCAATGGGCGAATATTTTGGCAGGTGTTGAACTCGGACGCAAACTTGCTCATCAGGAAGGAAAAAGCGAACAAAATTTTCAAGCGATGACTTGTCCATTACTTTTAAATTCAGAAGGGAATAAAATGGGAAAAACTGAAAAAGGTGCAGTTTGGGTGCTTAAAGAAAAAACATCACCTTTTGAATTTTATCAATATTTTTATAACCAAAACGACGCCGATGTTGAGAGATTTTTGAAAATATTAAGCGACTTGTCAGTTGACGAAGTTAGTGAAATTATGAAAGGTGATATTCGTGATGCAAAGCATAGAATGGCGTTTGAAGTAACAAAACTTATTCACGGTGAAGCGGATGCGAAAGAAGCACAAGATACGGCAAAAAATTTATTCTCTTCCAAAACAAATTTGAATGATTTAAGCAATATGCCAGAAATTGAAATAGATGCACAAACTTTGAAAAAGGGTTTTAAGATTTTAGATGCTTTTTTGATTGCAAATCTAGCAGGTTCAAAAAGTGAAGTTCGAAGAGTTGCGGCTCAGGGCGGATTGTCGCTGAATAATGAAAAGATAATTGACCCTGAAAAACTTTTAAGTGAAAAGGATTTTAATAATAAAGTTGCAATATTGAAAAAAGGCAAAAAAACTTTTGTAAAACTTATATTTAAATAAAAAAAGGAATATAAATGGAAATTACAGATTTAAAAAAAATAGGAAAATCTGTCAAATATAAAGTTTTTGTTGATAATCTTTTTTGGTGCATATTAATTGATGAAACAATTGTAAAATTTAATTTAAAAAAAGGCGTTAATTATGACGCTGATTTTTTAAATAATGCGAAAGCGGAAGGACAAAAAAAACTTGCACTAAACACAGCAATGAAACTCGTTAGTCTTTATTCAAAAACAAAAAAAGAAATAGGTGATTATCTAAATAAAAAATCTTTTTCTCAGGAAGCAGTGAAATATGCCATAAAAAAACTTCAAGAATACAACTATATAAATGATGAGAATTATGCTAAAAATTATATAAATATGAAAAAAAGCGTGAAAGGCAAAAAAGCAATTGAATTCGAATTAAAAAATAAAGGAATTAATTTAGATATTATTAAAAAAAGCATTAATGAAATGGAAAATCAAGATGATGAAATTTTTAAATTAGCAGAAAAATTTCTGAGAAATAAGAAAGATAACGGAAATATAAAAAATCAAGAAGTCGAGAGTTTAAATAAAGCAAAACAACAACAAAATAATGAATTTATATTGAAAGCTAAATTGTTTAATCATTTAATGGGCAAAGGTTTTAAATATGATGAAATTATGCGTGTAATTAATAAAATTTTCGAAAAGTAATTCAGTTGAGCGGAGTAGCAATGAAAATTGGAATTGATATGGTTGAGATTAATAGATTTTATGAAAAAGACGACTCTTTTTATAAAAAAATATTCACCGAAAATGAAATTCATTATGCTAGAAAATACAAAAATTATGCTGAACGATTTGCCGGGTTTTTTTGTGCAAAAGAAGCCTTTATTAAAGCACTTGAATGTGAGAAAAAATTAGATATGAGAAGCATTGAGGTTTTACATTTCGAAAGTGGAAAACCGTACCTAAATCTTTACGGCGATGCAAGAGAGTTGATTAAAGAAAAAGAATTCACACAGGACAAATCAGAAAAGATAAAAAGCGATTATTTTATAAAAAAAATTGATTTAAGTATTTCGCATACGAAAAATTCAGCAGTTGCAATTGTAATTATTTATTAATTTGTAAGGAAAAATTAAGAGGTGAGAAAATGAAAATTTGGTTTTATAACGCACAAATATTACAGAATTGCAAAATAATTTCAGGAGATGTTTTAGTTGAAGATGAAAAAATTGTATATGTCGGAAAAAATCCACCTGTTTTTGATGCGGACAGAAAAATTGATGTAAAAAATAATATTTTAATGAGTGGCTTTGTCAATACTCATTCTCATATACCGTCAACAATAATGCGTGGTTATGCCGATGATATGCCACTAGATTTATGGCTTGACAAAATCATTCCCATAGAAAGAAAGATGACAGAAAATGATATTTACTGGTCAACTATGCTCGGAGTGATGGAATATGTAAGGGCAGGAATAACTTGCGTAGAGGAAAATTATTCTTTTATTTCACCGATTATGAACGCCTTAAAAAAAGCAGGTATGCGAGCCCGTATTTCGCTTGGATATCCAAATGTAAACCAAACGAAAAAAGTAAATTTAGAACAGCAATTTAAAGAGATAAAGAAAAATAATTTTAAAGCCGTATGTTTTGCACATTCAGTTTATGGAACAAGTCAAAAACAATTTGACGAGTTGATAGTTTTTGCAGGAAAAAACAATTTGAGTGTAAGCACGCATTTATCAGAAACTTTAAAAGAAGTCGGAGATTGCACTGTAAAATATGATAAAACACCAGTTGAGTATTTGGAATATTTAGGATTTCTAGACAGACCTTGCACAATTTATCACGCAGTCCACACAGATAAAGATGATTTGAAAATTTTGGCGGACTATAATGTAAATGTGGTAACTTGTCCGTCAAGCAATTTAAAACTTGCCAGCGGAATTGCTCCTATTTATGCAATGCAAACAGCAGGAATTAATATTGCAATTGGAACAGATGGAGCATATAGCAACAACAGTTACGATATGTTTAAGGAAATGTTTTTAACAGCAACTTTAAACAAAACAACTTTATATAATGCTGAAATTTTAAAAGCAAAAGAAATTTTAAAAATGTCAACTATCAACGGAGCAAAATCTTTGGGATTTGACAATTTAGGCGACATAAAAGAAGGATATTTCGCCGATTTGATTTTGATTGATATAGATAAACCGCATCATTTTCCGCATAATAATTTAGTTTCAAATTTGGTATATTCAGCAAAATCAAGTGATGTTTATCTAACTATGATAAACGGAAAAATTGTTTATGAAAATGATATTTTTAATTTTGATGAAAAAGTTGAAAAAATCTATTCGGAATGTAAAAAAATTAAAAGTAAAATTTTATAAGAGAATTAATCCATCTATTTTTAAAGTCGTTATAAATTGCTAAATATTTGACTTTAAAAATTGAATCTATTAAACTATAAAGTAGAAGAAAAAACCAAAAATTTAAACTTAAAAAATTCAAAATTTAAAAAAAGGAGTGAAGTTTATGAGTAATCTTAATTCTTTTTCGGACAATGTTGAAAAAGTATTGAAAAAAGCAAGTGAAATTGCATTAAAATTCGGAAATTTGCAAGTCGGAACTGAGCATATTTTGTATGGCTTAGTAAGTGTAAGAGACTGTGCATCAAGTCAAATCCTTGCAGAATATGGCGTTAGTCAAGAAAGTTTGGAAATAATTTTCGGCGAAAATGCTGATTTTATTGAAATTGGAAATCAAGTCGAACTAACACCACGTGTAAAAGAAATGATAAAAGTCGCTCAAAAAATTGCAATACAACTCGGACATTCTTTTATTGGAACGGAGCATATCTTTTATGCAATATTAAACAGCGTTAACAGTTTTGCTGTCAGACTTTTAACAGGATATTTTCACGTTAATATAAACGACTTAAAAACACGAGTACTTGTTGTTCTTCAAGGCGAAAACAAAGAAATTGTGCAAAACAATCCAGCACAAAATTCAAATAGCACATTACCTGAAAAACTTCTTGCAATGGGAACAGACATCACCTTAAAGGCGAAAGAAGGAAAAATTGACCCTATAATCGGACGTGAAAGCGAAATAGAAAGAGTTATAGAAATTCTTTGCCGTAAAACGAAAAATAATCCTGTTTTAATTGGTGAAGCAGGCGTCGGAAAAACCGCAGTCGTTGAAGGACTTGCACTTGCAATTGTAACAGGAAATGTTCCAGAAATCTTATCAGATAAAATCATATTTTCTCTTGAAATTGGTGGACTTATGGCGGGAACTAAATATCGTGGCAGTATGGAAGAACGTCTTAAAAATGCAATTGAGATGATAATTAAGCAAAAAAATATAATTGTTTTTATAGATGAAATTCATACACTTGCACAGGCAGGTTCTGATAAAGGAGAAACAAGTCCAGCGGATATGCTAAAACCCTATCTTGCACGTGGAGAACTTCAAACAATTGGTGCAACAACAACTGATGAATATAGAAAATTCGTTGAAAAAGATAAGGCGTTAGAACGTCGTTTTCAGCCGATTATGGTTAATCCGCCATCCGTCGAGCAAACAATTGAAATTTTAAAAGGCTTGAAAGATAGTTATGAAGCATTTCATAAAATTAAAATAACAGATGAAGCAATCGATGCCGCCGCACATCTTTCCGACCGCTATATTATGGACCGTAACTTGCCCGATAAAGCTATTGATTTAATTGATGAAGCATCGAGTAAGGCGAAAGTTAATTTTAATTTAAAACCAGCGGCAATCCGTGATAAAGAAGAAAAAATCAAGCAACTTTCAGCGAATAGAGATGAAGCCAGCATCCAAAGAAATTATGAGAAAGCGGCAAAGCTTCAATCTCAAATAATCAACCTTGAAAACGAACTTGATGTTTTGACAGCCGAGTTTAATAAAAAAGCCAAAAAATCAACAGGAGCAATAGGAGCGAATGAAATTGCCGAAGTCGTTTCAAAATGGACAGGCATACCTATTACAAAAATCACCGAAACCGAAAAAGAAAAACTTATGCATTTAGAAGAAATCATCCATCGACGTGTTATAGGACAAGATGAGGCGGTGGAGGCTGTTGCACGTGCAATCCGCCGTTCACGTGTTGGTTTGCATGACACACGCAAGCCAATCGGCTCATTTCTCTTTATGGGGCAGACCGGAGTCGGGAAAACTGAACTTTCCAAAGCAATTGCTGAGGCAATGTTTGATGATGAAAACAATATAATCCGTCTTGATATGAGCGAATATATGGAAGGGCATTCTGTTTCTAAACTTATTGGTGCGCCACCGGGATATGTTGGTTATGATGAAGGCGGACAACTTACAGAACAAGTGCGTCGAAAGCCATATTCTGTTATTCTTTTTGATGAAATTGAAAAAGCACATCCTGAAATTTTTAATGTATTACTTCAAATTTTGGATGACGGTCGTTTAACGGACAGTCAAGGGCGAGTTGTAAGTTTTAGAAACTCAATTATAATAATGACAAGCAATGTCGGTGCTTCGACATTAAAAACAAAAGAACTTGGCTTTAATGATACTAATGTCGATGATAATTTTGAAAAAACAAAACAAATATATTTCGACGCATTAAAGAAAAAGTTTAAGCCAGAATTTATCAACCGAATTGATGTAATTTGCGTATTTAAACCACTTGGAACAGATGAACTTACGAAAATTGCCAAAATTTTAATTAGCAATATAAATAAACGATTGAAAAAACAAAATTTGGAATTAAAAATAACCGAAGAGGCATTAAATCTAGTTGTTAAAAAGGGTTGCATAAATCCAGAGTTTGGTGCAAGACCACTTAAAAGATTTATTCAGCAAGAAATTGAAGATACAATTGCTGAAAAGATTTTGATTGGAGAACTCAGTAAGGCAGGAGCAATAATAATTGACTGTGAAAATGATAAACTTGTTTTTGAAAGCGAGCTAAAAAATGAAAATTCAAAATCAAATAAGACAAAAGAAACAGGTGAAACATCAGATAAAAATAGATTTTAAGTTGAATTCATTTGAATTTAATAAGATATTTTGATATAATAAAAAGTGGAGGTTATAATGAAAATTGAATTTATAGAAAAAAATTTTAAAATTATTGACAGTTTAAAGGACGCAATTAAGAAAAAAATATCAAAACTCGATAGATATTTTGGCGAAAACGCAAAAGCACGAGTTGTTTGTAAAATGGAAAACAAAAAGCACAAACTTGAGGTTACGATTAAAAACGAAGGGCTTTTATATCGCTCAGAAGTTATCGGTGATAATATGAATGAAAACATAGACCTTGCATTGCCTAAAATCGAGCGTCAAATTATAAAACAATATGAAAAAAAGCGTGATAAGTTTAGAAATTTAGTAATAGACTATTCCGACCTTGCTTTTTTAGATAATAAACCTGAGGATATTAACAAAGAAATAATTAAGAAAAAAGCATTTGATTTAGACCCAATTTTAATTGAAGATGCAATTGATTTTTTAGATGCAATTGACCACGATTTCTATGTATTTTTAAATTCAAAAACAGGTAAAGTTAATGTTTTATATGTTCGAGGCAACGGTGGACTTGGCTTAATTGAATGTAATTATTAATTTATGTTTGTGGGCATACAACAAAATAAAATGTGCAGTCGCATTAATGCGACTGCACATTTTATTATTTGATTTGAAAATCCGTGTGAATTTTTCTGCACGATTGCGTCAAAATAAATTAATTTTCAGATTTTTTACGGCGTATAACTTCTTTATTTGTGTCGTTTGATTTATCTTTCATTGAATTAACTGTTTCTGTTACACCAGCAATAAGGGAAGAAAGGTCCGTAATTCCACTTGGTACAATGAGTTTAGTGCTTTGTCCGTCTGCTAAACTTTTCAAGGCGTCAAAGGCTTTCAGCGTCAAATATGCTTGATTAGGAGATGCTTCATTAATTTTCCGAATTGCTTCTGCCTCGCCATCGGCTTCGGCAATAAAAGTTGCTTTTCGTGCCTCTGCTTTTAAAATTTGTGCCTGTTTTTCACCTTCGGCTCTTAAAATATTACTTCTTTTATCTCCTTCCGCCAATAAAATTGTTTCTCTCCGTTCTCTCTCCGCTCTCATTTGCTTTTCCATTGCTTCACGAATGGCTTTTGGAGGGTCAATATTTTTAAGTTCAACACGATTAATTTTAATTCCCCACGGGTCAGTTGCATCATCCAAAATAGCACGCATTTTGTTGTTTACGGTATCACGACTTGTAAGTGTTTCGTCAAGTTCCAATTCACCAACTATATTACGCAAAGTCGTTGCCGTTAAATTTTCAATTGCATTAATCGGTCTTTCAACGCCATACGTAAAAAGCTTCGGGTCAGTAACCTGATAATAAACAACATTATCAATTTGCATTGTAACGTTATCTTTGGTTATAATCGGCTGTGGAGGAAAATCCGCAACTTTTTCCTTCAAACTAATTGGTGGCATTGCTCTATCAAAAATCGGCAAAATAAAATGCACGCCAGTTTCTAATGTTCTATGATATTTCCCAAGTCTTTCAACAACAACCGCCGTTGCCTGCTGTACAATTTTTATCGAAAGTGAAAATAGTAAGAGAATAACAGCACCTAAAACAATAATAACCCACATATAAAACTCCTTTTTAATCTAGATTAAGATTTTATCTATCAAACGAAATATTATTAATTTTTTTCTTCAATTTGTTTAATTTTAACTTGTTTAACCTTAAGTTTATTTCCTTTAACTTTTATAACTTCAACTTCTTCGTTTGGCAAAATTTCCGAATCGCTATAAACTGTCCAAATAATTCCATTAAGTTTGATTGACCCGTCCTTTTCCATTCCACAAGATTCAATTAATTTTGCTTTTTTCCCAAGTAGTGGTTCAGCAGTCGAACTTTCGCTCTTTTTATTGAGATGTTTTAAAGCAAAACGACGCAACCCTAAAATGCAACCGAGCGAAACTAAAATTGCACATATAATTTGAATTTCAGGATTAATACCACCAATTGACGCCAAAATCAAAGCCACAAGTCCACCTACTGCAATCCATATACTGATAAATTCCATAGTAAAAAATTCAATTAGCAGTGAAACGGCAACAATAATTGCCCAAATCCAAATCCAATCCATAAATGCTCCTAAAACTTTTATCTATAAATATATTAACATATTAATATGAAATAAGTCAAGAAAATATAAGTGAATGATGAAGTATTTTGTTTAAAATTAAGTGTAAAATCAAAATTACATTGCAAAATGAAATGTATATGCTATAATCATTTTTATGAGAATTTGCAATTTATCTTCCGGAAGCGATGGAAATTTAACATATATTGAAAGTGAAAATGCACGAGTTTTAATAGATATTGGACTTTCTTGTAGAGAAACAGAACGCCGATTGAGTCTTTTAAAAACAACACCAGACCAAATTGACGCCATTTTTATAACACACGAACACCTTGACCATATGAAAGGTTTAGAAGTTTTCGCTTCTAAATACAAAAGTAAAGTTTTCGTGCATAAAAATGGTTATGTGCCACTTGTAAATAAGATAAATAGAACGGTTGATATTGAAGTTTTCGATGATAATACCTTTGATTATAAAGATCTTACAATTTTTCCTATATCAGTTCCACACGATGTCAAGCAATGCACAGGATATTCAATTATTTCCAAGCAGAAAAAAATAAGTATTATTACAGATTTAGGACATACTACAAGTGAAATACTTCAAAATTTACGATTCAGTAATTTGGTTTTTTTGGAAGCAAATCACGATGTCGATATGCTTGTTGCAAATCCTGATTATCCAGAATTTTTAAAGCAACGTATTTTAAGTTTAA
Organism: Christensenella sp. UBA5489; assembly: GCA_002424095.1. Taxonomy (GTDB): domain Bacteria; phylum Bacillota; class Clostridia; order Christensenellales; family UBA1242; genus UBA5489. The sequence goes on from DIPL01000014.1 coordinate 40,329, forward strand.
AAGGGCATTTATCAAACGATAGTTGTGCAGAATCAATTGCGGATTTAGCGAATTATGGCACAAAAAATTTTGTTTTATCACATCTCAGCACAAAAAACAACACACCGCAACTTGCATTTGAATACATAAGCCGAAAATTGAGAGAGAAAAACATTAAAGAAGGCGAAGATATTAAGATAAAAGTTGCATCAGTTGTTCCTCAAACAATTTTTAGATTATAAAGAGTTATAAAGCGAAATTTTTGTAAATCCGAATAAAATTAAAGACAAATCACAAGTTTTGAAGTATAAAACAGGAGATTTTATGAAAAAAATTGTGATTTTTTTTATATTCGTTGCCATAATTTTTTCGTCGGGGATTATCATTTCAAGCTGCTTTGGAGCGAACATAGAAGAACGTGATTTAAGCGTTGATATGACACCTCGTCTTATTTCAACAAGAGATAATATGAATGCAACGGAAGTTTCCGATGCTGTGAAAAGTGCTGTTGTCGGTATTTCGGCAAGTTCAGTGCGTGGAACAAGTGTAGGCAGTGGCGTTGCAATTGCTCTTGGCGGATATATTTTAACAAACCAGCATGTTGTTGGTAGTAGTAACGATATAACAGTATATTTCGCAGATAAAACAAAAGGTAGTGCTAAATTAATTTGGTCTGATTTTGGTATAGATATTGCAATTTTAAAGTCGGCAATTGATATGCCATATTTAGAAACAGCACCGCTTTCCGAAGTGCGTGTTGGTGAAGATGTTTTGGCAATTGGAACGCCACTTTCACTTCAATTCAAACATAGTGTAACAAAAGGGATTGTGAGTGCGTTAAACAGAGCACTTGAAGTCGAAAATTCAAACGGCACAATAAGTTATATGCAAAATTTAATACAGCACGATGCAAGCATAAATTCGGGAAACAGTGGCGGACCATTAATAAATTTTGATGGAAAGGTAATTGGTATAAACGCATTAAAGGCGGCGGATGCCGAAGGTATAGGCTTTGCAATTCCGATTGAAACTGCAACGGTAGCGATAGAAAAAGTAATACCAAATAACTCATTCCAACAAACTTATGTCGGTGTTATGGCTTATGATGCGGAACTTGCTTATTTCAACGATGAAACAGATGCGAGCATGGGGGCATATGTTATGGATATTGCTTTAAATTCACCTGCTTTTAATTCACAGTTGCAGTCAGGAGATGTGATTACACGTATAAATTTATTAAAAATAAATAATACGTTGGATTTAAGAAAAGCAATTTATATTTTAAATGTCGGCGACGAAATTGAAATAGATGTAATTCGTAGGGGCGAGATAAAAACTATAAGAATTGCAACTTAATATCATTCTTGAATTATTCCTCATTATGTATTTTGAATTATTTTTTTGTTTTTGCAAAAACTTTTCTTTAAGGGGGATTGTGCTGAATGTACAAGATTTTTATAAATAGTTTACTTATTATTTTTCTATGTTTTACATTAAGTTGTAATACAAACGACTATTACCCTGTTAATGTATTCTTTAAAGATGGCACATTACCGAATTCAGATAAATCTTCAATAACAGCAATATACTTAGAAGATAAACGCATAAGAGAAAAATATACTGATATTTTAATTTCATCCAACATAGATAATTTGGAATTCTCAATTGCGAAAGAAAATGATAAATATATTGATATAAAAATTGCGGAAAAAGAAATCTGGTATTCATTGACAGAACTCTTAAAAGATAAAATAGACATTGAATACACAACTTTTGCAAAAGCACAAACAACAACCTATGTAATAAAATCTGAAACGCCAACTGTTTTGCAGTTTAAGGCAGTTGGTGGAAATTATAACAACGATGAACTGGAAAATATTTTCACAGTTTCCAAAACTTTTGAACTTAAAATTCAATAGCTCGAATAGTGTAATTTTTTATTTTATAAAAGTACTTGAAAAGTTAGTTTTTATTTGCTAGAATACAAAAGGTGATTTTATGATTCTAATAAAAAATTTATATTTAAGATATATTCGGGAATATTTCGCTTTATACGACATAAATTTAAAAATCGAACAAAATGAAAGTGTAGCCTTTCTCGGCGAAGTTGAAAGCGGAAAAACAAGCTTATTACGAATTTTAGCGAAAGTTGAAAAATATACAAAGGGCGAAGTTTATATTAAAAACATACCGCTTCAAAAAATCAACTATGCTACCGATGTAAATCTAGGATACATTCCCGCAACTCCCGTTTTTTTCGAAAATAAAACGGTATACGACAACTTAAAATATGTCTTAAAAGTGCAGAAAATAAAAAAGACTGAACTGGAAACTAAAATCAACGATGCTTTGATTGAATTTAAACTTGAAAATATAAAGGACACAAAAATCAAGGCATTGACATTATTTGAAAAATATCTAATTTCGTTCGCAAGACTTTCATTCAGAATGCTTGAAATTGTTTTAATTGACGATATATTCGAAAACTTGAAGCAGGAAGAGCAAGAAGTTTTGAAAGAAATAATAAAGAAAAATTATGTTGGAAAATCAATATTAATTTTGGCAACTCAGGATGAAAAAATTGCGAAAGAACTTTGCAAAAGAAAAATATTTTTCAAATCAGGCTCAATCGAAAAAAATGATTAAAATACAAAAATTAAGGATAAAGTAAATGGATAATCTGCAAATCGAAGAAAGTGAAAATGTGGAAGAAAAAATAAGAGCAATTTTTTCAACAAACTACATTCTAAAAAATTTCAATGAAAGTATAAAAGAGAATTACATAAAAATTTTTAAAATTCCAGTCATCGAAAAACTGTTTTCCAATTCAGAACTTATGAGTTCAATTAAGCAATTTTTGGAGAATGATTTGGTAATTTCCAAAACATCCAGAAATTCATTTATGCACCGAAATACTTTAATTTATAGATTTAAAAAACTTAAAAAGATGATAGGTTTAGATTTGCAAAGATTTAACGATGCTGTTATTTTTAATAATATAATAAATATAAAAAAATGTTTGGACGAAAAAAATTTAGTAATTTAAAAATTTCGCATTACTGGCGTTTTCCGTCCATTTTTTATAATCAGTGTAGTTGTCGCACAAATGCGTCAATTTTTTATTTTAAACTTTTTAATCAATGTTTGAATCATTTTGTTTATAGTATTCGCTCACTTTGACATATTCATCTCTGTCTTTTTTTTGTCTGTTTGGTTTTTCTTTCATTTTACTATTTGGTTTTTCATTCTTTTTAAAACCTGACATTAAATTGAAAATTGTGCCTAAATTTGAATTATTTTTGCCAAGTGAACCAATTAAATCTTTTTGATTGTTTCCGGCAAGCAAGGGAAGAATATTTTGTAAAGGATTATTCGAACTTTCACCCGAATTTCCGCCATTAAAATTTCCGAGCATTTTTGCTAAATTGCCTAAATTCGCCTTATCGCCACCACCGCCATTTAAACCGCCTAACATTCCAAGCAGATTTCCGATATTCCCAAATGCTCCTTTATTTTCCAAATTATTAGAATTATCAGAGTTTTTGAAATCATCATAATTAAAATTTTGTGTTGTACTAAACTCATTCGCTGTATTTTTAAAATTGTCAGCGGAATTATTAAAGTTATTGTTGACGCCATTATTAAAGCCATTAGGATAATATGAGAAATTTTTATTTTGCTCTTTATTTTCCGTTTTTCTAATTCGATTGTTTTTTATGTAATTCATTAAATCTCCATTTAAATTTATATTTCATAATTTTTTCTCCGCTGAGTTGGTGCGAAAATTTAAAAAATTTGTTTAAAACAAATAAAAATATCTTTCGCAACATTATATTATATGACAACATATAATTATATAGTTAAAAGGATAGAAAATTTATGAAAAAAAGTTTTTATGAGTTCAGTAATCAAAAATTCGAAAAAAACAAAAACACTGAAAAGCAAGATTTTAAAAATTTCCGTCCAACACACGATGCACAAAATTCACAAAGTTTTGAAAAACGAAATCATGAAAACTCACATTCTGAGAACTTTCGTCAATCAGAGCAGGATAGTGATTTTGAATCAAAAAAAAGTGAAATTGAAGAAACGATAAATAAATATCAAGATATGTCGCAAAGCGAACTTCTTTCTAATTTATTTTCCGAAGTAAACAAACAAAAACAGCAGGGCACATTTGATATTGAAAAAATTGAAAACGCAATTTCAGGACTTGGTGCGTATTTAACAACCGAACAACAAAATAATATGAGGGAAATGTTAAAAAAATTCAAATGAAAAATAAAATAGACAAAAATCTAGTTCAAGTATTATCGGTAATTTCATCTTTTCAGGAAGATTTGGAATGTATTATTTATGTCGGCGACTTCGACATTGCATTAAAAAATTTAAGTAAAGACAAAATAAAAATTCAAGCGACATTTCCATTTATAAATGCCTTGTCGCTCCAACTCAACCGAAAAAAACTAAACAAACTATTAACATATAATTTTGTGAAATATGTTTCAAGTCAGACGCACGTTTTTGCACTGATGAACGTTGCCAAAAAAATCTTAAAAATTGAAGAAAATGCAACTGGAAAAGACATTAGTGTCGCTTATATAGATACGGGAGTAAGTCCTCATCTAGACTTTGTTCTCGGCGAAAATAGAATTATAAAATTTATAGATTTAATAAATAACAGAGTCTTTGCCTATGACGATAACGGACACGGAACATTTGTTTGCGGAGTTGGTTCAGGCAATGGCTTAATGTCGAACAAAAAATATGCTGGAATTGCACCAAAATCTAATATTGTAGCCATAAAAGCATTAAATGAACAGGGCGAAGCAAATTCGATTAAAATTCTAGAAGCAATGCAATGGATTTATGATAACAGCGATAAATACGGTATAAAAGTAGTTTGTATGAGTTTCGGAAGTGAACCTCTCGGTGCTAACGACCCCATTATGAAAGGTGCGGAGGAACTTTGGAAAAATGGAATCACAGTTGTGGCAGCGGCAGGTAACAGCGGACCAGAATATGAAACAATAAAAAGCCCGGGAGTCAGTCCAAAAATTATTACAGTAGGTGGATTTAACGATAATCGAATTAATGATTATACCTATAACGAAAAGTTTTTTGAAATTGCAGAATTTTCTTCACGAGGACCAGCGTTAAAACGTTTTAAGCCTGATGTTATTGCTCCTTCTGTGAATATTGTTTCTTGTGGAACGAACGAACCTTACACTTCACTCAGCGGAACAAGTGTTGCTGCTCCAATGATTGCAGGAGTTTGTGCACTTTCTTATGAAAAGAATTATAACATTAAGCCCGATGTTTTAAAAAAATTAATAACTGGTTGTTCAAAAGCAATTACCTATAACAATAATGTTGAAGGCTTTGGAATTCCTGATGTCGAACAATTACTGAATAACAAAGCCGTTTTTTAAACTAAATATTTGAAATTTAATATGGCAGGAACTACAAACATTTACGATTGTTCTTTTTCTTTATTTTTACCTACTTATAAAACTGAATATAAATAAAATTTAGATTAATAATAAATAAAGATAGAATTCATTATATAATTTAACTTTGAATAACGACAAAAAATTTTAATTTACTTTACTCATTAAAATATGAATGTTATAATTAAAATTACAAAATTTATCAGAACAAGGAGAAAAAATGAGTAGAATTGAAAAATTAAGAAAAATAATTTATGCAAATTCAGTTGCTGTAATAGGTGCAAGTCAAAAGAAAGGGAAAGTTGGAAACGAACTTATTTTGCGTTTAAAAGAATTTGGTTTTAAAGGAAAAATATATCCTATCAATATGAATTATGCCGAAGTTGAAGGAATACCAACATATGCAAGCGTAACAGATATTAAGAAGCCTATTGATTTTGCATTAATTGCAACTCCGAAAGAAAGTATACTTGACATTATAGAGCAATGTAATACAGCAGGTATAAAAGGTTTAATTATAATTTCAAGCGGTTTTAAAGAGTTAGACGATGATGGTGCAAAACTTGAATTAGAAATTAAAAAAGCCATTGAAAAATATGATATGACACTTATTGGACCAAATTGTTTAGGTATAATAAATGCCGATCCAAATATAATGCTTAATGCTTGTTTTGCTCCACTTAATCCAGTTGTTGGTAAAATTGGACTTGCTACACAATCAGGCGCACTTGCAAGCGGAATAATAAACATTTTGCCACAAATTCGTATTGGTTTGCGCCAAATGATAAGCCTAGGTAACCAAACAGATATAAATGTTTTAGACATAATTGAATTTTGGGAGCAGGATGATAGTATAGAGCAAATTTTACTTTATATTGAAAGCATACCTGATAGCAAAAGATTTAAAGAAATATGCGAACGAGTTAATAAGAAAAAACCAATAATTGTTGTGAAATCAGGGCGAAGTGTGATAGGAACAAAAGCAACGGCAAGCCACACAGGCTCGCTTGCGGGCGACGATAATTTAGCAAATGCTTTATTTGAAAGTGCAGGTGTAATCCGTGAATTAAATTTAAGAGATATGTTCGGAACAGCACAAGTTTTTAATAATTGCAATATTCCTAAAAACCAAAAACTTGCAATTTTAACAAATGCGGGCGGTCCAGGTGTTTTAGCTACCGACACGGCAAGCGACTACAATATTGAATTAGCAGAACTTTCGCAAGAGACCAAAGAAAAATTGAAAAAGATTTTGCCACCTCAGGCAGGTGTTAATAATCCACTAGATGTAATTGCAAGTGCCACTCGTGAGCAATATACACAATCAGCGGAAATTTTGTTTGCATCTAAGGAAGTTGGAGTTTTACTTGTTATTTATCTATATATAACAGAACAAAACGATGTTGGAATAATCCAGGACCTTGAAAAATTAAAATTAAAATATCCGGACAAGCAAGTCATTGCTGTTTTTATGACTACAACAGATTTTTCTGAGCGGTTAAAAAAAGTTGTTCCAAACTGTACAATACCAATTTTTAAATATGGAATAGATGCTATTCACGGATTAAATAGATTGCTCGAAAGAAGGAAATTATTACAACAAAAACAGCCAGAGAAACCAATTTTTAAAGTAGATAAAACAGCAGTCAAATCAATTATTAAAGAATATCAACAAAAAGGAATGAAACAACTTTCGACATTTGCAAGTTTAAAAGTCTTTGACGCTTATAATATCCCGCTTGCACCATTTGGTAGTGCAAAGACAATTGAAGATGCTAAAAAAATTGCCGAAAAAATTGGTTATCCGATTGTTCTTAAAATTTCAGATTATAAAATCTCTCATAAATCTGATGTTGGCGGCGTTGTTACAAACATAAAGAACAAAGCCGAACTAGAAATTGAATGGAAAGCATTATTCGATCGTATAAAAAGTTTTGATGCAAAAGGTAATCTTGAATGTGTAATTGTGATGAAACAAATAAGTGGCTCTCAAAGAGAATTCGTTGCCGGTATTGCAAAAAAACAGAGTAGCCATATCGCAATGTTTGGTTTAGGAGGTGTTTTTGTTGAGATTTTTAAAGAAATTGCATTTAGGGCATGTCCTTTATCTGTAAACGATGCAATGGTGTTGATTTCAAGCACAAAAGCATCTAAATTGTTAGGGGAAGTGAGAGGGAATAAGGCGGCGGATATTGAAGAACTAAAAAATTTATTACTGAAATTAAGTAAACTTGTTGAAGAAAATAATGAAATAAAAGAAATTGATATAAATCCGATTATGGTTGCCAAAGATGGTAGTGTTTTTGCAGTTGACGCAAGAATTTTGTTAGATTAGGTTTTTTAATTCGATTAATTAAAAACACTTTTAAAAGTTGCTTTTTTGTATTAAAAAAGGTGTGGCGAATTCTTATTAAATTTTCCGCCACCCATTAAATTTTATTTCTAACTTTTTTTAGAATATTTCAAAACATAATCCAAAATAATTCTGTTCGTATTCATTGGTTTATAATTAGACATAATATTTTGTATTTTTTCTCTATTTTCCAAAGAATGTTTAATAATTCTTTTCAAAGATTGAATATTTAAATCTTGTTCTAAAATAACTTTCGCATATCCATTATTCTGAAAAACTTTCGCATTATCAACTTGTTCTCCCCGTGATTGTTTTGCAAGTGGAATCAAAATCATAAGTTTTTTCAATGCAAGTAATTCAAAAATTGAATTTGAACCAGCACGACAAATAACAATGTCAGCCAAATCAAAAAAATCATAAATATTATTTATAAATTCGGTTTGGAAATAATTATTTTTTTGAATATTTGTTAAATTGCCCTTTCCGACTATATGTATTATATTAAATTCATTTAAATTATTTAAATTTTTCCAAAAAAAATCATTAATTCTCCTTGAACCGCTGCTTCCGCCAAAAATCAAAATAACGGGCAGTCTGCGTGAAAAATTGCAAGTTTTCCGAGCAATATCTTTTTTCCCATCAAAAATAATATCTCTTATGGGATTTCCAGCAAAAACACATTTATCATTTATGCAAGTTTCACGAAAACTTGTGAACATAATATTACATTTTTTTAAAATAATTGTGTTTGCCAAACCAAAACTATAATCTGATTCGTGTGCCAAAATCGGAATTCTTAACCGTCTTGCGGCAAAGACAACAGGTAAAGAAATATATCCACCTTTTGCAAAAAGCACATCAGGTTTAATTTCTTTCAAAACCTTTTTTGCATTTGAAATATATTTCATCAGTTTAAAAGGAATCAATAGATTTTTTAGCGTAAATTTTCTGACAAACTTAACAGATTTAACACCAACAAACTTTACATTTTTGAAATTCTTTATCAACTCAAATTCCATACCGTCTTCATCGCCAAGATAATAAATTTCAAAATGCTGACTGAAATAGGGAATAAGTGCAATATTAGGCATAATATGACCAGCAGTTCCTCCACCAGTTAATATAATTTTTTTCATAATAATCCTTGATTTTATTTTATGCAACCCTTTCAAATTTATGATTTTATATTAATGTTTTTAAGTGAGAACTTATCCGCAAAATTAATTATTAAATTTGTTTGATGAACTCTTCTGAACTGTGCTCTTTGCATTTTGGGGATATTTTAAGTTGAAAAAGTTGGAGATATATCAAAAAGAAGTTGGTAGTATATAAAAAAGAAAATACACAAAAAAATAAAACGGAAATTTATACTATAATTTTTGAACAACTTTTTGCGATAAAAATTAATTTTTTCGAACGAAGGTTTGAAGTTTTAAAATAAAATTTTAAATAAAAAAAACGGCGAAAGCCTTATTAATAAAGAGTTTCCACCGTTTTTCATGGTGCGGATGGTGGGACTTGAACCCACACGAAGTTGCCTTCCCAGGATTTTAAGTCCTGTGCGTCTGCCGATTCCGCCACAACCGCATATTTTTATTATTTAATTTTAGATACTACAAACTGCATTTTTATTAAATTTTATAAAATATTTTTCGCCCATACTCAAAACATTTTAAATTTTAATTAAATTAATTAAGATTTCTAGAAAATTGGAGGTACCACCCGGATTTGAACCGGGGAATGAGGGTTTTGCAGACCCTTGCCTTACCGCTTGGCTATGGTACCGTGCAAGATTTGCATATAATATTTTATTTAGAAATTAATTTTTTGGTTAATGTTAATATTGATTTTTAAACAGCGGAAATTTATAAAATTAAACAATTTCGTTTTACTACGTTTCTGTCGCTCACATTTCAAATTTAACAAAATAATAATACCATATTTTTTAGTTATCGTCAATCCATTTATAAAAATTTTTAAATTTATTTTTTTATGATATATATAATATATATATTATTATATTTTATATTTTCACCCAAAAACATTATAAATAAAAAGCCCCGATTTCTCAGGGCTTTAAGAGTAAATGGAGCGGAAGACGAGATTCGAACTCGCGACCCTTGCCTTGGCAAGGCAATGCTCTACCACTGAGCCACTTCCGCATACTAATGCAAACTTGAAAACATTATATCATTTTATAAATATAAAATCAAGTATATTTTATAATTTTTTTCACAAAAATGTGAATGAATTTAAAAAATGTATTTTGTAATTTCAAAAAATAATATCTGGATATTTTGTAGATTTCTTTATTAAGTGAGAATTTGTTTTAGTTGGTCAGATAACTTCTTACTTGGAAATCAAATTAAATTAAATTTAAGGTTATCTTACAAGTTCTTCAAATAACACAGTTTGACCAGTTTGTTGGTACGAAGTTTTTTTATGCCCGTCACATAATTCGGCTTTGGTTATGACATGTTTTCCATCTTCAAAAATATATTCAAATGGAGCATAAAATTTATTTGCAATATTTTTACGGACAATATCTGGTGCAAGGGTATTCCAAAGAACAGTGCGAGTATTTTTTGTAGTATTGTTTATGATTTCTACATCATAAAAACCAATAGGTTTCTCTTTTATAAATGAACTTATAATAGGTAGAATTTCATTTAATAAGATTTTACTGCGAAGCGGAAAAGATAATCTTAATGAAAAAAGATTGTCAATTATCAATTCAAAGTTTTCGCCTTTATAATTCCCCACTACATATGTGTTTACTGCTAAAATGTTAAGTTTTGAATCAAAATAATTATACAGTGGTATATCTAAACTTTCATCTAAGTTGAAATTTATAGGGGAGCTATCATATAAATTTGTATTATTATAATTATAAGTATATAAAACTTCAGAATCAATTTCAAACATTTTAATATAGGTTTGAAAATTTGCATTTTCCCAGTAATGATACATAGGGTCTCCAATCTTTCCTAGGGTATTTTTAGTACGCACTAAATCGTCATCATCTAAATCTTCTCTTATTTGCGTGTATAAACAAAGTTTTATTAATTGTTTTTTAAATTGAGCTTGACTTTGTACCCTTCCAAAATTAACTATCCTATGCATATTCATTAATCCTTTTTATAAAAGACATTACCATCTTTTTAAGATAAAGTCAATATACTATATACATACTGTTTAAAAAACAAAACACCTTCCGACTGAATTAATATGCTAGTGTTTTTATCAATTTATTATTTTTTATTATATTAATTAACATTTTTTCGAACGTCATTTGCAATTAACGTCATCTGCAATTATTTTTAATTTCTAGTAATAAAAAGTTAAAAATGGTTGATTTTTTGCTTTCAATTGTATAAACTTATAAAGTTATTTATGGAGCGATTAATATAATTTATATTAATTCATATAAAATGAATGATATATAAAACGTATTAATTAATATAAATAAAATATAATACTTATAATAAAAAATTTAGAAAATAAATTTATAAAATAGAAAAAATTAAAAGAGGTATTTACAGGTGAATAGTAATAAATCAAGTAGTACGAAATTTTTATATTGGATTTTAATTGCGTTGCTGATTATTTTCGTTGTTTTTTCGTTCTCAGGCACAGCAACACACGGAAAAAAGGTTTTTTACAACGAAGCAATTGAACATTTTGAAAAAAATGAAATTGAAATGTGGTATGTAATTGGCAGTAATAAGGTAATTTTCAAACTTACTGATGCAGCGGACTCACAAATTGAAATAGATGAGTTTCCTGCCAAAGCGGATTTTTTTATTACATTTAATTCGCACGAATATGACAACTTACTTGAAACATATGGAACCCTTTATTATGGTTCAGAACCTCCCGCAGGCTCATGGCTAGACTATATATATCCTGTGTTGATGATTGGACTCGGCATTGCACTTGTATATTTTATGTTTAAAATGTTTAGTGGTAAGGGCAGTGGAGCACTTTCTTTCGGAAGAAGTCGTGCAAAACCTATTACGAACATCAAGGTTAAATTTTCCGATATTGCAGGAGCAGATGAAGAAAAAGCTGAACTTGAAGAAATTGTTGATTTTTTAAAAACGCCATCAAAATTCACAGAACTCGGAGCACGTATTCCAAAAGGAGTGCTTTTAGTAGGTCCTCCGGGAACAGGAAAAACTTTGCTTGCAAGGGCAGTTGCCGGTGAAAGTGAAGTACCGTTTCTTTCAATAAGTGGTTCAGATTTTGTTGAAATGTTTGTTGGTGTTGGTGCATCACGTGTACGCGATCTTTTTGAGCAAGCAAAAAAGAGCAGTCCGTGTATAATTTTTATTGACGAAATAGATGCCGTTGGACGACAACGTGGTGCAGGATTAGGTGGCAGTAATGATGAGCGAGAACAAACACTTAATCAACTCCTTGTGGAACTTGATGGCTTTGAATCTAATCAAGGCATAATTGTTCTTGCCGCAACTAATAGAGTCGACATTCTCGACCCTGCACTTTTGCGACCAGGTAGATTTGACCGCCAAATATTTGTTCATCGCCCTGATGTGAAAGGTAGAGAAGGAATTTTGCGAATTCACGCAAAAAATAAACCATTGGATGATGAAGTAAACTTTACGACACTTGCACGACTAACAAGTGGCTTCACAGGTGCAGATATTGAAAATATGCTTAATGAAGCGGCAATTTTAGCAGCAAGAGCAAATCGACCACGAATTTTAATGCAAGATATTACAGAAGGTATTAATAAAGTAATAATGGGACCTCAAAAACGAAGCAAACACGTAAGTGCAAAAGATAAGCAAAACACTGCTTATCACGAATCAGGGCATGCAATTCTTTTCAATAAATTAAAATATGTTGAAGATGCTCAGGAAGTATCCATAATTGCACGTGGAATGGCAGCAGGCTATACTTTACGCCTACCTGAAAATGATGACGATTTCTTAACTTATAATAAGTTAAATGACCTTATTGCAAGTTTAATGGGCGGCCGCATTGCCGAAGAATTAATATTCAAAGATGTATCTGTCGGTGCGTCACACGACATCCAACAAGCAACTAAAATTGCTCGAAAAATGGTTATGGAATATGGAATGAGCAATAAATTCGGTTTTATGGGCTTTGATTCTGATGCTGAAGTTTTTATTGGTAGGGATTATCATTCACGTATGCAACATTCCGATAAAACCGCCAGCGAAATTGATATAGAAATCAAACGGATTTTAGATTTCAACTTTGAAAGAGCAAAGAAAATATTAAGTGATAATATAGAATTGCTTCACAATATGTCAAAACTTTTGCTTGAAAAAGAAACAATTTATAAGCAAGAAGTTGATATGTTGGTTGAAGGTAAAAGCGTGGAAGAAATCATAGAACATATGGATAAACAGGAAAAAGCACGTAAAACAAAGGCGGAAAAAGGCAGAAAGGAAAAAGAAGAACAAAACAAATTGCGTGAACTTGAAATGAAAGTCAGAACAAGTGAAGTTTTCTTAAAGCACGGCATTATATCAGAACAGGAACATAAAAACATTGTAAAATTAAGAGATGATTATTTGAAAGTGATAGAATTAAAAAAGGCAGAAGAGACAAAAGCGACAGAAATATTACCTTCGGAAAAAAAGCAGTCAAAAACAGAAAAGCCAAAAACAGCAGAAACAAAATCAACAGAAAAGAAAAGCAAGGCAGAAAATAAAAAAATTAGCAAAAGTTCAAAAGTTGATGAAGATAAAAAGAAAAAAACGAATTCGAAGAGCAAGTCAACGACAAAAACCAAAACAAAATCACCGTCAAAACCAAAAGATAGCGATAAAAAAGATTAATCACTAAATGATAAGGAGAAAATAATATAATAATGAAAAAGAAAATTGGAATTTTTATAGGGCTTGCTCTTGTTGCACTGCTCGTAATAACGGTTGTAGTTATGGCAATAGTTCAAGTCAACTATAAACCTGAAATTGCTGTGCCGAATAGCATAACCATTTTAAACAACGAAGGCAAATCGGTATACTCATCCCCCGACCATTCAGACGAAGTTTATGATGAAACTTTAAAACATTTTGAACAAAGTTTTAGTAGAAGTTTTCTTTCAGCATTTTTTGCTGGACAGGTAAATAACTCTTTAAATATAGTGGAAACAACAGAATTACAGTCATTTACAGATTATAAAATAACATTGAAATACGAAGAAAATCAAGTTTTGAAAGAGAAAGAAGAAAAATATAATAATATCATAATTGGAGTAACGAATTCTGCGGAATATCAAGAAATCAGCATATATTTCCAGCAAGCCGCAAGCACGAATTATTATTATGTCCTTAAAACCTTTGTAAAACAAAATGTCTTTTTTGATTATTTAGAAACATTGACATATCTATAAAAAAAGTTAAATATTAAATTTTTTCCGATGAAAAATAATTTCGTCGGATTTTTTATTTATTTCTAGAAGTTTTTCTTTTTAAATTTTTTGCTACGTAACCATTGCCTTAGATTGTAAACATTCAAAATGAAATTTCATATTATGCAATGGAGGCAATTATTTTTGAATTATTATATTGATTTAACAGATAAAAGAAATATTTACATTTTTAAAATGTTACAAAATATGGGACATAATGTCCAAAGTTTTTTATTTAAAAATCAGAAAAAAGATATGGCTGAAAATAAAATACAGATGGAAAACCCAATGATAAAATTTCCTAAAAGGCAAGCAAGTTTAAAATATGAAAACATAGTCATTTTTTCGCCTGCAAAAAAATTTACCGAAAACGAAATTGATGAGTTGCCAAAAAATTCACTGATTTTTGGCGGCAGCCTAATAAAAAACAATTTAGCAAAACTTGAAAGCAGGAATATAAAATATATAAATTTTCTCGATAATGATGATTTTGTAGTTAGAAATGCAAAACTTACCGCAGAAGGGATTCTGGCACTTTTGATAAGTAACACTGAAAAATCTATTTTTGAAAACAAAATTTTGATTTTAGGTAGCGGTCGTGTCGGAATGGCAACCGCAGCATTATTGAACAAACTTGATTTAAACACCGATATTGCAATTTTTCATAATGATAAGTTTGCAGTGGCGAGTTTTTATGGCAAAAATGTTGTTTTTGAAAATCAATTATTCGAACGAATAGGGCAGTATGATGTCATAATAAACACAGTTCCTTTCAAAATTTTAAAAGACGAGTTTTTATCAAAAATTAATAATAACGCAATAATTCTTGAAGTTGCTTCGACAAATTGCCTAGAAAAAGACCTTTTAAAAGATTATAAATTTAAATATATTCCTTCACCTGCATTGCCGCAGCGATACAGCGCAGAAAGTGCAGCAGGAATAATGTTGGAGGTAATTTTAAAATTTATAAAACAACAAGGGCAAGAAAAAACATTAGAAAAATAAATTTAAACGGAGAAAAAATTGAAAACTACAACAATAGGATTTGCAATAACCGGTTCGTTTTGCACGTTATCTACAATAATTGATGTTATAAAAAATCTCATAAAAGAAGAAAAATATAAAATAATTCCAATATTTTCATTTAATGTGGCATCACAAGATACGCGCTTTTTCAAAGCGGAAGACTTTAAAAATGAAATAAAAAAAATCACGGATTATGAGCCAGTGAATTCTCTTCAAGCTGCGGAACCATTAGGACCGAGTGGCGTAATTGATGTTATGGTAGTTGCACCCTGCACAGGGAATACGCTTGCAAAACTTGCAAATGGCATAACCGATACACCAGTTACAATGGCGGTAAAATCACAATTAAGAAATAATAACCCCGTGGTCTTAGCGATTTCAACCAATGACGGATTAGGGCTAAATTTAAAAAATATAGGCATATTATTAGCATCAAAAAATATATATTTTGTGCCATTCGGACAGGATAATCCAGAAGGTAAACCAAATTCTTTGGCTTCGGACTATTCATTGATTGGAAAAACAATTAAAGAGGCAAAAAACGGTCATCAATTACAACCAATAATTCAATAATTTAATTAAAGTAATTTTAAAAACAAACGATATAAATAGGAAAAAGAAAAATGAGTTTAAATAAAGAAAAAAAACATAACATTGCCGTAGTAGGAGCAAGCGGTCTTGTCGGAAGAAAAATACTTCAAATTTTAGAAGAATACAAAATAAAAATAAATAAATTATACTTATTTTCGTCGCCGAAAAGCGCTGGAAATTTAATTTATTTTAATAAGAAATCTTATAAATTAATTGAACTTAACAAGCCAAATATTGACAAAATTAAAAATATTGATTATGTATTTTTTGCAGCAGGTGGTGTTGTTTCAAAAGAATATGTGAGTATTTTTGTTGATAAAGGAGCGACTGTTATAGATAATTCCAGTCGATTTAGAATGGTCGAAGGAGTGCCTTTGGTAGTTCCCGAAGTCAATCCTGAAACGTTAAAAAACAAAAAAATAATTTCTAACCCTAATTGCAGCACGATTCAAGCCGTCGTTGCACTTGCTCCACTGCATAAACGTTATAAAATTAAAAGAATTATTTTCTCGACATATCAAGCAGTTAGTGGTGCGGGAGAGCGAGGAGGCGAGGATTTAAAAAATCAAATTTTAGAATATTCTAATAAAACCGCACAAAATGACAAAAACAAAAAAAGCACTAAATTGAATAAAAAATCAAGTCAAAATATGACTTTAAAAAATGATTCAAAAAGTCAAGCAGTTGCTTTTCAATATCCTATATTTAACAACATACTCCCACATATTGACGTTTTTTGTGTAGACGGCTATACTCGTGAAGAATATAAAATGATTAATGAAACACGAAAAATTTTAAACGACCCTGATATTAAAATTTCAGCAACCGCTGTTCGTGTACCTATTTTTAATTGTCATTGCGAAAGTATTAATGTCGAATTCGAAAAGCAATGCGACTTAAACGAAATTAAAAAAATTTTTTCAAATACAAAAGGCATTGTTTTGCTGGATGACACTTCAAAAAATATATATCCAATGCCAAATATGTGTGTTGATAAAGATGAAGTTTTTGTCGGAAGAATAAGAATTGATGAAACCGTTCCAAGTGGCGTCAATTTATTTGTCGTTGCCGATAATCTAAGGAAAGGTGCGGCAACAAATGCTGTACAAATTTTACAGATTTTAATAGATAAAAAATTAAAGAAGTTTTAGATTTAGAAATAGAATAATTAATTGAGATATTCAGTTAATTAAAACAAAAGTAAAAAGGAATATTAAAAATGAAGAATGAAATATTTAGAGGGAGTGCGACAGCACTTGTAACACCGTTTACGAAAACGGGAGATATAAATTATGAAGTCTTAAAAGAATTAATAAATTTTCAAATACAAAATCAAACAAAAGCATTGATTATTTTAGGAACAACGGGCGAAGCGGCGACAATTTCTTTAAAAGAAAAAATTGAAATTGTTAAATGTGCCGTACAACACGTGAACAGACGAGTTCCTGTTATAATTGGTTCGGGCAGTAACGACACAAAAGTTGCAATTCAAAATAGTCGTATTTTTGAAAAATTAGGAGCAGATGCTTTACTTGTTGTAACTCCATATTATAATAAAAGCACACAAAATGGTCTTGTTTCACATTTTACAGCAATTGCGGATAATGTAAACATTCCAATTATTTTATATAATGTGCCAAGTCGCACAGGTGTTAATATCTCACCGCAAACGGTTAAAAAGTTGAGTGAACATAATAACATTGTTGCAATCAAAGAGGCTTCGGGAAATTTGGAGCAGATTATTGAAATCGCAAGGTTATGTGGCGATGAAATGACAATTTATAGCGGCGATGATGCACTTATATTACCAATTTTAAGCGTTGGCGGTCGGGGAGTAATTGGCGTTACCAACAACATTGCACCAGCGTTAGTAAATAAATTATGTGAAACTTTTTTTGAAAACAAAATTAAAATTAGTCGTGAAATTCAGTGTAATTTAAATCCGTTAATCAAGGCATTATTTATGGAAGTTAATCCGATACCAGTTAAAACCGCATTGAATTTAATGAATAAAAATGCGGGAGATGTACGACTTCCGTTGACACCAATGGAAGAAGAAAATATTCATAAATTAAAAACGGAAATGCAAAAATTCAATCTTTTATGATAAATATTTTATGCTTTTGAAAGAAACAGCAACTTATTTATAATTTTTATAGCATTTTCAAAATGGCGATTTTCAACGGCAATAATAATATTCGAGCCGTTGGAATTAATTTTTACATATAAAACTTCTATATTTTTAATATTTAAGCATAAAAACAATCTCTTAAAAATTTGACTATTTAAAATAATCTTTTCGCCAACAATTGCAATAAGAGAAACATCTTTTTTAAGTGAAATTTCCAAGAAATCCAAAGTTTTGAAATGTTCGATAAATTCCTTTTCATCGCATTTTATCTCGTTTTGATTAAAAAATAAATCTATAAAATCAACATTTGCGTCAAATTGTATTGATGAAATATTTAAATCATTTAAGATTTTAAAAACTTGAAAGAAATATTCGACTTCATTATATTCCATAATTTTCTTTATTTTCAAGTGAACCTGATTTCTCTTTCCCGTTATGGCTTTTACCATATCAACGTTTTTTGAATTGATATAATTTCCAATTTTTGTTCCTTGTTTTTCTGGCTCAAAAATGCTTTTTATTACAATTGGAATGTTTTTTTTGCGGGCAGGGAGAACAGTGTCAGGATGTAGAATTTTTGAGCCCATATAAGAAAGTTGTCTGAGTTCGTTAAAAGTTATTTCGCGTATATTTAAATGTGATTTTACAATTTTTGGGTCGCAGGACATCAAACCGTCGACATCTTTCCAATTCTCATATAAATCTGCATTAATTGCAGCTGCAATCAAACTCGCTGTATAATCGCTACCGCCACGAGAAAAAGTTAAAATTTGTCCATTTGGTAATTGTCCATAAAAACCTGGGACAATAACGCCACGTCTTTTTTTACTTGTAGGTGACAAATTCCGTCTTTTATATTTTGTCAATTTATTGCGAATAAGTTTATTTGTTTTTATAAAATCAAGTTCACCGTCATTATTAAATTTTATAATGTCAATGGCATCTACGAACTCGAAATTTAAAATTTCAGCCATTATTTTTGCCATCAGAAATTCGCCACGAGAAGCAATAAAACTTTTAAAATTATCACAATAAATATGTTTTTGATTTATTTCAAATTTGTTTTGATTTTTGCATATATTAATTATTTCTTTAATATTAAAAACATCATTACTAATCGTTGCCTCATTTAATTTAAAATGTTCAATAATTTCAATAAAGATTTTTTCAATTTTCAATAAAACTTTATCGCAAATACTGCTGTTATCATAATCATTATTGTTACAATTATGTTTATTATTCTCTAAACTTTCGCAACATTCGTAAAGTAAATCTGTTATTTTTTTATCATTCTCATTTGACTGACCAGGTGCAGAAACAACAATGATTTTTCTATTTGCGTCGTTTTTTATCACATCAATAACTTTTTCTATATTTTGCGGATTTGCCATACAAACTCCGCCAAATTTTGCGACAATAAGTTGTTTTTTAGGCTTTTTATCTATAAAATAAAAAGACTTTTTTTCATCAGTATTTTTTAAGCTTTGCATTATAATCATTATACTTTTTAGTATAGTTTTTTGTTAAAATTTTTAAAATGGATTTTATATTAAAAATTAATTTCTCCCTTTTTAATTTTTATTGTTTTTAAATTTAATTTTTCTTGCTTTATAACAATTCTCTTTTCAAAAATTTTTTCCAAAAATTCATGTCGTTTTTTTGAATACCAGTTGATTTTTCGTGGAGATAATTCCAAGAGTTTAGAAACCAAAACACATTCATTCTCAATTTCATAATTTATATTTGGCAAGAATTCAAAATCACTGTTAAGAAGTGAAATTTTGTCGCCTTGGAAAACAACATTAATTTCATCAAAAGAAACTTCAATATTATCAATTAAAAATCTTAGAAGTTCCAAAAAAGCGTCATCGCTAAGTAAATAAGTACTATTATCATTGGCAATTTTCAAAAGTTCTTGCCATTTTTCACGCACTGTTTGCAATTTAAAATAAAAAAACGACTCAATGTATAAACTGTCATCCAAAATCAATTGACGGTTAATCAAAAACCTATCGGTCTCTCTATCAAAACTCACAAGTGCTTTTTTAAAAGTATGCAACTCAAGTATAGTTTTTCGTGGAAATTTCAAATTTTTTCCTAAAAAATCTTCTTTAATAAAAGTGCAGATAGCATTTGTGAGAATGTCAGAGATATGATAACAAAGTCTTGTTTTTTCAACGTCTTCGCAGGCAATAACAATATTAATTTTGCCAGTTTGTTCATAAGAAGTTATAACGCCAGCGACTTCTTCAACCTTTGTTTTAAGATTAGAAAAAATATATTTCGCCATATCGACTTTATCGTTTTCCATTCCCATAGAAAATTCCCACATATGATAAATATTCTCCTAAAATATTTTATGCAAGGAAATTAAAAATACTCAACTTTTTTGAGATTTAGTAACTAATTAAAAAATTGGACATAATACAGTTTGAATTGAATTTTTAAGTGAATAGAATTAATAAAAAATCATTTGACTTTTTTGTAATTAATTGTAATAATAAAAAGTAAAAGAAATATAATTATAATTTTATATTTTTGATATACTAAACTAATGATGTTTAAAAATTCTAAGGTTAAAATATGAAAAAAATCATAATGTCTCTCATTTTATCTTTACTCGTTGGCACATCATCGATTTTTTTTGCTTCCTGTGCCTGTTCAGCCCAAATTGAAGACCATAGCATTATAACGACATCATCAAATATTCAAAAGGGCACGGTTAGTATAGGTGGCATATATAAAACGAACGATACGGTAACTTTAAGTGCATTAGCAAAAAACGGTTATCAATTTATTTCGTGGATAAAAGGCGATTTAATTGTCTCCTATGAATCGGAATTTTCTTTTATTGCAAGCCGTGAAACCGAAGGAAAATACACCGCATTATTTACCACCGATGAACTTGAATTTTTTATGATTAAAGAAATATCATATGATATTGCAGGTTTAGAGATGTCTGATGACGAAAGTTCTTTAAATAAAGTAAATTTCATTGAAATAGAAAGTGGGACAACTTCGGGTCTATATCAGCTACTTGGAAACTTTGACGGTGCAATTGCTGACAATACAGGAAACTTTTCAACAAAGGATTTTTCATTGCAAGAAAAAATATTTTATTTAGATAAAGAATATCATTTTGTGGCAGACTTTGAATATGAATATATAAATAATCTCACAAGCACAAAAGATAAGAATAGCTTAAATGCAAAATTCAGCATTGATTTCAAAAATTTAAATAACGGAGAAGTGAACGGTAACACAAAAACATATACTGGCACTAACTATACAATAACGCAGACCAATGAGAGTGAGTCAGTATATGAAATTAATGTTACGTATACAAAACTCGCAAAACCAACGGGCTGGAATGATGAAAGCATCCACTCGTTAAATATAAAATTTTCCTATCCGTTTAATTCCGATGAACAACAATAAAAAATAAAAACGGACATTTTATCAGTCAGAATATAGATAAGTTTTAAGAAACTTATTCACTCATTACTTTTTTATTCAATTAAATTTAGGGTATAATGTTTAAACCAAAGGTCGAATTGATAAAGATAAGCGATTAATTGTGGTCTTGTCATTAATTGTCCGAACCAAGGTTTTTGCTCAATGGAATCTTCAAATAAATTTTGTAATGCCTTTTTATCAAAAATATAATTCAAAATTGAATTTTTGTTTTTAAGGCTTGCTTTTAATAATTTTTTGACACTATTTAAATATTTAGGATTATGCGTTTTTGGATAAGGATTTTTCTTTCGGTTAAGGATTTCATCAGGAACAATATCTTTCACCGCCTCTCTTAAAAGTCCTTTTTCTCTGTTTTTATCGAATTTATATTTCCAAGGCACATTATAGAGATATTCTATAAGTCTATGGTCGGCAAATGGCACACGAACTTCCAGTCCTGCGCCTGTTGTCATACGGTCGTTTCTATCAAGTAATGTTTGCATAAACCAAAGCAAATTTAGATAAGTCAGTTGTTTATGTCGTTTGTCTTGTTTGCTTTCCATGCCAGTCAATGGCGTTTCTTTTAATGTTTGTATATATCTTTCTTTAACGTAATTTATCAAATTCAACTTATCTCTAAATTTTTGATTTAATAAAGAATTGCGTTCATCTAAATTTCTTATCCACGGAAAAAATTCGTTTTGTTGTTCTTTATAAAACCACGGATAGCCGCCAAAAATCTCATCTGAACACTCTCCCGATAAGGCAACCGTAAACCTTTGTTTTACTTGCTTACTGAACCAATAAAGAGAAGAGTCAACATCTACCATACCTGGAAAATCTTTCAAAACCAGTGCATCGTAAAGTGTGTCGACGAGTTGTTCGTTATTGATAGTTATATAATTATGTTTTAATTGAAACCTTTTTATAAGGAGTTTAATAAAATCATTATCTTGCGAGACTTGAAAATCATTTCCAGAAAAATATTTGTAATTATCTAAATAATCTATACTGAAAGTTTCTAAATCAAGCTTAAATTTGCGGGCAATCAATGTAATTGCTGTTGAGTCTAGTCCGCCTGACAAAAAAGAGCAAAGTGGAACATCGGAAGTGAGTTGACGACGAATACTGTCTTCAAGTAAATGTCTTGTTTTTTTTGCAGTTTCATCAAAATTTTCACTATGAGCAATCGCTGGCACATTCCAATATCTCTCAATAGTTAATTTTTCTGAAAAATTGTGGCTTTTAGCATTTAAATCAAGTGGTTTATATTTTAAATAATGTCCCGCTTTAAGTTCATAAACATTAGGATATATTCCACAACCGGGTGTGTGCGATGGTCCAAGTCCTAAAATTTCACGCAAGCCGTCAGATGTAATCGAGTTTATTTTAAAATAACTTAAAATTGATTTAATTTCTGAGCATACCATAAAATCGCCATTATTTTTGTTTTTTAAGTAATAATAAAAAGGTTTAACGCCTACATGGTCTCGGCATCCGAACAATTCTTTTGTTTTTTCATTCCAAATAGCAAAAGAAAAAATACCGTTTAATTTCTCCACACATTTTTCTTTATATTCAACATATAACTTAATCAAAACTTCCGTATCTGAATAACCAATGAAATCATAACCTTTTTTAATCAAATCATTTCTTAATTCTTCCATATTATATAATTCGCCGTTATAAATCAACACAAATTCTTTAAAGCAAAAAGGCTGTTTGCCGTTTTCTTTATCGACAACGACAAGTCTTTTATGCCCAAAAAAAACATTTTCGCTTTCATTAAGATAAAAGCCTTGTTCATCTGAACCACGATGATTCACCTTTGCCAAAGATTTATTTGCTTCCGCAATATTTATTTTTGGCGAAACAATTCCAACAAAACCACTCATACATTTTATATATGTTAAGTTTTCTTAAATTGACAAATATAACAATGTTTTTTAAAACAGATTGCATTTAATAAAAAAATATCGTATAATTTATCTTATTAAATTACATTTTACATAATTTAAAAATTATGTAAAATTTATATCATAATAAAATACAATTAATCCAAAAAAGGGAACAAAATGAATAACGAAAACAAAAATGAAAATGTGAAAAAATCAGTAAGTGTGAAAAAAGATTTAACGACAATAAGGCATTCTCTTGCACACGTACTCGCAAAAGCCGTACAAAATATATATGGCAAAGAAAATGTAAAACTTGCAATTGGTCCAGCAATTGATAATGGACTTTATTATGATTTTGATTTACCATCAGCAATAGCCACACAAGAACTTACTAGAATAGAAAATGAAATGCACGCTATTATAAAGAAAAGTGAAAAATTTGCGAAAAAAGTTTTATCTAGAAAAGCAGCACTTGATTTCTTTGATAACAACGAATATAAAATTGAATTGATTAATGAAATTTCCGAAAACGAAGAAATTTCAATTTATTATCTAGGAAATGACTTTTTCGACTTATGTCGTGGTCCGCATGTAGAAAGCACAGATGAATTGAAAAATATTGCATTTAAAATAGCGAACGTAAGTGGCGCATATTGGCGTGGTAGTGAGAAAAATAAAATGCTCCAAAGAGTTTATGTATACGCTTTTGAAAATAAAAAAGAACTTATGGACTATTTAACGCAGTTAGAAGAGGCGAAAAAGCGAGACCATATAAAACTTGGCAAGGAACTTGAACTTTTTACTACGTCTGATTATATTGGGCAAGGATTACCGATTATACTTCCGAAAGGCGCACGTATAATTCAAATCTTACAAAGATTTGTCGAAGATGAAGAGCAGAAAAGAGGATATTTACTAACAAAAACACCTTTTCTCGCAAAAAGCGATTTATATAAAATTTCAGGGCATTGGTACCATTACAAAGATGATATGTTTTTTTGGGGCGACGAGGAAAAAGGAAAAGAAGCATTTGCTTTGCGCCCAATGACTTGTCCATTCCAATTTCAAGCATATCTCAGTAAATCAAGGAGTTATAAAGATTTACCGTTGAGATATAACGAAACTTCAACACTTTTTAGAAATGAATCAAGTGGTGAACTCTTAGGACTTATTAGAATGCGTCAATTTTCAATATCTGAGGGGCATATTGCTTGTACGTCTGAACAGGTCCAAGACGAATTTAAAAATAGTCTTGAACTTGCAAATTTTATGCTTAAAACGCTTGGACTCGACAAGGATGTTCGCTATCGCTTTTCAAAATGGGATGAAAAAAACAAGGAAAAATACATTGGTTCGGCAGCGGATTGGGAAAAAAGTCAAAATTATATGCGAGAAATGCTTGATAAACTAGGTGTGGATTATTTCGAAGCCGATGGCGAAGCCGCTTTTTACGGACCAAAACTTGATATAGAAATTAAAAACGTACATGGCAAAGAATATACCTTAATCACAATTCAAATTGATTTTCAACTTGCAGAACGCTTTAAAATGCAATATACCGATTCCGATGGTCAAAAAAAATATCCTTATGTGATTCATAGAACTTCAATTGGCTGTTATGAACGCACACTTGCATTTTTAATTGAAAAATATGCAGGTGCTTTTCCTGTATGGCTTGCGCCAGTGCAAGTGAAAGTTTTAAGCCTTGCAGAGCGCAACGAAAACTATGCAAAACAAGTTTTTGAAAAATTTATTGATGCAGGAATTAGGGCAGAACTCGACATAAGAAATGAAAAATTAGGTTATAAAATTCGTGAAGCCTCTGCTGTAAAAATTCCTTATATCATAATTCTTGGCGACAAAGAAGAGAGCGAGCAAAATATTTCTGTGCGTGGCAGAAAAAACGAAAATATGAATAACATAAATTTCAAAGATTTCTTGAATAGAATACAAAATGAAATAAAAAATAAAACCATAAATTAAAATAATCATTCAAAAAGTTCTGTATTGACTTAGTAATAAAATATGTTATAATATATAAAATTTGGTTAAAAGCGGGATTTTATGAATACAATAATGCAAGCAGATAATCTTTCTGAATTAAAAGACGCAATGCATATTATTTTTGTTGGGGAAATTGAAATTGATATTGAATCAGGCGAATATGAGCGAGTTATAGGCAAATATTATGGCGGAAAATATCAGCAAGATGGCTTAACCTTTCAAATCTATATGGATAGAAATCAAAAACGTGAATCATTAGGGCTTTTTGTTGATGCAAAAAATAAAGATGAAATTAATAAATCTTTAAAACCGTTGATAGATTTTATTTCTGAAATTATGGGCAGAACATTTCTAGGAACTGCTATTGATAAAGAACAAAAAACACTTGCGATTGAGTGGATAAATAATAAAGATTACGCAAAGTATTCATTATTATACTATCACGAACTTTTTGAAAGAGATAAGATAAGCCAATATGAATATAACGAAGATTATGGTGATTCATATTTATCAAAATTAAATCTAAAATTAAAAGAAATAATACAATCTCATTCACATAATACGAATGAAAAAGAAATTGAAAGATAATAGGAGGGAAGAATGATTAAAGATATTAATCAAAATACATTTATTGAACTATTGAACCAAAATTTCGGAAATGAATTCAAGGTAAAAGAGGCTGATATTAATTTTAATTATTTACCTTATAGAGAAAAGGTTTTAGAAAACCCTGACGAAATTCAAAAGTTTAAATTTTTCAAATCATTTTTACAACCTAATGAAGCCGAAAAAAATACAGAATTTTTTCAGAATTTAGAATATTCGTGTAAAATAAAAATTAAAGGTTCAATAGAAAAAAATGATTTTTGTCTTTCATATCGTGATGGTTATGGAAAGGGTTTTTTAGAAGTCGAACTTTCTGATGATAAGCAAATACCGGATAAAGAACTTATGCTAAAATTAAAAAATATTTTCAATGACTTTATGCAACAGGAATATTTTTGCGAGTTTAAAACTCAATCAATCGGATTTTTAGATTTAAAGCAAACATCTGCCATAGCATATATAGATGACAGTGGATCAGCACGTAATTTTTTTAATAATTTAACAAGTAGATTAGAATATACAAACTCTTTGGAATTTTTTAATATAGGACAAGAATATGTAATTGAGATTTGCAAAAATCATAGATATAAAATGCCTATTGGAGAAAAGTTGTCATCAGAAGCGAGTTCTCCGATTTTAACGGATATGCAAAGATAATATTTTCGTTAACACATAGAATTAAATTCAATCAAAAAGCAATAGTTTTTCTATTGCTTTTTTTATGCTCTAATTTCAAATAAATCTATACTTTTTATTTGAGTTTATAATTTCAAATTTTAATAGTTATTGATGTTTTTTATTTAACAACGGTTGCATAATGTCATTCCAATTGCAAGCCAAAAGATAGGACTGCAATTAAAACCAAAATTTCCGCAACTTTGAGGGATGCAACAGTTCCCTATATGTCGCTGAAATCCGCAGGTTCCGCAACATTGCGAACCACAACAACACGGGCAAGTTGGCGGGACATAACATCCGCAACCCGAGTTGCAAAATCTTCCTAATGTACTTCTACAAAACATTTGTATCTTATCCTCCTATTTTATTTTATGTAAATTAAATTAAATTGTGAAATCACTTAATTTAATCAAATAGAAACTGAAAACAATAACTTAAATAATTGAAATTAATATTAAAAAGTGTTATTATATAATAATATTTTAAATATTAAAGAAAGGAATTGTTTTGAAATTATATAAAAAATGCCCACGCTGTAATCAAAAAGCGTATTTAAACGATGTAAAGTGTGATGAATGTGGTTTGGTTTTTTCTAGACTTAATTTTGCTTCAAATCTTGAAGCAAAAAAAGCAATTGTCAACGGAGAAAGAGAAAAGGTTATTACAACAACACAATTTCCAAGTGATTTAAAACGTTGGCTTGCCGGTGTCCTTTGTGCTTTTGGAGGATTTTTAGGTTTGCATAATTTTTATGTTGGAAGATATTTTAAAGGTGCTTTCTGTTTCATTGTATCTTTTATAACCATTATTTTGATTTTTACTTTGGAATCGACCTCAGTCTTATTTGAAACGCTATTGTGGCTTTTTCCTGCGGCTGCTGTGTTTGCATTTTGGTTTCATGATTTGTTTTTAATTGCAATTAACAAATATAAGGTTCCGATTGCACTGTTAATGCCTGAGAAAAAAGAGAAAGAAATAATAATCGTTGAAAAGAAAGAAAAAGCGGGAAAAAACAAAGAAGCAAAGAGAAAAAAGAACGAGTCTAACCCAATAGAAGAGCAATAAAAGGAAAAAATGAATAAAACAAAAAAAACTGTGGTTATGGGAATGAGTGGAGGGGTTGATTCCAGTGTTGCTGCCTATCTTTTAAAGCAACAAGGCTTTAATGTAATTGGCTTGTTTATGATAAATTGGCAAGACACCAGTGGCTCATCTCATTGTAGCGCCGAAGAAGACTTTGAAGACGTGAAAAGAGTATGTAACGTTTTGCAAATTCCTTATTACAGTGTGAATTATGAAAAAGAATATAGAGAACGAGTTTTTTCTTATTTTTTAGAGCAATATAAAAAAGGAAGAACACCAAATCCCGATGTTTTATGTAATAAGGAAATAAAATTCGGACCTTTTTTAGAGCAAGCAGAAAAACTTGGCGCAACCAACATTGCAACTGGACATTATGCAAAAAAGATTGAAATAAATGGGAAATATCATCTTGTGAAGGCCGCAGATTTAAATAAAGACCAAAGTTATTTTTTACACCAATTAAATCAAAAACAACTTGAAAAAATTTTGTTTCCACTAGCAGATATAACTAAACCAGAAGTACGAAAAATTGCCACCGAACTTGGCTTTTCGACAGCAAAAAAGAAAGATTCAACAGGAATATGTTTCATTGGCGAGCGAAATTTTAAAAATTTTTTAAAAGACTATTTTCCTATTCAAAAAGGCGATATAATCACGCAAAGTGGAGAAGTTGTTGGACGCCACGATGGTCTTATGTTTTATACCATAGGGCAAAGGCGTGGTCTTGGAATTGGTGGAATTAAAGGCGGTGCGGGTGGCAGTTGGTTTGTTCTTGGAAAAGATTTAAAAAGTAATAAATTAATTGTATCGCAAGGCGAAACCCATGCACTTTACTCAAATTCTTGCGAATGTGAGAATTTTAATTGGATACCTGAAAGACCAAAATTGACAACTTTCGACTGTTCTGCAAAATTTAGATATCGTCAACCAGACCAGCGAGTAACGGTTAATTTAACAACACCAGCAATAGAACAAAATTCTAACACAACGCAAAATAAAAAAACAAAGTTTAAAATAGGAGAAGTTTTTATCAATTTTCATAAACCTCAACGTGCAATAACGCCGGGACAGTATGCCGTTCTTTATGATGAAAATGGATTATGTCTTGGTGGCGGAGAAATTATGGAAACAATAGAAACACAACAACTAATGTGAAAATTTAAGCAGTATTCTTGAAAAATGTTTGACAGCGTAAATGTTTTAATCTATAATAAAAAAGTTGTTTAAAAAAATTTTTAATTGAATAAAATAAACATAAAAAAATTTAACATATAAAACTTGGAGTTTGATTTAATAATGAATAAAAAACTTGCAAAAAGAAATTTCATAAGTATAGCAATTCTTATAATAATATTAATCACTATGTGTTTCGCAAACTTTCCTATTCCCGCAACGACACAAAGATTTGTAGGATTCGCAAACGCAATAACAACTGATATTGACCTTTCAGGCGGTTTTGTGGCACAGTACGAAATGAAATTTCCCGACGAAATAGTTGACAGAAATCAAAAAGTCAAAGATACCGCAGATTTTATAAATAATAAGTTAATTGAATACGGTTACAAAAGCGCAAGTGTTTCAGTCGCAGGAGGATTGACAGAAGACACGACCGCAAATCAATTATATATTGAAGTTCCTAATCTAATGTATGCTAAGGAAGTGCTTAATGCGGTTGTCGCTGATGGAAATTTATATATAAGGACCACGGAAACCACCGAAGTTGGGGAAAATGACCTTTCAGGTGAAGATATTTCAAACGCTTTTTCAACTTTCACGCAACTCACAGCCAGTGAGTATAAATGGGGAACAACAATTGAACTTTCTGATGAAGGTGCAACAAAAATAAAAAAATTAACGGAAAGTGGAAGTGGTACGATTTATATTTATATCGGCGATGAAATTTTTTCCAACATTTCCTTTTCAAACCAAATAACAGACAATTCTCTTTATGTCTACGGTTCTTCTCCGAATAAAGACTCAGCAAACATATATGCATTTACACTTCTTATGGCAAAACAAGAAGTAAGTTTTGAACTAATTGGAGACCAAATTTCAACCATTTCGCCACTTCTCGGCGAAAATACGTTATTATTTTTACTGATTGCCGTAATCTTGATTATAGCGCTATTTATTTTTGTAATGGTGTTGATTTTTGGTGATTTTGGATATCTTGCAGGTTTATCTCTTGCAATATATTTTGCTTTAATTATGTTCTTTATGCAAGCCGTACCGATTTTTGTGCTTTCAATCAGCGGTATAATCGGTGCTTTAATTGGACTTCTTTTGTTATTTAGTAGTTTTTATATAATTTTTGATAATATAAAAAGCGGATATGCCGAAGGTAAAAAAATTCCATTATCGACGAAATCAGGTTTTAGTAAATCTATAATGACTATTGTTGATTTAAATGTTATAGCAATCATTTTTGCAATTATTATATATTTTGTTGGAGCCCCGCTAACACATAGTTTTGCGTTTGCTCTCGGTTTAGGTGCACTTTTAAATATGCCTGTTGCATTGCTTACAACTAAATCATTTACTAAATGGTATTTAAGCTTTAACAGTACAAAGCCAAATAAACTGCGTATGAAAAGGGAGGCAACAATAAATGAACTTGACTAAATTTTTTAAAAGCGGAATAGCAACTCTTATAATTCTAGCGCTAGGTCTTGTTTTGCTTTTTACAATGAATTTCAATAAAAGTTTTGACTATACCGGCGGCACAATGATTTCAATCAATACAACTGAGTTTGAAATTGTAGAGGCGAAAAATAAAGTAAATGAAGTGTTAGCGGAAAATGATTTACGTGCATCCTTCATTAGTGCTGGTGAAAACGATATGGGAGATTGTTTGATTGTTAAATATCAAATTTTCGAAAATATAAATAAAACAAATGAAAAGGTACGTAACGATTTATTTGAAACCTTTAACTATGATTCTGCTGATATTTTAGAAGAAAAATATATCACAATGCAAACAAACGCAGAACCTGCTTATGGAGCAGAAATCTTCATAAAAGCATTTTTAGCATCACTTGTGGCAGTAGTTGCCGTTGCACTTTATATGGTTGCAAGGCATAATTTAACTTCGGGCTTTGTGATGATTGCCGTTGCGATTTTAGATTTAGGAATTATGCTTTCATTAACTATAATTGCAAGAATTCCAATAAGTCATTATGTTGGATTGGCAATTTTGGGAACAGTAGCAGTATCAATATCTATGAGTTTCTTGATTTTGAATCGAATTAATAAAAATGCAAATGACGAGAAAAATGTTTCGTTAAATAATAGCCAACTTGTCGATATGTCAGCTAAAGAAAATAAAAATAGAAATCTTTATTTTGGACTTGCGTTTATTGCAGCGCTTACTTTAGTAGCTATATGGATTGATGGGACTGCTAGTTTTATGTTACTAGCCTTAATACTTGGTATTTTGGGATGTGTATTTTCTTCTTATTATATAACGCCGACTCTTTGGGCAAGAGCATATTTTAGAAAGATTAAAAAACAGAAAACAACACAAGAGAAGTCCAATACTAAAAAAGATATGGGTATGGAAAATTTGAATGACGGAAATGACGACATAAGTGGAACTGTCGAAATTGATGATAATAATTAAATGAATCAAAACGAAACTAAATTTAAAGATATAAAACATTCTGAACCGTTTAAACATAATAAAAAATTCGGTCAAAATTTTTTAAGTGATAAAAATTTATTAAACGCCATTGTTGCCGACAGTGGCGTTTCAAAAAATGATGAAGTTTTAGAAATAGGTACTGGTGCGGGAGCGTTAACTGAAGCAATCGCAAAAAAAGCGAAAAGGGTTGTTTCGTATGAAATTGACAAAAAATTAACTGAATTTTTGAAAGAAAAATTTTCTAACACAAAGAACGTAGAAATAAAATTTATGAATATTTTGAAATTTCCGATGAATGAAATTGAAAAAGATTTCATTGGCGATTTTTATATAATTGCAAATTTACCATTTTATATAACAACTCCACTGATTTTTAAGTTTTTAGAACAAACAAACAAAGCAAAAAATCTCACTCTTATGGTTCAAAAAGAAGTGGCTGAAAAAATGGTCGCTGTTTCAGGAAATAAAAATTATGGAATTTTAAGCGTTATGATAAACTATTATTGTGATGCAAAAATAACCCGTAACGTAAAAAAAGAAATGTTCCGCCCACGTCCAAAAGTGGATTCTGCTGTCATTAAGTTGACCCGAAAACCTGATGCTTTTTATAACCCTGAATTCACACAATTTGTCGCAAAATGTTTTGCAATGAAGAGAAAAACTCTTACAAATAATCTTTTGCAAAGCAACCTTAAAAAAGAAAACATACTTGTTGCTTTTGAAAATCTTAAAATTCCGCCAATGTCTCGTGCAGAAAATTTAATTTTAAATCAATTTCGACAACTATTCTCCGAACTTACCCAAAATCGACATTAATTTTATGACCGTTTGAATTTTTATCTCATATAATATTTAAGATATATAAATATATACTTATTAAATTTATATGATTTTAAAAAAAATTATAGAATTAATTTTGGAAAAATGGAGAATTTATGATATACAAAAAATCTGTTGTATTGAGTTCAATCGACAATTCTTTAAAAAAAGCGGTTTTAAACCTTGATGGAAAAACTGGCAAGATTAAAGGCGAAGTCAAATTATATAATTTTACAGAAGAACCCATGACTGAACTTTCGCTCGGTCTTTTAATCGACCAAAAAATTCATAAAATAAACCTTTCGAGAGTTGGCTATATGGCTTATACATCGGATTCAGTTTTTATAAATATTCCCGAAAACTGTACGTGTGCCTTGTTTGGTTCAAAAAGCGGAAAATCTGAACCACTTTTGCTTGGTGCGATTTCAGGGAGCAGTGCGTCTTTGGAAGAAAGGTTGATTTCCGGATTGCGTGCATTGGAACAAACTTCTGCTTCGGTAGCGGGGAAAATTTTGAGTGAAAGTAAAATTGAATTCGACGATGATGAAGAAATTGAAGAAGAAATTGATAATTGTTTAAAAAAAACAACTTGTGAAAATTGTACTTATAAATCAGTCTTTTATAAAAATAAAAAAGATTTTCGTACTTCGTCAAAAGATTTAAACAATTTTGAGTATTTAGAAAAGAATATTAATTCAGATAAAAATAGTGGCTCTGATAATAATTCGGACTATAAAAATAGTCAATTAATTGATGAAACTAAGAAAAATATAAAAAACGGAGAATTAAAAACTCCCACAGAAAACAGTGTTTATTTCTTTGATGAAATAAGTTCTCAAATTAATAAACTTTTTGACAATTATCCGACAGATGAGATTCTTTGCGATATAATTCCGAATTCTAAGTGGGTTAAAGTCGATTATGAAAACGATGAAAAATTTTATGTTGTTGGACTTATATATTCGAACAGCGAAGTGAAATATGTTTGCTACGGTTTTCCTGCTATGTGGACAAAATTGCCGCCCGCAGATTTCAATGAAAAAGCACAATGGCTCCCGATTGATGTTGAAGAGCCGCATGGTAACGGATATTGGATAACATATCAAGATGCACAGGATGGAGAAATGGTGCGTGTTGACATAATTTAAAAAACCAACAATTAATTTTGTGAGTTAAAATTTTATTTAATAAAATTATTTTTTGATTATTTATAATTTACTTCTTATCATCCTTTTTAGTAGGTGGCTGAGTAATTCGATTTGCATATTCGTAATGCGTCTCATTTTTTGCAAAAATATCTTTACAATATTTTTCTAATAATCTTATAAAATTCTTATATGCTGGTAAAAAGCTTTTCGGTGCTAAAAGTTCAATTGTAAGTTCTTTATTTTTTCTTTGCTGTTTAGTTGCTGTGTTATTGTATACCACGTCTTCAAAATAAAGATTGCTTTTAAATCCAGTACCGTTGAAGGCTTTGTATACAGTAGTTTTAATGTTTACGATGATTTTTGGTCTAACGTTTTTTATAACGTATTCCAAATCAATTGAAAATTGAGTGGAAAACATGGATGTAATTCCGTTAATTAAATAGAAACTATGCATATATGGAGTATCAGAATGTTTAATTTGATGTCTATAAATTTCATTTCTTTTCAGTTTTGAAGTACTTGGTAAAATACTACGTCTTTGAATCACAAAATAATATTTCCCTTTTTCCCAAGTTTTATATAACAAAATACCAGTGTTTGTCAATAAGTTTTCTGGCGTGTCATAATAAATAATACTATATTTATACCGTCCTTCATAAGAGAATTCATCAATATTTAAACTTCTCGCCTGAGAAAGAATTTTTTTTTCGGCGACATTTGTTAAAATGTCATACCTTTTAAATTTATCATCTTCTAAATATGCGGTTTCCATTTAAAACTCCACTTTAATATTTCTTATATTATACAATTAAAATCAATTAAAAATCAAGCAAATTAAATAGTTTACGATTATATTTTAATTCTTAAATTTATATTTACATTGTTTAATAAAAATTAATTAATATATTGAAAAAATGTTTAAAATGAATTATAATTATTATGCAAGGCAACTTGTGTGAATTAATAAAAAGGATACTAAATGATAGAGAAGACGAAAAAAATCAAACAAAGATATGATGAATTGACACTGCTTGTAACAAATCAGGAAATTATAGCCGATAATAAGCAAATGAAAAAATTAATTAAAGAAAGAAACGCAATTGAAGAAATTGCAGATATTCATCAAATTCTAGAAAAAACATTAAATGAAAAAGCAGAAACCGAAGAAATTTTGAAAAACGAAAAAGAAAACGAAATAAAGCATTTATTCGAAGATGAATTGGTTTTAATTAACAAACATATCAATGAATTGGAAGAAAAAATTAAAGTGCTTTTGCTTCCAAAAGATGAAAATGACGAAAATAATGTTATTATTGAAATAAGACAAGCTGCGGGCGGTGATGAATCCGCTCTTTTCGGTAGACAGCTTATGAATATGTATATTCGCTATGCCGAGCGTAAAGGTTGGAAAGTTGAAATTATTAACATTTCAGAAAGCGAAATAGGTGGAATAAAAGAAGTAACTTTTATAATAAAAGGGAAAAATGCTTATAAAAATCTAAAATTTGAAAGCGGCGTGCATAGGGTTCAGCGTGTTCCTGAAACTGAATCGCAGGGCAGGGTTCACACGTCAACCACAACCGTTGCGGTTTTGCCCGAAGTTGAAGAAGTTGATTTTGAAATATATGATAAAGATATAAAAATAGATACATATCGGGCGAGTGGTGCCGGTGGACAGCATATCAACAAAACCGACAGTGCAATTCGGATAACTCATTTGCCGACAGGCATTGTTGTTTCTTGTCAAGATGAAAGGTCGCAGATTAAAAATAAGGAACGTGCAATGAAAGTTTTAAAATCTAAACTATATGATTTTTATAAGGGAAAAATTGAAAGCGAATATAAAGAAAACAGAAAAAATCAAATAGGCACTGGTGATAGAAGCGAGAGAATAAGGACATATAATTTTCCGCAAAGCAGAATAACCGATCATAGAATAAATTTTTCAATTTTTTCGATAGACGACTTTATGGACGGGAATATTCAAGTTTTAACTGATGAACTTTTAAGAGAAGACCAAAGAGTTAAATTAGAGCATAATACATTTTGAAATAAAAGGCTAAAATTATCTCTTTGCTTTAATGCAACAAATTCTAAAACAAACTGAAAAAAATATATCTTGCATTTATTTAAGAAAATTGATATAATAATTAATATAAGAATAAATTAATTAAGGATAAAAAGATGCCGCAGAATTCAAAAAGTGGACTAAAAGTTTTTATTTTTCTTTTAATAGCAATAATAGGCTCAATCATACTAGGCATTGGTGCTTTCTTAATACTATCTCCCGGTTCGGAAATATTTGGTATATCTTATAATTGCAATATAGACAAAACCACGGTAAGTAAACTTCAAGTATATGGCACGGAAGTTGACATTAATATATCGCAATATAATAAAGTTGTTATTGAAACAAAAGATGCAAAAGTAAAAGTGGCACGTGGTTATGATAATGCTGCGGTAACAAATTTTGAAATAGATAAAAGTTCCTATGGATTTTATTATGTTGGCGATAAAGTAGATTATACTTATAACATATACTCCTCCGGAGATACTCTATTTTTTAAATTAAATGAGCCTGAATATTCTTTTTTAAAGTTAAGAGCGCAAACCGAATTGATATTAAATATTAACGCAAATCAACAACTTCAAGAAAACCTATCTTTTGATATAATTACGCAAAATGGAGGCATTGAAATCGGCGGAGCAACTTCTTTAACTGAAGCAACAACATATCCGATAAATCTAAATAATATATCAATTCAAACAGAAAGCGGTGTTATAACTTTCAATGATACGGCTTTTGTTAAAAATGATATAGATTTAGAAAACAGCAGTGGTACAGTATTGTTTAAAAGTGAATTAAATTCGAATAATGTAAATATAAAGTCAAATAATGTAAATGTTAATTCGAATGATTTGAATGTAATAAATTTGAATATTGAAAGTACAAAGAGTGACATTAAGATTGGAAACGTTTCTGGAAATGTTTATTTGGATGTTACAGCAGGAATATTTAATTTTAAACAAATATATGGCAATTTTATTTCATCTGAAAAAATTGATTCTGCTCGAATATTAATTGAAAAAGTTGATGGGAATGTACAAATTTGCAACAATCAGGGAAGATTTACGGTTGATATTAAAGATACGAACGGAGAAATAAATATTTTGACTGATGCGGGAAATGTGAAAATAGGAAATATTCGTAAACAAGCCACTATTGAAACTCGCACTGCAAATGTTGATGTAACAGTTGCCCAAAATAATAAAAATAGAGTAATGGTTGAAACAAAAAATGGAAGCGTAAAAGCAGATTTTAAAAGTATTCTTGAAGGACACGAAATAACGACCGAAAGAGGACGAATTGAAATGAGATGTTCGATTCAATGTGCTTTTTATTTGAATGCAAATTCTGATAACGGTTATATAAATACGGTTTGGAAAGGCGAAAGAACAAAAGGGAAAAAAATTATAAACTCTTCTATTGGAAGTGAGAATCCGAATTCAATGAACAAATTAACGCTTTTCTCCAACTATGGCGACATTATAATGGATAGATATGGTGGCGATTAATAGATTATTTCAAAATCTACGTGTCTAAAATTAAGGGGAAATATAATTGGAAAAGGAAACAGTATTATCAAGTATTGAAAAATTTGCAGTTGAGAATAAAGTTCCTATATTATTGCCTGAGTCTAGAACTGTTTTAAAAGAAATCATAAAAAGTCGAAAGCCACAAAATATATTGGAAATTGGTACTGCGATAGGTTATTCTGGCTGCTTAATGTTACTCAATTCGCATGAAAGCAAATTGACAACAATTGAAAAAGATAGCAATATGATTGAAGTTGCGAAATCTAATTTCCAACATGTTGATTTAATGGATAGAGTTTTTCTTTTGCACGGCGATGCAACCGAAATAATAAAAAACTTGCCGAAAAAGTATGATTTTATTTTTTTAGATGGACCGAAATCCCAATATGTTCATCAGTTACCTTTTTTGTTAGATATATTGAATGAAAAGGGATTGATTCTTGCAGATAATGTATGTTTTAGGGGGCTCGTATTTTCAAAAAGTGATTTGCCTAAAAAAAATAAATATAAAACAATAGTTAAAAATTTACGAAAATTTATTGATGATGTGAAAAATAATCCGAGTTTAAAATATGAGATTTTAGAGATTGGAGATGGTTTAATGATAATTCAGAAAGCCGAATAACAATGCATATTGTTAGATATTTATGCATTTTTTAAAACTACTTACGTATATCTTTTTAAATTGTTTTCTAATGTTTAATAAACTTAATTTGCCGATACAAACGGCTCTTTTTTATATTAAAATTAATTTTCAAAATAAGAATATATACACAATATATTGCATAATTTTAAGGGCTTAGGAAAAACTAATATTAAGGAGGATAAAAATGAGAGAGATTCTTTTTGGCGTTGCGCTAGGCACTGTGCTTGGGGCGTTATTATATAAGAAAAATGAATGTGCGAAAGATTTAATAGACCAGGGCGAGCAAATGGTGAAGAAAGAAATTGAAAAAATGGAAAAAGAAAATAACCAAAGTAAAAAGAAAGCATCTTAGACTTTTGGTTATTCTCTTATAAAATTCTATTAATGTGTAAGAAACAAACGCATAGTGTATAATTATGCGTTTTTTTATTTCGAAATTTTTAATTATTGAACATTTAATAAATAATTATTAACCGAAACCGAAGCAATGGCACCGTCTGCGCAGGCTGTTATAATTTGTCTGAGTGTTTTATGTCTGACATCACCTGCGGCATAAACTCCTGCAATATTGGTGTTCATATTTTCATCGGTAATTATATATCCCATTTCATCAAGAGATAAAATACCTTTAAGTGGCTCTGTGTCAGGTTTTCTTCCGATTGCTATAAAGAGTCCGTCAACATCTAAATCTCTTGTATTTTTAGTCAATATATCTTCAATTAAAATACTTTCAAGTTTGTCGGTGCCATCAAGCTTTTTAACAACAGAGTTTAAAATTATTTCAACTTTGGAATTTGATTTTTTGGCAAGAGTTGTTACCTTATTTAAAGATGCTTCATCGCATCTAAATTTACTATGCTTGTGAATAATATAAATCTTTTTGGCGAGGTCGTAAAGATATAGAGCATCTTCCATAGAAGTATTTCCACCGCCAACAACAGCCACCGTTTTATTTTTGAAGAAATTACCATCACAAGTTGCACAATAGCTGATACCCTTGCCGACAAACTTTTGTTCATTTTCGACTTCTAATTGTTTACTATATGCTCCTAAACAAAGTAGAATAGTTTTTGATTCAAATGTTCCATTATTGGTTTTTATTCTTTTAACTTTTCCAATTATGTCATATTCAAGTGCATCTGCGAATATGATTTGAAGCCCTAATTTTGTTGCCTGTTCAAAAAGTTTAACTGCTAAATCTGCACCGTTAATTCTTTCAAAACCAGGATAATTTTCAATGTTCTTTGTTACTGCAACTTGACCGCCTGGCATCATTCTTTCAATCATTAAGATATTTTTTTTTGCTCTTAATGCGTAAATAGCCGCTGTAAGTCCTGCGGGACCAGCCCCTATTATAATTAAATCGTACATCTTTCCTCTCATTTTTTTTAATTTATGATTTGATTTTTTTATAGTTTACACTATTTATATCAATTTGCAAAATGTTTTTGGATTTATTTAAATCCATAGACTATTTTATATTAGAATCAAAATAATTTATCAATAATCAAATTTACGTTAAACAATCTTATAAAAACTTAATAAAAGACAAAAATTCTAAAAAATTTTTTGTCTTTTTCTGCTAATATTAATAAATTAATTAACAGAGGAGGGAAAATGGAAGTAAAAAATCGAATTTATAATAATACATTATATATTTTATTAAGTGGGGAACTCGATGAACATAGTGCCTATAATACAAGAATAAAGCTCGATGAAATTTTCGGCGAAAAAGGTTTTAAGCAAATAATAATTGATTTATCAGAACTTGATTTCATGGATAGTACAGGGATAGGTGTTTTAATTGGAAGATATAAAAAAATGAAAGATAAGAACATACCAATTTTTATATGTAATCCATCAATGCACGCAGAAAAAATTTTTAAAATGACAGGTCTTTATGAAATAATGCCAAAAATAATATAAATATGAGAGGTTTAAATGAAAAATTTAAAAAATGAAATGACTTTAACTTTTAAAGCAATATCAATAAATGAAAGTTTTGCAAGAGCTTGCATTGCGGCTTTTTGTATTCAGGCAGAACCGTCGCTTGAAGAAATAACTGACATAAAAACGGCAATCAGTGAAGCGGTTACGAATTGTGTTGTCCACGCATATCCACAAAAAATTGGCGAAGTTAAAATTCACGTGCAACTTTATGATGATTCTGTTGTGATTTGGGTGAGTGATAGCGGAATCGGAATTGATAATATAGAAAAAGCACGTGAGCCGTTTTATACGACCAAACCAGAGCAGGAAAGAAGCGGTATGGGTTTCACGGTTATGGAAAGTTTTATGGATTATACCGACGTCATTAAAAATGATGATAGGGGTATTACAGTCAAACTTGAAAAATATTTTAGAACTAAAAAATCTTGTGCAGTCGGGGGACTTAATGCTTGAATATAATGAAACTATCAAACTCATAAAACAAGCACAAAACGGCGATGAAAAGGCGAAGACTATATTAATTGAGCAAAATGCACCGTTAGTCAAAAGTGTCATAAAAAAATTTAGAAACAAAAATTTGGAATACGATGACCTTTATCAACTTGGTTGCGTTGGATTTTTGAAAGCGATAAATAACTTTGACACTTCGTTTAATGTGCGATTTTCGACTTATGTTGTGCCGATGATAATTGGAGAAATTAAACGTTTTTTACGTGATGATGGAATGATTAAAGTTTCTCGCACTATAAAAACGCAAAACCGTCTTATTTCAAAATTCATACAAAATTTTCAAAATAAAAATGCAAAAAAACCAACATTACACGAAATTTCCGAAGAGTTCCAAATTGAAGAGGAAGAAATTGTCTTTATAATGGATTCTTCCAAAATGCCGATTTCAATTTATACACCGTATGAAAATGAAGAAAACGGTCTTTTGTTAATTGACCGTTATATTCAAAATTATGACAATGAAATTGTATTTGATAAACTTTTACTTAAAGAAGCATTAAATACTCTTGATGAGCGTTCGAAAAAAATTGTATTGCTTCGTTTTTTTAGAGATAAAACACAAAATGAAATCGCACAGGAGTTGAATATATCGCAAGTTCAAGTTTCACGCTTGGAAAATAGAATTTTAGGAATAATAAAAGAAAAGTTAAAAGTCAGCGAAAATTAAATTTTTCTCAATAAATAATATTATCATTAAAAAACGGCAATATACGCAGTCAAAGATTTATTATTTTCATATTTATTTTCATTAACAATAGAATTTGACTTACCAAAAGAGCCTGCATTTTTTAATCTTTGTTCATATTTTATTTTATTTATATAATTAAGTTTTTCATTTAATTTTTTAATTTTTCGATGCGAATTACTGCGATTGCTATAAATTTTATTTATCTTACTATAATCAGCTTTACTTTTTATTCTTTGATTATCTATGTCTGTTTGATTATTTTTATCCTCATCAACATTTCTTTCATTAATGATTTCCTTATCATTTTTTACTGAATCAGTATTGTCGTCTTTTTGACTTACATCAATTTCTTCGTTTTCTACTGTTTGTGGCATTGTGCGACTTTTGAAAGGTTTACTAGCCATTTCACAGGAATTAAAAGTTAAATTCAACTTATTTTGTAGTCTACGTCCCTTTTCAAATTTAGGCAAAGAAAGTAGGTTTTCTTTTATTTTATCATCATTGTTTTTTAACTCATTGTTTGCTTTATTTCTAGAATAGTCATTAAAAGTCAAGGGCGTCGAAGGAAATTTATTTTCCGGTATTATGTTTTTTTCAGCATTTGTAGAATCTTTCAATTCTGTATTGGTTTTATTTCTAGTATTATTTTCATTGTTTATTATTTTGGAATTCGTTGAATTTGAGTTTTGATTTATTGAATTATTGTTGTTATTTACGTTATTGTTTAAATTTTTACTATTATTTAAGTTATTATTATTGTTTATAGTCCTATCATTTCGTGAGTTAATTACATTTCTATCACTTAAATTTTTTTCATTTTTTAATGTTCCATCCTCATTATTATTAATATTATTATTTACATTATTTTCAATTTCATTTTTATTATTTAAATCTCGTCGATTAATATTGTTTTGGTCATAAGGATTAAAATTTTCATTATTATTAAAATCATCATTTACATTATTATTTACATTGTCTTTAATATTATCTAAATCTTTTTCAAAGTTTGGCAAAGTTTTATTATCTTGTCTATTTAGATTATTAAAATTATCTTTAACACTGTCTTGATTGTTTAAGTCTTGATTGAAATCATTTTGATTATTTTGGTTACGATCTTGATTGAAATTTTGATTGAAATTTTGATTGAATTCTTGATTGTAGTTTTGTCCCAAACTTTGATCGAATTCTTGATTATAATTTTGATATTGATTATTCAAATATTCTCGTAGTAAAATACAATCAGGTCCAAAGCAAAATCCATAAAGATAACAATCATTGCCGTCAATACAAGGCTCTCCGTATGTGCGATAATTATAAAATAATGCAAATTGTGGGTCTTGGTTTGGTATATTTTGCGTATCCTGTAAGTCAGGCGAGTTAGGCTCTATATCAGGTTCTATATTGGAATTTTTATCATTTATATTGTTATTTAAGGTATTGTTGTTCTTATTATTTTCATCCATAATGTTTGTATCGTTTGTATTAGCATCATCAGGTTTAGCATCAACATCCGTTACATCATTTTGATTTATTCTATTTAGATGATATTTTTTGTTGATATTGTTTATTTTGTTGGCATAATTGCCGTAACTATAATTATAAGGGTTAGGGCAGGAAGGGCAATATGAATTATTTAACACATTATAATTCCCATCAATACATGATTCAATTTGTAATAAACTGTTTAGAATAGACTGTAAATTGCAATTTCTGTTATCCATACATCCCAAAAGTCTAATATATTTTGAATTTAAGGCATCTGTATTTTCGCCATTTTTTGTTCTTAATGATTTAATTGATGCCAATTCATTATTTAATTCTGCTTTGTTCAAATTAATTTTATTGAAACTTGTATTTATATTATTTAATAAATCGTTGATTGCTTTTATTTGATTTTCATCAAGTTTTATATCACCGCCTTTGATTTTATCCGCTAATTCTTTAATATATGCAATATTTTCATTTATTGATTTTATTAGATAATTACAATTTTTGTTGCATTCAACACATGAGTTGGAATTATTTTTTGTGTTTAATAATTTATTACCGTTTGTATTTGTCGCTGTTTTATTAATTAAATAATCATTGTTTGTTCTAAAATCATTATTATTTGGATTTGAATTTTTTGAATTGTTTAAGTTATTTAAGTTATTAGAGTTATAATCATAATTGTTGAAATTGTTATAATATCTATTATTATCTTTTAAATTATTAATTCGATTTCTATAAAGACGATTGTTGTACTGTTTATAGTTTCTAACGCTACTATTTTCATCATTATTATTTTTAGTTACATTTTCGTTTCTATCACTGAGAACATTATTATTGATATCTCTATTTTCTCTATTTATATTCCTATCTATATTTTCAGCTTCGTCATTTTCATTTCTATATATGTTTTCATTATAATCCGTTTCATTATCATTATAGAAATTGCCTGCTTCTCGATATGTGTCAATATTTGAGCCCCAATATCTATTTCCCCAACCATTGCCATAACCGCCGACGCCGTTGCCAAAATTACCGCCTAAATTATTACCGTAATTTCCGCCGAAATTGTTGCCATAGTTTCCACCATAATTCCCGCCATAATTGTTATTGCCATAACCTCCAAAATTACCACCAAAGTTATTTCCACCAAAGCCATTATTAATACCGTTAACACCACCATATACACCATTTCCGCCGAATCCATTATTGAAGCCACGGTTATAAAAATTGCCATAGGTATCGGTATTGCGATTAAAATTTGCAACATCAAATCTATAACCGCCATTTAATGCAACTTTCACTAAATTATTATCACCGTTAAAACCATTAAATGTTATATCCTCGTTTTCAACATTATTTACTTTTTTTAATTCAGAAGACAACTTGTCCATCCTGCTATGAAGATTTGAACTTATAGCACCGTTTGAATTTGAATCACAGCCTGTAAAAACAAAGCACATCATAACTGCTATAAATCCGATAAAAAATTTTTTCATAAAAATTCTCCTTAAAATTTTATTTTTTCAGTTAAAAAAATTATATTATTTGTTAATTTTATTATTTGTAGATTTAAAAATTTTATGTAAATGTTTTTATAAAAATATAAGAATTATAATGGTAGAAAAATGAAAAATTTATGTTTTAAATTATAAATTAAAGGCAATAATTTTATAAGTGATTAATCAAATCAAAGGATTTTATTATGGATATACAAACAAGAAATCAAAAATATAATCAATATGTAGAGGCAAAAATGCCCAAAACAAAAAATTGGCCGAGTTTATTTAATTCTTTTTGGGTAGGTGGGCTTATTTGTGTTTTAGGACAAGGAATAAATGACTTGATTTTATTTGGATTTCCGACAATTGCCGAGCAAACAGCATGGGCATATACGCTTGTAATTTTAATTTTTATGGCATCATTTTTAACGGGTATTGGGGTTTATGACCGCATAGGGCAGTTTGCGGGTGGCGGAACAATTGTGCCAATTACAGGCTTTTCAAATTCGGTTACAAGTCCAGCTCTTGATTTTAAAAGCGAGGGAATAATATTTGGAATGTGCGTTAAAATGTTTACAATAGTAGGACCAGTGCTTGTAATTGGTATTGTTGCAAGTGTTGTCGTCGG
Organism: Christensenella sp. UBA5489; assembly: GCA_002424095.1. Classification (GTDB taxonomy): domain Bacteria; phylum Bacillota; class Clostridia; order Christensenellales; family UBA1242; genus UBA5489. The sequence goes on from DIPL01000014.1 coordinate 84,606, forward strand.
TTTAATTTATTTACTAATATAGTTAGCATTAAAAGGTGGTTATGAAAAACTTTATCGGACAAACAATAGAATTTAAAAATAAACCGAAAATAATCGGTAATTATTCAATTGTCGGTCCAAAAGAAGGGAAAGGGCATTTTGGTAAATTTTTTCATTGCGTTATGGATAATGATAGGTTTGATGAAAAAACTTACGAAAAAGCTGAAAAAAAAATGATTGAAAAAGCACTTAGCGGGGCAATTAAATCAGCAGGCTTAAAACCTGAAAAAATTGATTTGTTTTTAGCAGGAGATTTGCTTAATCAAATAATAAGTTCAAGTTATGCTGCAAGGTCGTTTAATGTGCCGTATTTAGGATTGTTCGGTGCATGCTCAACAATGGCGGAAAGTTTAGCAATTGGCTCTTGTTTTATAGATGGAAAATATTTTGATACAGTGGCATGTGCCACCGTTAGTCATTTTTCAACAGCAGAAAGACAGTTTCGTTTTCCACTTGAACTCGGAAATCAGCGACCACCAACTTCACAATGGACAGCAACGGCAAGCGGTTGTAGCATACTTTCTTTGAAAGGGAAAGGACCATATGTTTCAATGGCGACTTTCGGAAAAGTTACCGATTTTGGAATACACGATGTAAACAATATGGGTGCAGCAATGGCACCGGCGGCAATGAATACATTAGTTTCTCATTTTACAGATACAAAGACAAAACCTGATGACTATGATTTAATAATAACGGGTGATTTGGGTAAAATTGGAAGCGAAATTTTAATTGATTTAATGGAGGATAAGGGCTATGTTCTTGGAATAAATTATTGCGATTGTGGTCAAATGATTTATAGAAGAAGGCAAAAACCTTTAATGGGTGGGAGTGGTTGTGGTTGTAGTGCTTCGATTTTAAATTCTTTTTTTATTGAAAAATTGAGAAAAAGAGTTTATAAAAAAATCCTTTATATGGCAACAGGTGCACTTTTAAGCACAACTGCAACACAGCAAGGCGAATCGATTCCTGGAATTGCTCATGCCGTTGTAATAGAAAATTAATTTAAAAAAACAAATCACAAGATGATAAAAGATTCATTCAATCTTAAATGGAAATTTATCAATATGCGGTGTAATATGCGTAACAAAGTACAACATATTGTGAGTAAAAAGTGTACTATGTAAGATATTAGGTACTATGCAAAAAGAAATATTGTGATTTTAATGTGAGAAGTAAAAGGAAATAATATGTTATCTTATATTTGGATTTTTTTAATAGGTGGCTTTGTTTGTTCCATAGGACAATTATTAATTATTAAAACAAAAATGACATCTGCAAGAATTTTGGTTACATTTGTGATGGTCGGAGTGGTCTTGGAAACATTTGGAATTTTTGACAGTATTGCATCCTTTGCGAAAGCAGGAATTAATGTGCCGATTATAGGATTTGGTGCATCAATGACAAAAGGTGCAATTGCCGGCGCGGAAGCAAGAGGAATAATTGGTGCCTTCGCGGGCGGTTTAGAAGCCGTTGCTGCTGGTGTTGCTTCGGCAGTTTTATTTGCATTTATTTTTGCACTTATTTTTAAGGCAAGGACAAAAAAGGATTAATTGTTTTAAAATCAACTTTTCTAATATACTTTCATATATATAAATTAATGAAGTCTTGGAAAAGAAAGAAGAAAGAGAAGTTTTCTTTTAAATTTAAGGCAGTTTCAGTGCTTTGTTTTTTTATTATATTTATAATTTTATTTTTGATTTATTTAGCAAATATTGTAAGTCCAGTTATTTTACAGGCTTCCGAAGCAAAAATAAAATCACTTACACAAAAAGCGATGAGCAGGGCAGTTTATTCAATTATAATGTCAGAGACTGATACTTATTCCGAACTTTTAAATTATACTTATGACGAAGAAGGCTCTGTTTCTTTAATAACCGTGAATTCGATTTATGTAAATATGCTTTCAAGACAAATCACATCTCTTGCACAAAGCAGTATTGATAATTTAGCTGATGCGGGAATTGATATAAATTTAGGCGCTTTCACGGGAATAACCGCTTTGGCTGATGCTGGTCCATTTGTAAAAATGAAATTAAATGCAATTGGAACCGTATCAACCTTTTTTCGTTCTGAGTTTTTAAGTGCAGGTATCAACCAAACGAATCATAGAATTTATATAAATCTTCGAAGTGTAGTGAGTGTAATTTTGCCAATTAACAGTCCTCAGGTTAACGTTGCAACCGAAGTTATAGTTGGCGAAACCATTATAGTTGGAAAGATTCCGTCAACTTATTTACAATCTTCAAATTTAGATGAAATGCTTAATCTTGTTCCTCATTAATACTTAAAAAGTTATTTGTAACCTTTTCATTCAAAACATTTGAAAATCAATTTAAAAGATGATATACTTTTAAGACTTTAAGGTTTATCAAATTTATTTCTGATTTATTTCTGAAATTTACTAAATTTTTTAATGTTAGGGGATTTTAAATGGCAACTTTTGATTTAAGTAATCAGAATTTTAATCAGCAAGGTAATAAAAATAGAATAATCGGAATTACTATTATAGTCATATGTTCTGTGGCTTTTTTAGTTTTGTTTACGTCATTTTTACCATTTTTAAAAAGTTTTTTACTTGGAACTATTGGTCTTTTTGCATATCCATCTTTTATAGTTCTTTTTTCGGTTGGAATTGCTTTTATTAATAATCGTCGTTATGTAATGCCACTAAAATATGTTGCATATATTTGTGCTGGAACAATAAGTTTGCTGGCAATTTTAAATTTAATAATAATTGGGCAACCTGAAATTTCTTTTCTTGATTATATAGCACTTTCATATGAGCAAAAATATACTGCTGGCGGAATTATCATAGGATTTTTAGTTGCTCCTCTTTTATATATTTTTGGCTTTGCTGCTTCTTTAATAATTTTTTCAATAACTTTAATTGTTTCAGTTGCACTCATTATAGACTTTTTAAATACGATTAAAATATATGGCAAAAATTCTGTAATAAAAGACAATACAAGTGAATTGAAAATTGTTGAAATTTTGGACAATAAAAAGCAAAAAAGGGAAACGAAAGCAGAAAAACAACAGAAACAGACGGAAGCCAAAAACTTAAATGATGTAATTTCATTAAAAGATAGCAGTTTTAATTTGTTTTTAGACAAAAAAATGGAACAGCAAAAGAATACCGAAGCAAAAAGAAAACTAGGACTTATCAAAGGAAATTTAGAAGGCGAGAAATCACCTCGGAACAAACCAAAGACAATCCGTGAAATTTTATTGACACCGCCCGAAATTGATTTGTCGGCATACGGCTCATATAGGAAAAATAAAGAACGTGAAATAAATGATAATATTAATTCGCTTAAACAAGAGAAAAACTTCAATTCCAATATCTCCGAATTGCAAAAATCAAACATATTAAATGATTTCAAAGATTTAAATGAAAGTGATGAAAATTTTAAAAATACAATAGACAAATTAAAAGAACAAGTTTATGAAAGTGGCGAAATAGAAAAAGAGCATAATGAAAATTTCAATAAGAAACCAAAGCGAAATTTTGCTCAACTTAAAATTGATAACTTTGAAAATAATAATTCTTATCCAAAAAATTTATATAAAATTCCACCAAACTATTCTCATCCACCACTTGATTTGCTTGAAAACAGACCAGACGACCTTGACGCACTTAATGAAGATGTAGTCGAAAAACGAATTCAACTTGAAAATGCACTTAGAACATTCGGAATAAATGCTCACGTAATTGGTGTAGTTGTCGGACCGTCTGTAACAAGATTTGAACTTGAAATGCCACCTGGCATTAGTGTTAAAAGAATAATTGCACATAAAGATGATATTTCACTTGCACTTGCATCAAGAGCAGGTATAAGAATTGAAGCCCCAATACCAGGTAAAAGTGCAGTTGGAATTGAAGTTCCGAATAATCATATAAGCACTGTTGGTTTACGAGAAGTAGTAGATTCTGATGATTTTTTATCGAGTAAATCTCCCGTTACATTTGCACTTGGCAAAGATATAAATGGTTGCATTAAAACTTGTAACCTTGCTAAAATGCCTCATTTACTGGTCGCTGGTGCGACCAATTCGGGAAAGAGCATATTTTTAAATGCTTTAATTATCAGTATGATATATAAATCTTCGCCTGACGATTTACGGCTTATTTTAATTGACCCCAAAAGAGTTGAATTTTCAATGTATAGCAACTTGCCACATTTGGTGATTCCTAATGTTATAACCGAAACTGAAAAAGCAAGCAATGCATTAACGTGGGCACTGAACGAAATGGAACGGCGCTATGAAATTTTCGAAACTGAAAGGTGTAGGAATATTGAAGAATATAATAATAGTCCGAATGTAATTTCGGGCGAAGAAAAAAAATTGCCATATATTGTTATTGTTATTGATGAATTTAGCGACCTTATGTCAATTATGAAAAAAGAAATTGAAGAAAAAGTTAAAAGACTTGCACAAAAAGCACGTGCATCAGGCATTCATTTAGTTTTAACAACGCAGCGACCGTCTGTCGACGTGATAACAGGCACAATAAAAACAAATTTTCCATCAAGAATTTCTTTTGCTTTGACATCGTTTGCAGATTCAAAAACAATTTTGGATCAGTCCGGTGCAGAAAATTTGCTTGGCAAAGGAGATATGCTTTTCTTGCCTTCTGATGCAAATTTTCCAGTAAGAATTCAAGGATGTTTTGTATCAAACAAAGAAGTCAAAGATGTTGTGCAATATATAAAAGAAAATAATCAACAAGAATTTGATGATGAAGCAGGAAAAGAAATTGAAAGTTTAGTGCCAAATGGAGAAATAAACGATGAACTATCTGCACAAAAACTTGACCCCTTATCAATTAAATGTTTAAAATTTGTTATTGAAAACGGTCAAGCATCAATATCATCATTACAACGAAATTTTGCACTTGGATTCGGGAAAGCGGGGCGAATAATCGACAACCTTACAAAAATGGGATACATTTCAAAACAGGATGGAATGAAACCTCGTGATGTTTATTTAACAATGGATGGTTTTAAAAATCTATTCGGTGATGAATAAAATTTTAAAAAGTATATTGTATAAAGATATTGAATTTATTTCAATTAATGATATAATAGTTGATTAATTGAAAGTAATTTATAATTGAGGAAAATTATGACAAATGAAAAAATCGATAATTTTGAAGAAGTAGATTTTAGAAATAAAAAAGTTTCTGCAATAAGTCTTGGTTGTGATAAAAACAGAGTGGACTTAGAGCATATGCTTTTTTCATTACAAACTTCGGGATTTGAAATTGTTTCAGATATTGAAGGTGCAGATATAATAATTGTCAATACTTGTGCTTTCATAAAGCCTGCCATTGACGAAACTGTTGATAATATAAATTTGGCAATAAAACAAAAAATCATTGGAAGTGCTGAGAAAATAATTGTATCAGGTTGCTATCCTCAGAGGAATATAGAAAAACTTGGAAATGCTTTTCCGCAGGTTGATTGTTTTTTGCCTCTTAATCAAAATTGCAACATTGTAAATGTTATTAAAAATTTATATTCGTCAAATATTACAAATTGCACCGCAGTAAATAATTTTTTATTAAACTCAAAAGATGCTTCAAGTAAGTTTATAGGCGGTGCTGCGGGAAGAGTTATAACCCATAATGGAATGTATGCTTATTTAAAAATTGCAGATGGTTGTTCAAATGGCTGTGCTTATTGCACGATTCCTAAAATAAGAGGACGTTTTCGCTCAGTTCCTATGGACAATTTAATAAAGGAGGCAAAAACTCTTGCTCAAAATGGTTATAAGGAATTGATTTTAGTTGCACAAGATACGGCAAAATATGGCGATGATGTTTACGGAGAACCAAAACTTATTGAACTTTTAAAGAATTTAATAAAAATCAAAGACTTAGAATGGATTCGTTTGCAATATGTCTATCCGAAATGGCTCAATGACGAACTTTTGAATTTTATTGCAACAGAGGAAAAAATGTGTAAATACATAGATATGCCTTTGCAACATATTGACGATGAAATTTTAAGAGCAATGAACCGAAAGTCAAATGAGCAGCAAACACTTGCACTTTTAAACAAAATAAAAATAAATTATCCTCAAATTATTTTAAGAAGCACATTTATTATTGGTTTGCCGGGCGAAACAAAGCAAAAATTTAATAAACTTTGTGATTTTATTTCCAAAGGAATAATTGATTATGCAACTTTTTTTCCTTATTATAGAGAAGTTGGCACAAAAGCATATTATATGAAAAAACAAGTCTTTGATTGGGTAAAGAAAAAAAGAATAAAAAAAATCACAAAAATTCAAAATATTGTTATGAATTTAAATAATCAGAAAAAACTTGGATTGGTGGAAGAAGTGTTGATTGATGAGTATTTCCCACAGCAAAAAATTTTTAAAGGACATAGTAAAAACAATTCGCCAAATATAGATTTATGTGTTATAATTGATAAAAATTATGATGAGATTGAAAAAGGCGAAAGTGCTGAAAAAGAAGAACAAACAGAGCAAAACGCAAATAAATCTTGTATAAACCATACTACTATGAATTTAGAAAACGAACAAGCAGAAAAAAAGACAGAAATCGACAGTGAAAAAAACGCAGGTGCAAAAAATATATTTACACGATATAAAAATAAAGTTAAATCTTTTGTTGAAAGAAATGTTAGAAAGATGTTTAATAAAAAAGGTGAAACAGATTTTAATAATTTAATTGAAGAGGCAGAAGAAAAAGAAAAAATCCAGGTTGGAAAGATTTACAAGGTTAAATTAACAGAAATGATAGATGATGGATTTAAAGGACAAGTTTTATTTGGAGAAGAGTAGAGCAAAGAAAATATTGAAAAATAAATCGGAGGAAATGATGGATAAAGAAAAGAATATTCCGAAAAAAACGAAAACGCAGAAAACGACGCAAAAAAATCCAAAAGAAAAAGAACCGATAAAAAAAGTAAAACAAACCAAAACAAAAGAGCCCGTATCAGCGGACGAGACTGCAACAAAAACTAATATAGTCGAAGTAAAAAAGACAAAAAAATTAATAATTACACCAAATCAAATCACTATTTTGAGAATTTTATTAATTCCTATTATGGTTTTTTTCTATTTTGCCGATTTTATTCCTTATTGCAAAATTATTGCTGCTGGAATTTTCTTAATTGCCGCTGCCACCGATTTCATTGATGGCTATCTTGCAAGAAAAACAGGATTAATTACAGATATGGGAAAATTTTTAGACCCGATTGCCGATAAGTTATTAGTTATGTCTGCCTTGGTTTTAGTTATAACCGACCCTGTAATAATTGCAGAATGGTATATTTGGGCAGGTATAATTGCTATAATAATTCTTGCAAGAGAGTTCTTGGTAAGCGCACTTCGACTTGTAGCAGCAAGTAAAAACATTGTTATGGCGGCAGATAAATGGGGGAAATATAAAACATTTTTTCAAGATATGGCCTTGTTAAATTTTATGATTATAGCATTTTTACTACCACAAATGAGTGTAACAACCACTGCTTTTAATATTTATCTCATCATAAGTTATATTTTGATTTTTATTGCGACTTTGCTTACAATAATTTCAGGTATTAACTATTTCGTTAAGAATAAGGCAGTTTTATGTGAAAAGAAATAATTTAATAAAAAATTAAAATAAATTAGGAGAAACAAATGGAAAAAATAAAATTGGATGATAGAAAGAAAAATTTAGAGAATGCTCTTCTACAAATTGAAAAACAATTTGGAAAAGGTTCAATAATTAAACTTGGCGATGCACCTGTGCAGGCAATTGAGGTTATTCCAACTGGCTGTTTAACTCTTGATTATGCACTTGGAATTGGCGGCATTCCAAGAGGACGTATCGTTGAAATTTATGGACCTGAATCATCGGGAAAAACAACGGTTGCACTACATATGGTGGCGGAAACTCAAAAACTCGGTGGAACTGCCGCATTTATTGATGCAGAACATGCTTTGGACCCTGTTTATGCACAAAATCTAGGCGTTAATGTTGATGAATTATATGTTTCGCAACCAGATAACGGCGAGCAGGCACTGGATATTTGTGATGCGTTAATCAGAAATGGTGCAATGGATATTGTTATAATAGATTCAGTCGCTGCATTAACACCGAAAGCAGAAATTGAGGGCGATATGGGCGACAGTCATATGGGATTACAAGCAAGACTTATGAGTCAAGCTTTGAGAAAACTTGCAGGTATTATTAATAAAAGCAAAGCATGTGTCGTTTTTATAAATCAATTAAGAGATAAAATTGGAATTATGTATGGCTCGCCTGAAACGACATCAGGCGGAAAGGCATTGAAATTTTATGCAAGCATAAGACTTGATGTCAGAAGAACGGAGGCGATAAAAAACGGAACTGATGTAATTGGCAATAGAACAAGAGTAAAAGTTGTAAAAAATAAACTTGCTCCACCGTTTAAAACTGCTGAATTTGATATTGTTTTTGGGGAAGGTATATCAAAGGTAGGAACAATTTTAGATTTGGCTGTTGAATATGAGTTTATCCAAAAAACTGGTTCGTGGTTTTCTTATAAAGATGAAAAGATTGGGCAAGGCAAAGAAAACGCAAAAATTTTCATAAAAAATAATCAACAAGTTTTTGATGAATTAGAAACCGCAATCCGAGAAAAGTTGTTTGAAAAAGTTAATTAATTTTAAATAATGTGAATTTTTGAAGGCGTTCATTTTGTTGAAAAGTAATATAAATTCACTCAATTTATCAAGTATACCACTTTTCTTTAATTCTTGATAAAGTATTCCCAGAGTTATAAAGCATCAGTACATTGCTTTTTTCTTCGCTTATGATATTGTTGCTGTTGTCTAAAAGTTTTGTTACAATAAAGTAACCTATTTTTTCATGCTCTCCAATTTCATCTTCAATTAAAACTTTATTCTTTGAGCCATAAATAATTTTTATAAGTTCACAATTTGCGCCTTTTTGTCGGTAGATTTCATATTTTAAATAGGAATTTGCATTAAAATTTAAAATTGCTTTTCCATTTTGGACATGCCCGTTAAGAGTTGGAGACCGAGCAATTTGATTATAATTTAAACTTTCTTTTGGCATATTAAATCTTGAAAAAAGTTCGTTTTTTTTATATCTTTCCGCAGTTAGCGGACTTGCGACAGCAATATTATGATTTATTTCATATTCGTTTAAGTCAATGGCAACTTCTTGAATTGAAGTTGGACGCTTGAAATTTTCTGGCAATTTTTTTATATAAATTTTTTCGAAATAATCACGAACGAGCAAAGTCGGAAGATTTCCGCCTGCAACATTCATTAACCGATTATCCATATTCCCAATCCAAGCACCAACCGCATTTTTTGTTGTATAAGCAATATTATAAGCATCAGTATTACCTTTTTTCGTGCCAGCAGTTCCAGTTTTTGCGGCAACCTCAAAGGGAAGTTCACTAAGTTTTCGGGCAGTGCCGTTTGTCGCACAAGTCATTAACATATCAGTTGTTAAATATGCGCTATCTTCTCTAAAAACAGTAGAACTTTTTTCATCATTTTTGAAAACAATTTTTCCGTCTTTGTCGGTTATGTAATGAACAAATTTCGGTTTAATAAAATCTCCCTTATTTGCAAAAGTGGCATATCCACCAACCAATTGTTTTAAATTTGTACCGTAAGTCATTCCTCCTAGTGCTAATGCATAATTATTGTCGTTTTTGTCTAACTTTATATCCAATTTATTCGCATAATTTTTTATTTTTTCGAGTCCGACGTATGAGGCAATTTTAATCGTCGATGCATTTAATGATTTTGAAAGTGCTTCACGTGCACTAATGAAATCGTAGTATTTGTCATTAATGTTTTTTGGTTCATAACCCTCAATTGAAATAGGTTCATCCAAGATTAAGGTTGCAGGTGAAATTAAATCTTCATTAATAGCAGGTCCGTAAACTAAAAGCGGTTTAACGGTTGAGCCAGGTTGTCTTTTATATTCTAAAATTTTATAATCACTTTTTCCAATATATGCCAAAATTCCTCCATTCTTTGGATTAATGTCAATAAAAGTAAAATCATTTTTATCTAAATTCTCTCTATGGCTTTCAATTAAGTTTTCAATTGCTATTTGATTATCAAGATTCTGATAAGTATAAATTTTATAACCACCTATTGCAATTTGTTTTTCAGGCATTTTTAAAAATTCTACCGCCTCATCAATAGCGGATTGTGAATAGGTGTTTAATTTATTTTTCTTTTTATTGTTTATTTTTATTTCTATTTCTTTATTTTTTTCAGTCTCAAATTCAGTGTTTGAAATTTTTCCGTCTTTTTTCATTTCATTTAGAACTAAGTTTCGCCTTTCAAGACATATTTCGGGATTTTTAATAGGCGAAAAAAAATTCGGAGATTTTATCATTCCCGCAAGCGTAGCACTTTCGGCGATTGACAAATCTCTTGCGCTTTTCGAAAAATAATATTGTCCAGCGCTTTCAATGCCATAACAGTTACTTCCAAAATATATTATATTTAAATAATTTTCTAAAATTTCATTTTTTGAAAAATTTCGTTCCAGTTGCATTGCCAACGATATTTCATTAAGTTTTCTCGAAAGTGTTTTTTCGTTTGTCAAAAGAGTGTTTTTTATAAGTTGTTGACTTATTGTCGAAGCCCCTTCTTTTATTTTCATATTTTTCAAATTATTTAGTGTTGCTTTACCGATTCTTTTAAGAGAAATTCCGTTATGCTTATAAAAATCTTTATCTTCAATTGAAATAAATGCTTCTTTAACGTATTCGGGAATTGTTTCAAAATCAACTTTCGTGCCATTAAAAGAATTTTCTTCATTAATTAATAAGTTTTGTTCATTAAAAACGTCGATTATAAGATTATTATCCGTTATAATTTCAGGATTAAAAGAAATTCTTTGGACTGTAAGAGAATAAAGACAAATTCCAATTAAACAAATTGCAATAATAATTATGAAACATATTAAAATTTTCAAACTTAAAATTAAGGTTTTTTTCATATATTTATTATGCTATATATCTTATAATTTATGCTCGTATGAAATTTGAAATTTTTATAATTTATAGTTAAAATATAAGTTTGTATTATCTGATTTTGCAAATTATACTAGATTTTGTATAGATTTTGTTGTATAATAAAACTCATTATGAAAAAAAAATATTATATCACAACATATGGCTGTCAATTAAATGTCCACGAATCAGAAAAGTTGGCGGGAATTTTGCGTGAAATGGACTTTGAAGAGACCATCAAAATTGAAGATGCTAATATAATCATTTTTAATACTTGTGCAATAAGGGATTCTGCCGAACAAAGAGCACTTGGAAATATCGGCGCTTTGAAGAAATTCAAGAAATTGAATAAAGATAGAATAATTGCCGTTTGCGGATGTATGACTCAGCAAAAAGGTATTGCCGAAAACCTATATGAAAAATTTCCATTTATTGACATAATTTTTGGAACTAATAATATTCATCATTTTAAAGAATTTTTAGAACGAAGACATAAACTTTCAAAAGAAAAACAAAGTCTGCAACGAATTATTGAATATAGCGAAGACTTTAATTTGCAAGGCGAAAATTGCCCGATTTATAGAACCAGTGGCGAAAATGCTTGGGTGAATATAATGCAGGGTTGCAATAATTTTTGCACATATTGTATTGTTCCTTATGTAAGAGGTCGTGAACGTAGCAGACCAAAAGATGAAATTATCAATGAGATAAAACAAATTTTAAAAGATAAAAGATTTAAAAAAATAACGTTACTCGGGCAAAATGTAAATTCCTATGGAAAAGATTTAAATGAATTAAAAGCACAAAACAAAACAACCTTTGCAAGTTTATTAAATGAAATATGTATGTTAGAGGGCGATTTTAAACTTACATTTTTGACTTCACATCCAAAAGATTTAACAAGTGATATAATTGACATAATTGCAAAGAATGATAAAATTTTAAAAGAAATTCATCTGCCAATTCAAAGCGGTAGCAATAAAATTTTAAAAAAAATGAATCGCCATTACACAGCGGAACAGTATATTTCAATAATTAATGAAATAAAAACCAAAATTCCAAATGCTCGCTTGACAACTGATATAATTGTTGGCTTTCCTGGCGAAACAGAAGAAGATTTCAATCAAACCTGTGAACTTCTGAAAGAAATTCGTTTTGATGGAGTTTTTGCATTTATGTATTCAAAACGAAAGGGCACACCCGCCGCAGAAATGGCAGAACAAATTGATTTAATAATAAAAAGAAAGCGAGTAAATCAAATTTTAAAACTTACAAAAGATTTTAAGCAAAACAAAAATAAAATATGATTATTATTAAATTAATCAAGGAGAATTAAATGGCTTTAACACCAATGATGAGACATTATGTAGAAATTAAAGAGAAGTATAAAGATGCTGTTGTTTTTTATCGGCTAGGAGATTTCTACGAAATGTTTTTTGATGACGCCATTGAAATTTCAAAAGTCTTAGACATTACTTTGACAGGACGTGATTGTGGCTTAGAGCAAAAGGCGCCAATGTGTGGTGTTCCGTTTCATGCGGCAGATAATTATATAGCAAGACTTTTAAAAGAAGGTTATAAGGTTGCAATTTGCGAACAACTTAATGAAGCAAAAAATGGTGTAAAGGTCGAGCGTGATGTCGTTCGTGTCATAACTCCTGGAACTGTTACCGAAGATAATTTGCTGGAAGAACGAAAAAACAACTATATATTGAGTGTCTATAAAGATAAAGATGCTATTGGTATTGCTTATTCAGATATTTCAACTGGAGATTTTTATACAACTGAATATACAACCAAAAAAGATTCTAATTCAAATTCAAATATAATTTCAAGTCTAAATGATTTAATTGTCAGAATAAATCCTTCTGAAATTATTTGTAATATTGAAGGAAAACGTGCGCTTGAAGAAATTCCAGCGACAAAACTTTTAACTTTGCCAAAATTCGACGTATATTATAATTGGGCATTTGAAAGTGAAAGGGCAATAAAAAATCTTAAAACTCAATTTTCAAATGTTGTTTTAAATGTTTATGAATTAAATTATATGCCATATGCTGTTTGCTCATGTGGATCATTGCTTGAATATTTAAATCAAACACAAAAGAAAAGTTTAATGCATATTAATAAAATCAAAAAAATTGATTCTTCAAAATATATGATATTAGATGTAATTGCAAGGAGAAATTTGGAACTTGTCGAAACAATCCGAGAACGAAAGAAAAAAGGCTCGCTCTTGTCGCTTATAGATAACACAAAAACATCAATGGGCGGACGACTTATTCGAAATTGGCTGGACCAACCGTTAAAAGATTCAGGGGAAATCAATGCACGTCTTATTGCTGTTGAAGAACTTTGTTCAAATTTGATTTTAAGAGAAAATTTAAGTGATGAACTTACGAAAATAAATGATATTGAACGCTTGACTTCACGTATAGGGCTTTGCCTTATAACGCCAAAAGAATGTATTAAACTCAAAAAATCACTTTCCGTAATTCCTGATATAAAAAATCTGATTTCTTGCACGAAATCTAAAAAACTGAAAAGTTTTTTTGATAATATACAGGATTATTCATTCATATATAATTTTTTGGAAAGTGCCATTAAAGAACAACCACCGCAAAATATGCGTGGCGGTGATTTTATAAATGATGGTTACAGTGCAGAATTAGATGAATTTAGAAAAATTCAATTTCACGGTGGCGAATGGATTGCTCAACTTGAAGCGCAAGAGCAAGAAACAACGGGAATAAAATCACTCCGAATTAAATTTAATAATGTTTACGGATATTTTATTGAAATAAATAAAAATCTTTTTGAACAAGTTCCTCTCAATTATCATCGAAAACAAACAGTTGGAAAATTTGATAGATATTTCACAGAAGAATTAAAAACAATTGAAGAAAAAATCTTAGGTGCAGAAGATGCTGCGATTAAACTTGAACAAAAACTATTTAACGAAATCCGAGAAAAATTAATTGACTATATAAAAGATTTTCAACAAATTTCTGCAATAATTTCCGAATTGGATTGCCTACTTTCGCTTGCACAACTTGCGGTTAAAAATAATTATGTGAAACCTAAAATCAGCGATACTTTTAAACACATAAAAATTATAGATGGCAGACATCCTGTGGTTGAAAAGCATTTAAAAGACGGTCAATTTATTTCTAATGATACTTACATTGACTGTGAGAAAGATAAGATTATGATCATAACAGGTCCGAATATGGCGGGTAAAAGCACTTATATGCGACAGGTTGCGATTATAACCTTACTTGCACACATTGGCTCATTTGTGCCTGCAAAATCTGCGGAAATAAGTATTGTCGATAGAATTTTTACAAGAGTCGGTGCAAGTGATGATTTATCTCTTGGTCAAAGCACTTTTATGGTTGAAATGATGGAAATGGCGAACATTTTACACAATGCGACGGACGAGAGTTTGATTATACTCGACGAAATTGGTCGGGGAACTTCGACGTTTGATGGACTTAGTATTGCTTGGTCAATGGTTGAATATCTTTGCAAAAATATGAAAGCAAAGACCTTATTCGCAACGCATTATCACGAATTAACCGAACTTGAAGGAATGCTTGAAGGTGTTAAAAATTATAAAATAAATATAAAAGAAATTAATAATAACATTATTTTTTTAAGAAAAATTGTGCGAGGTGGGGCGAATCGAAGTTTTGGAATTGAAGTGGCGGCACTTGCGGGACTTCCTGATAAAATAATTTCACGTGCAAAAGAAATAAGCCACAACATAGAACAACAGAATTTTAACAATAAACTTAGTTTGCAAAATGTTGAACAAAATGATGAACTCCAAACCAAAATGGAAGACAATTCACAAATTATTAAAATTTTGAAAGATTTGAATATTGAAAAAATTTCACCACTAGATGCTTTTGAAATTTTACAAAATTTAATTAAGCAAATAGACTATTAAAAAAATTATTAGAACATTTATAATAAGTAAAATTTAAAATAAAAATCTATAAAAGGAAAACGTAATGTCAAAAATTCAAATTTTAGATAAAATTATAACGAATAGAATTGCAGCGGGCGAAGTTGTCGAGCGTCCTGCATCAGTGATAAAAGAGTTATTTGAAAACAGCATTGATGCAGGTGCAGATAAGATTTTGATTGAAATTGAAGAGGGTGGCACGAAATCAATTTCTATAACTGATAATGGTGGCGGAATTGAATTTGACGATGTGAAAACTGCTTTTTTACCTCATTCAACAAGTAAAATTAAAAATCTCGAAGATTTAGAAAATATTGCCACTCTTGGATTTCGTGGGGAAGCACTTGCAAGTATTGCATCGGTAAGTCAAGTTGAAATTATAACAAAAACGAAAAACAATCTTGTTGCTGCAAAATTAATTGTCGAAGGTGGCGAATTTGGAAAAATAGAAGAAACGACTTTCAGTAACGGAACAAAAATAATAGTTAAAAATTTATTCTATAATACACCCGCACGACGTAAATTTTTAAGGAAAAATAAGACTGAACAAAGTGAAATTACAAACTTAATTGAGCGTTTAATGCTTGCAAATCCTAAAATTTCAATAAAATATGTTATTGATAATAAAACTGTATATAATACAATAGGCAGTGGTATGTTTGATAACATATATACAATATATGGAAAAGAAATTGCCAAAAATTTGATTCCAGTCGATTTCACAAATGGAAAATTTTCATTAATTGGATATATAGGAAAACCTGAAATTGCAAAACCAAATAGAACATATCAAACTCTTATGATAAATGGTCGTGTAATCCAAAATTTTTTAATTTCAAACGCAGTTTCCTCCGCTTATGAAAATTATTTAATGAAAAACCGTTTTCCTTTTTTTGTTTTGAATTTTTTATTGCCGTATGATAGTGTTGATGTTAATGTTCATCCGAATAAACAAGAAGTTAAATTCGAAAAAACAAATTTAATATACAGTTTTTTTGCAAATGCAATTTCCGAGGCATTATTTAAAACAAACTATGTTAAAGTTGTTAATGATTTTGCCCCTAAAACCAAAAGCGACAAAGAGCAAGAAATAGGAAAATCAAAATTAGCAGACGAAAAACTAGAAATAGAGGATCTTAGCCAATTAAACATAAATTCAAATTTAAAAAGCAATGCTACTGAAAATTCAGCATCAGCAAAACCTTTAAAATCAACTGATTTCACTGATATTTTAAAAATAAGGGATTTTAAATCTTCTTTTGATTCAACGAAAATAAGTCCTACTCTTGATTTAAAATCTGATGAAAGTAATATATCAAAGATTTTTATAAAAAACTTAAAACAAAAAAACGAAATTGAACGTACTGACAAAACCGCTGTTACAGCCTTTCAAAATATTGAGAAAGACACAAATCAAAAACAAAGTCAAACGCAAAGTGTAATGTCTCAAATTGGTGAAAAGACAAAAATTATAGGTACAGTTTTTAATACATATATAATCGTTGAAAAAGGAAATAATTTATATATAATTGACCAGCATGCAGGGCACGAAAGAAAGTTGTATGATGAATTTAAAAAAGAAGTTGAAAAAAATATGCTTGCCGTTCAAGATTTATTAATCGCATATACTTTCCGCTGCAATTCGCTTGAATATCAATTTTTTATTGACAATTTGAAAAAGTTTGAAAAACTCGGCTTTTTTATGGAACCTTTTGGAAGCTTTAATATTAAACTTACAAAAATTCCGATGCTTTTTTGTGATATAAATCTTAAAGATTTTATTGATGAAATTAAAGAAAATATAGTAGATTTCAATAAAAAAACCTCTGATATCTTAAAGGAAAAAATTGCTCAAAAAGCATGTAAATTTGCCATTAAGGCAGGTGATAAATTAACTTTATATGAAATTGAAAAATTTGTTAAAGATTTAGAAAACGACACTGTTTTACTTTGTCCGCATGGACGTCCGATTGTTATACAACTTGGAAAAAATCAATTTGAAAAATGGTTTAAAAGAATTGTTTAAATTGCTTTTATACGATATGAAAAAAGTTAAAGAACACAAAAAAATAAATGAGAGTTGGAGATTTAAAATTAATTTATGAGTAAAAAAGTAATTGTTATTTTGGGTGCTACGGCAACAGGAAAAAGCGAATTTGCAATTGATTGTGCTGAAAAATTAAACGGCGAAATAATTTCTGCCGATTCAATGCAAATATATAAGGAATTAAACATTGGAACTGCTAAGATTGGTGCTAATGAAATGAAAAAAATTCCACATTATTTAATTAATATAAAACATTTTTACGAAAATTATAATGTATGGCAATTTGTTAAAGATTGTAGAGATGCCCTTGAAAATATTTTCTCAAAAAATAAAACTCCGATTATTGTCGGCGGAACAAACTTATACATTAAAGCCTTAATTGAGAATTATGAATTTAATGATATAAAAAGAGATGAAAAAATACGCAACGAACTTAATGATTTAGCACAAAAAAATGGCATAAATGCTTTATACCAAAAACTTTTTGAATTGAGTCCTGAAAAAGCGAAACAAATAAATCAAAATGATAGATCTCGTCTGATAAGGGCAGTCGAATGTGCAATAGCAGAAAAAGAATTAGAAAATTCGACATCAAATCCAAGTGAAAACATAAAATATAAAAAAATCGATTTAGAATTTAAATTATATGCTTTGGATATGCCACGTGAAGTTTTATACAAAAAGATTAACGAAAGAGTTGATGAAATGATAAAAAAGGGTTTACTTGAAGAAGTGAAGACATTAAAAGAAAATGGATTAAATATTAAAATCCAAGCAGGAAAGAGCATAGGGTATCGTGAAATGTTGGCTTTTTTGGACAGAGAAATTTCCTATGAATTAGTGGTTGAAAAAATAAAGCAACATAGCAGAAATTATGCAAAGCGACAATATACTTGGCTTCGAAGTATGAATAATATAATTTGGCTTGATGCTTTGAATCGTGAAGAAGCATTAAATAAAGTTCTAGAAAATGAGATGGTTAAATTTGAATGAAATATTAATTAAAATTAAAAAAATCAAACAAATGTTTTGCAAAATGTTTTTTTTTATGGTATATTTTATATAATTTGGTGGGTCGGATGAAAAAAATTGATGAAAAATTAAATAAACTAATTGAGTTTATTCGAGATAATTTTTTGAATAAAGGATATGCACCGAATGTTAGAGAAATGTGCAAACATTTAGGTGTTAAATCAACAAGCACTATTGTTTATTATCTGAAAAAACTTGAAGAAAGAGGGTTGATAAAACGTGATTTTAATAAAAATCGTGCAATTGAATATTTAGGACATGATGCACAAATGGTAAAAAATCAATTTAATATGGTAAAACTTCCACTTTTAGGACGTGTCGCCGGTGGAGAACCGCTTTTGGCAGAAGAGAATTTGATTGACATATTTTCTGTTTCTCAAAATTTTTTCGGAACCAATCAAGATTTATTTATGCTAGAAGTTGTGGGAGATAGTATGATTGAAATCGGAATTGACCACGGCGACACTATTGTTGCTAAAATTCAAAACTATGCTGAAAATGGAGAAATTGTCGTTGCAAGAACTCATCTTGGAACAACTGTAAAAAAATTTTATAAAGAAAACAATTGTTTTAGATTGCAACCGCAAAATATTTCTCATTTACCTATGTATTTTGATGAAGTTGAAATTTTAGGAAAAGTTATTGCATTTATAAAACGATTTTGATTTGATTTATTTATTTTTAGGATTTCTCAAAGAAATTTTCGTTGCGGCATCTTTCCGGATATCTTCACTTATTGCCGCATAGTGTTTTTTCGTTGTGTTTACATCTCTATGACCGAGTACATCGGCAACGATATATATGTCTTTTGTCGCTCTATACAAATTTGTACCATAAGTACTTCTTAATTTATGCGGACTTATGTTTTTAAGCGGAGAAATTGCTTTGGCATATTTTTTAACTAAGTTTTCAACTGCTCGCACACTTATTCTTCGGTTTTGCAGTGAAATAAAAAGTGCTTTTTCATTTTGAGACAATTTTTTTAAATTTTCTCTGACTTTAAGCCATTTTAAAAGAGCATCTTTTATCTCTCCCGAAAAATATAAAACGGTTTTATTGCCTCCTTTTCTTGTAATTACAAAAGAATTCGTTTCAAAATCTATATCATTAAAATTCATTCCAACAAGTTCGCTGACTCGAATTCCTGTCGCTAAAAATAAACTTAAAATTGCGACATCACGTTCACGTGTGTTTTTATTATAGATCTGTTGCCATTGAGATAAACTACTGGCACTTTCAGCCTGTTCCAAAATTTTTTCGACTTCGTCTAAATCCAATCTGACAATATTTTTTTCGTGAATTTTTGGCGTACTTACTTTGCTGGCAACATCAAATTTAATTCTGTCATTGTTAAATAAAAACTTAAAAAGACTTCGTATGCTTGCAAGTTTTCTTGCTTTTCCACGTTCACCATTTTTAAAATTTCGACCATTATATGTATAGTAAGATAAATAACTTAAAAAGGAAACTATGTCGGATGATGTAATTTTCTCCAAATGATTATAGGAAATTTTTTTCATAGGAATTCCAAATTTATATTTCGAAATAAAGTCAAAAAAAATTCTTAAATCCAAGACATAACCAAGACGAGTTAGGGAAGTTGTATAGTTTTCGATTTCGTAAATAAAGTCAATACAAAATAAAGGTAATTCACGCAGAATCTGTGAAATTTTATCAACATTTGCCCTATCTCTTTCTATATAATAATTGTCTTTCATATAAGAATACTAGCATATTCATATAATTAAATCAATTAAAATTAATGTAGTATTAAATTAATACTGCGATAAATTAATATTTTGCGACGTTTTAAAAAATGAAATTATAGAACTTTCTGCGATAAAATTTATACTTTTATTGCTTTTATAAATTTTTAGTGTTATAATTTATTAATTTGAATATTATTTTTATACTTTTTTATAAAAGTGCTTATAATGGGAGAAAAAGAAAATGTTAGATATAAATTTAATAAAAGAAAATCCAGAGAAAGTTAGTAAAGCATTAAAGAAAAAGGGTTGGGAGGTTGATTTTGGCAATCTTATCAAACAAATCGAGGAGAAAAATAAAGCAGTAAAAAAAAGTGATGATTTGAAAGCAGAGCGAAATAAACTTTCGGCACAGGTTCCTGTGCTAAAAAAACAGGGAAAATCGGTTGAAACTATTTTTGAAGATGTAAGAAATATTAATAACCAAATTGAAATTTTTGATGCACAAGTAAAAGAATTAGATACTGAAATTTTTGAATTTTTGAGTGCTTTACCAAATATGCCTGATGATGACTTACTCGCAGGTGGAAAAGAAAACAATAAAACGATAAAAACATTCGGCAAAAAGCCTGAGTTTGATTTTAAACCGTTGGACCACGTTGAACTTTGCGAAAAGCTTGGTTTAATTGATTATGCACGTGCGGCGAAAATCAGTGGCAAAGGAACTTGGATTTATATTGGCGATGGGGCTCGTTTGGAATGGGCTTTATTGAATTTTTTCATAAGCGAACATTTAAAAGATGGATATGAATTTATACTTCCACCTCACATTTTAAACTATGAAAGTGGTTTTGTGGCAGGGCAATTTCCAAAATTCAAAGAAGATGTCTTTTGGTTAAAGGGCATAGAACCTGAAAAATTTTTATTGCCAACTGCTGAGACAGCACTTGTAAATTTTCATAGAGATGAAATTTTAAATGAAAAAGATTTACCGAAAAAATATTTTGCATATACACCGTGTTATAGATGCGAAGCGGGCAGTTATAGAACGGAAGAGCGAGGAATGATTCGAGGTCATCAGTTTAACAAGGTAGAAATGTTTCAATATACAACACCGGAAAATTCGGATGCTGCTTTTGCCGAATTGGTTAAAAAAGCCGAAACTTTGGTTGAAAAACTTGAACTGCATTTTCAAACGAGCAAACTTGCTGCGGGTGATTGTTCACACGGAATGGCAAGAACGTATGATATAGAAGTTTGGATACCGAGCATGAACAACTATAAAGAAGTTTCGTCGGCAAGTAATGCACGTGATTATCAGGCAAGGCGGGGAAACATAAAATTTCGCAATACCAAAACTAAAAAAACACAATTTTGCCATATATTAAATGCATCTGGTCTTGCAACTGCACGTATTATTCCTTCAATTGTCGAACAATTCCAAAATGAGGACGGAAGTGTTAATATACCTTCGGTATTAGTACCTTTTATGAACGGTCAAACCGTTTTGAATCCAATTAAACGAAATAATTGAAACTGAAAAATATATAAAATGAAGATTTTTGATAGGGGAACAATTGAAAGCTTTGCAATCGGCGTTGATTTTGATATAATTGACGACGCATTTTCAACTCTCACTGCAATCATTGACAATGCGCTATCAGATCTCAAAAAGGACAACGCTTTTATTATTGGAACTAGCGAAATTATGCCGATAAATGAATTCTATACAGGTGCAATTTCACCAAATTCCACATTTGATGTTTTTTTGATTTTAACAAGTTCGCAACTTGAATTTAATTCAATAAAACTAAACAAGAATAAATTAAAAAACTTCTCTAACAGAATAAAAATAGCCTGGCAAGACCAAAAAGTTAATAAAAAAAAGAAGAGAAGGTGGTGGCGGAAATCAGAGAACAAATTATTAGATAATCAGTTGCCGAAAACTCGTGATAAAAATATATATAATATTTTCGATTTCAACAGAGATTTATTAAATATGATTGCACGATATATCACACAAACCACAATATGTAGTCTTGAAAGAGGTGTGATTACAATAAATGGCGAAAGTTTACCTTTCAAAACACGTATTATTCCTGTTGTCAATAAATTCGGTTCATATAACTTTTTTTTAGAAAATAAGGGCAAATTCATAAATATTGATTTTAAAAATAGATTCAAAAATCTTAACCGAATGATTGAAAAATTCGGCAATAATTTCCTTGTACTTTTAAGGATTTTTAACACATTATATTTCAATTTATACAACGCATCGCCAAACCAAATTTTTATTGAAAGTCTAGTTTTTAATCTCCCGAGCGAAGTTTTTTTAAAGAAATCAAATTATGAAAGTTTTGTTTTTGCAATAAATTTTTTAATAAATACAAATTTATCGACCTTAAATTCAATTTCGGATTCGAAAAAAATTTATGAAGACAAACTTTGTGAAACCAGTATAAACCAAATAAAAGATTTTTTTAATAAAATAAAAAAATATTCAAATTAAAGTAATTTTTATATCAACACACTTTCACAGACCAAAAAGAAAACGTTAAAGATTAACGGAATGAAATTTAATGTAAAACAACTCAACTCATAACATATTTAAAATAAAGTAAATAATTTACAATACTTTATCGCACTAGATACCGTTTATTATTTCAAGGACATCTATTCGCAAAAGTTGTCTTTTGCGAATAGACTGAGATGCTCGTAAGTATCACTTTATTCTCTCTTATCATCCTAAAATCGCTATATTCTTTCTCATTTTCTTGCCATCCTATCCATCTCTATTCTTATTTCTCTCCTTTATGTGATAATATCGTTTAATAAACCTAATGTATACTAAAAACTATGTTTTTTATCACGAACTTTCGGCAACTTGAATTGCTTAGTTTTTTCTGATTTCCGCCAAATTTTCTATTCATTTTTTATCTTTGGGACTTGTTCCATAAAATTATTGTTGGAACTCATTTGATGCAATGCGGTAATATAATA
>DIPL01000014.1:107542-120254 GCA_002424095.1 Christensenella sp. UBA5489
ATAGAACTTAACTATATCATTTTTGTTACATAACATTAACATAATACTTGCATAGCTCTTATTTATTGACAATTTTCTATAATTTGTTATAATTTTAATGTTATATTTTATGTTTATCTAAAAATATAATAGTTAAGGTTTTGAAAATTTAACAGGAGATTGTTATGAGCGTTAATAAATTGCCAAGAGGTTATCTTCCAAATTTAATTCTCCCTACCCTACTTAATGGTGATAAATATGGTTATGAAATTTTGAAAGAAATTAAAGAAAAATCTAATGACGAATTAATAATCAAACAACCAAGTTTATATAGTGCTTTATCACGTATGGAAAAACAAGGATTAGTTTCTTCATATTGGCAGGACAGCGAACTTGGCGGAAAAAGACACTATTACAGTTTGACAAATTTGGGTAAAAAACAGATTGAAAAACTAGATAATTTTATACCCTTTAATAGCAATCAAACATTAGAAATACAAAATTTATCAGAAAATTCATTATATAAATATTCGCAAGAATCTCAAATATTACCAAACGAACGAGAAAAAAACATTAAGCCAAACAATCTAAATAATCTTGACAAATCGAATCAAACAAAGCAACAAGAAGCTCAATTTTGTATTCAAAATCTTAAAGATAATATTGATTCAAAATTCGATTTAACAAAAAAATTCAATATTGAACAAGAACTTGCATCTTTTAAGTCAAAGAACGAAAGTTTTTCTGAAAATTTAAAACATCAAAAAACTCAGCAAAATGATATTCAAACAATAATTAATCAGCAAAAAATATTTTTAGAACCACAAAAAGTTTTTTCAGATAATGATATCAATAAAACTGACGATTTTAAAAACTCTTTTGATATAGAAAAAAAAGAATCAGAAACTTTCTCCACTTTTCAAAAACCAGAACAAACCCTGTTACCTGAAAAAAAATCACAAGAGATAACACAGCAAGATAATGAAAAAGAATTACAAGTTAAATCAAAAACATTATCACAATCTCATAATCAAACACAAGAGCAAAATGAGCAGCAAAAACAAAAAATTGAGAATTGCGATAGTGGAACTTTTATAACCGAAAAATATTCTCTTGATGAAATACCAAAAGTTAAACAGATAAATCCAATTAAAATTGATGGGATTGCTAACAATAAGACGATTGAACTAAAAAAGAGTGAACTGGAATATGGCTTTACTGAAAAGATTAATGAACTTTATAATAAATCAAAAAAGGTGGATGAAAAATCCTTTGTTTTCGATTCAACAATGAGCACACCAGTTTTAAAAGATTTAAAAAATTATTATGATAATAAAAATATAAAAATTTCGACGTATACGAATCCTAAAATTCAAAAGCAAAAGCAGGAAAATAACGGTCAAAACAAAACTGAAAATGTGGATAATATCAGCAATAATCAAAATCTCAGCATATTACAAAAATCAATTGATTTCAATAAGGTCAATTTAAAAAAATCTTTTATTTTGTTTTTATTTGTAACCATTGAAACAATGGCAGCGTATTTTATTTTTAATTTTTTTAATTTAGAAATCCCCTACCCTATTTTTTACTACATTATACCTATGATTTTCTTTTCAGCATCTCTTTATTATTTTGTGAAAAATAACAGAAAAAATTATAATAATAAAGTACAATTAAATTCAATTTGGTTTGATTTACTGATAATTCTAGTTAGTATAATTTTACTATATTCAATTAACATGTTATTAGGAATGACTTATGAAAATGTTTTACAATATACTACAACTTTTATCTATCCATGTATTTTATTGCTAAATATTATCATAAATTATATATTAAATTTTATTTATTTTAAAAATAAATAAGTTGTGAAAAATCTATTCTTTATTTTTCTTTGTCAGTAAATTTAACTTATTAATTAAATAGGACAAAATCTTTTAAATTTTGTCCTATTTATTGAGGTTGTTTTATTTAAAATTTAAATAAATTATTTTAATAAACGAGGTTTATTGAGAGAAGAAAATAAACGTTGTCGACGATTTGTTATTGAGGAAGTTGCAATTATAACAATAGCAATTACTAATGCTATACCTCCACCTATTAACAATATAATTGCAAAATTCGGTTCAACCTCTATAATTTCAGCGGTATCACTTAAATATCCGAATAATCCACCCCATTGTTGTAGAACTTCTGCATCAAATAACTCTACTGGATATTTTTCATCTTCAACATCGACATCAATGCCAATACGTCGTGCGCCATACAAAATATGAACACTACCATTAAATGGATTTTGTGAAGTGCCGATAGGTGTCCAATATCGAGCATTAAAGAACACTTGCGAATCAATTTCGTAATATGTAAATGGTGTATTATATGGTGTTTTATTAGAATTTGTTTGTACAAGGTTGTGGTTTATTATGTAAGCCCAAAGTGCGTAATCCTCGATTGTACTAATTTTATACGGATCGCCCGCCTCTCCTTTTCCGACTAAATCATATAAAATTTCGTGTTCTTCGCCGTCGATATGAAGTCTTTCTTCTTCGACAATGTATTCATACCAATAAATTTTTTTATAATTTAGAACAAATAAAACTTCATCAGTATTGTTGAAACCAACAGTTTGAGAAATTGTAAATAACCCGCTTGCATCGACTAAATGTGAAACATCGGTTGAGGTTCCATTTATATACATTAGAATGCTTACATATTTGAATTTATCATTGGCATTTATTTGCACTGAAATTTCAGAAAAATAATTTGTTGTATAAGAAAAAATTGCTTTGCTTTCAACAATAGTAACCTTGAATCGCACATCTTTTTCCGATTCTAACTCTACATTACCTCTTGAACCTTCAATTTGAAAGCGTACATCTAAATCTTTTTGTGCGAACATTGGAGTTAATTCGAGCAATTCAGCGACACCATCACGTTCATTTATCGCATAATATGTACTTTGGAATTCTCCTGCGGTTTTATGAATCCATTTATTTTCAAACTTATAACCAATGCTTGGCATTGCATTTAAAAGCAATACATCACCGACGTGATAATAAATTATTCCATCAATTTCTTCAATATTACCTCCGCTTATTGGTCCACCCTGTCCCTCTGGCGTTTCCATAACATTAAGTTTTACTCGTTTGCCAACAAAAAACGCTTTAACAACATTCATATCTTCACAAACAGTTACAGTTTGCTGTTTTTCGGCATACGCAACCTCGTTTATTAACCAGTATTTAAATTCATATCCTATACCTGTAAAAGCTGAAAGTTGAATTTCGGTTCCTATACGAAACGTACCAAAAGTCAGATTTGTATTGATTCGTGAATTACTATCCCCTATTTCTTGATAGCTTATAGTATTACTGTCATAATAATTCATATTTTTTAGAGTAACATTTATACCATAAATTAATTTTATATAAATCGTCCCATCAGTGAGATTTGAAACATCAAAACCTGAGCCATTTGATGTAGAATATATATAATCGGAGTATGATTCAATTGAGAATAAACTTTTTGACAATTCGGTTAAGCCTGGTTTATATTCAATCGAATGCCAAACGAAACCACCATTGCCATTAGGTTTTAAAACTGAATATTCAATAAAACCATATTGAGTTTTTACGTTTGGTAGTGAAATTCCAAATGTTGCACCTACATAGAAATAGAAATTATTATCAATTTGTATAGGCTGAGAACTGCCGAGATTACGGAAAAGTTCAGGATAATAATCTTGAGTAAATGTTGCTGAAATTGGATCAACTGTAACATCTAGCTTAATTTTTCGAAAATCCCATCTCGCATATAAATCTATGCTTGCATCATTTTCAAACCATTTATCAAAATTAAGATTACCATCTGCCGTAATTATAATATTGAGTATGATTTTATCTCTTGACCAACCTAGGAAGTCATGTGTTGTCTGAGTTGGTATAAGAAATGAATCGTCGCCGACAATTAAAATTTTGTTCGTGCCATATTCTACAATTGCGGTATTTCCGCTAAAAATCCAATCGTTTTCGCCTTTATCAAAAAAGCGAAATTCAGTTTTATTGCGTTCAACATGAATAATTATATCGGTTCGATATAAAACTCCGCTGATTGTAAGTTTAAAATTCATTGAGGTGATTTCCTCTAATACAATAGAAATATTTTCTTTACTTAATCCGGAAACATAACACCAATTTTCGAGCGGCGAATCAAGATCTATAAAATATCCGTCATATAACGTAACATAAATTTCAAAAAATTCTTCTGTTTTAACAAACGATGTTAAAACAGGTTCAGCCCCATGGTCATCAGAGTCTGAAACAAATCCTCCACCAAGTGTTTGTCCATTATCAAGTTTTAATGTCGTTATAACTTGATGTTCAAATCTTTCAAAATAAGCGGTTATCGTTTGGTTATCAGAATCATCAGTATATTTAATTTTTATTGTTGAACTAATGAGATAATATCCACCTTCACATAGTTCAGATATTGACTCACTCAAAATATCATAAGTCCCTGGAATATCCCAATACAAAAAGGCGTAACCTTCCAAAAGTGTGTGTGCTGTTATTATAATTTCTTCGTGGGTACGACTCTCGAATATTAAATATATTCCTGTTTCACCAAGGTAAGATAACGAAATCTTTGTGTCAACGTCTGTTGTTTCATCAATGAAAAGTGCTTGTGCTTCAACCGTTATTTCTTTTGTATCAAACTCTGCACTTATTAAAATATTTCCGCAAATTATGCCAATATCATTAGGCTCAATTGTTTCAGTGGTTAAATATTCAGTAAAATCAACTGTCGTTTCAAGACCATTATCAAACGCCATATAAGAATATGTAACTTCCCAACGTACAAAAACATAGCCTCCATTTCTGTTTATATGTACGGAGTTTGTAAGAGATTTACCGAACTCAACTATTAACAAAGTTTGATGTGTTTGTCCAGTTTCAGTTATTAGATATCCGCCTTCGTTATTTTTAACTTCAAGGTTTATATTATAATTTTTAAGTTTAAATCTTGCAATTAAAGCTGTGTCGGCTTCAAGTTCAATTGTATAGTTCAGCGCATCCGATTTATTTATATACATATCATTGATTTTAACAAACCATCCAATGAATTCGTATTTTTGTATTTCAAGTTGAGTATCGTTGTGATTAAAGTTTGCAATAAAGCACATTGCACTAAACGTAACTTCATCTAAATATTCCGCAGAATTTATGTCTGTTCCGTTTGAATCGGTTATTTTGTATTGATTTTCTGTTGTATCTATTATATAACCATCATCCGTATAAATTTCGCACGTTGCATTCACTTCAAACACTTGTTTTTGAAGTTCAATTGAAAGTGTTAATTCTGAGATAAAGCCAAAAATCTCCTTTTCAACTATAAGTAAATTTGACTCATAGAATTCGTTGGTTTTGCTAATTTCAACATTATCTCCCCCACCAGTCCAAGTCCAATCAACAAGGTTTTCATATCCGTATTTTATTCCAAGCTGAATAATAACAAATTGGTCAGTTTTTATTAAAATAGGTATAGAATATAGCATAAATTCGTTAGTCGAACCGCTTTCATCGCTTTCAATTACTAAATATTTCAAACTTCCAATACCATTTATTTCGCCTGTTGTATTTATTGTAAGTTCATAAGCTTGTCTATCAAATTTAAAATTTATTTCAACTCTTTTATTGAAATCATAAATATTTATCGATCCTGAACCCGTTTCTCCACCAAATTGTTCGTAACTTGCATTTATTATTTCAATACCAATAAGTTCATAACCAGGAGAAACTGTATATTCAACAGAAACCACAGCGCCAGTTAATGTCCAAGACTTTTCGTTTTCTTCATAAATACCACTTGCAAAATCTATATTTGCATAAGTTTCTGCATAGTCTCCGAGCACAACTTCAACAGCAAACGGCTTATACTTTGCAATTATTTCAGGACAGTTAACTCCCCATGTGAAATCAAAGATAATCAAATTTTCATCTATCGCCTCAAACGTTGCGCCGTTTATTATCATAGTGTCAATAATTTGCGTTTCAATTCCACCCTCAACAATATACCAGCCATCAAATACATAATATTCCGAATTATTAATCGCAGATAATTGCACTTTTGACCCTGTTGTTGCCGTTAGTGCACTCGAATATTCACCAACACTTTGACCATTTAAGAAACACAGCACACTCAACACATTATCGTAAGAATTATAGATTGAAATTCCTTTTTCTGTATATAATTCACTGTTCAAGTCGCTTGTTAATTCAATTGTATTTTCATCTGTCTCCCATGTTGCAACCAAAATATAAGGTTCATCACTATCAAGAGCAAAAACCCAGAGAGTGTTCTTGCTATTGTCCACCGACAATATTGTTTCACCTTTTTCAAGCATCCAAAGTTTTTGTAAAAATCCAGGTTTTTCAAGCAATGGAAGTTCGCCAAATATTGAGTCAAACGTAATTGTTATATAATAACCGCCCAATACATCATCAAAAATTGCACGTGAATAACTTTGAGCCAAAGTACCGCCTGCATAATCTAAATATACATTATATTCTTTCGCTTGCCACTTTGCAAAAAATTCTAAATCGGTATCAATAATATTAAATGTGTCGCCAGCATTATAAGTTGGGACACCGCTTTCATTTTCTGCAAAGCCCACTAAATTATAACCAATTCGGTTCAGTTGCGGCAAGCTTATGATTTCGCCGCTTTTAACAAAGCGCACTGCAATTCCAAAGTTTTCATCATAGTTCCACCCATTTGTAAAGCCACTTAACTTACCTGCCGGAGTATCCGTGGTGATGAACACCCTATATACTTTTCTCTCAAATTTTATGATTAAGATTTCATTATCTGTTTTTACGGTATAAGAATAATTCATTTCTTCCGTTAGTTTGTCCATTATCTGATATAAGCCGTCAAAATTAAAGTTGGTTTTTGGAGAAAAATCAAAATCAATGAGTGTATAGTAATCAAAGATAATGGTTTCAAAGGTATTATTATATGTTTTCCCATTAATAGAATAACTACCACCTTCGTTTGATTGTATATAATAGCCACTATTATCTGCTCTTTCTGTATGCAATTCAATTTGAAGAACAAACTGCTTTATATTCCATTTAGCATATACATCTATAAATCCGCCATTTAAAATAATATCATCTAAAATAAAATTAGGTTCATCTATTATTGTCGATATATAGAATGCAGAGTCAGGTGTGGTGTCCATGCTTGTAAACCAGCCGCTAAATTCATAACCCTTACGCTCTGTTAATGGTAATGATGCAATACCGTTACGCACATCATTCATACGTGTTCCATAAATCACATCTAAATTTATTATTGTTTTAATAATTTTTTCACCATCATTTGCGAACGGAAGTTCGTAAACACCGGACTCATCGCCATAATGAAATCTAATCTCAACTACCATTGGCACAATTTCGCCCAATCGAGACTCAACCGTATAATTTGCGCTGTCCGCTCCGTCGAGTGTGAAAGTTATGTCATGTACCCCCTCAATTGAATCCGCAAGAACCGCTGAATTCAAATTTACTATATCTCCGTCGATTATTCGAGCGGTTATATCAATTTTACTTACATCCAATTCAGGCGTTTCATCATATGATTTAAAGAGTGTTGACGTATCAGAAACTGTAAGAATACGTTGTGTGATTTCGCCAGTATATACCTGTCCGCCAATCAATATAATTACATAGTTTGAATTAGTTGTCGTGAATGTGATTTCATAAGTACCAACTGTGTTTACTTCCACTGCTCCGCTTATATATTTACCATTATACTCAACCTCATCGCCCGCAATTGTGTTTTCAAGTGTTAAAAATGCTGTATTTACATTTGATGTTTTGTCGTATTCTTTATCAAAAGCATTTGAATTACCAGTAACTGTCAATTTACGTGGAGTTATATCACCTGTAAAATGGAATATTTTTTCATAAATTATGTAATAATTTTCCGCTTCACTCCCTGTTAATTTTAAAAGCAAGAAATAATCATTACCTACATTTATTATCTCCTGTAAGTCTGCATCTACATAAATGGCAGTAAGTGTAACGGCATCTATATCTTCAACACAAACATTACTTAAATTTAATATACTGTCAACTGTTGCCTCGGATGTTTTATCATATTGTTTATTTATCTTATCTCCCGACGAATTTTCAACATCTATTTCTCTTTTTAATATCACAAATGAAAATCCATTATTGTCGAAATTTAGTTGTTCTCCTTGATGGGTTAAAGAATTTGCTGAACCAAGTATAAGGTTATATTCACCAGCATTACGTACAACAATACCTGTGCCAAATGTAAAGTCCGCAGTTAAATCAAACTCGCCAACTTCCAGTTCATCACCCATATAATTTAATATTATAAAGCAATCTGAATAATCTTCATAAGATATACTTGTATGTGTTTGTGCATTATATATAATTTCAATATTTTGTTTTTGTATTATAGTTAAATTTCCCTCTTCGCCTTCAAGTGGTTTAATTAAAAATGCCTTAAAGTTATCTATAAATTCTGAAGCGTCAACCGTGAAATTATTTTGTATAAGTGCACTGTTTTTTGCTGTATCAAGTGTCGGAGAAGTTAGCGCATATTGCCCAACTGTTTCTCCCGCTTCACGCTCGAATTTAATCTTAACAATTTCTCCACTTTCGTTTAATTCTTGATAATGGTCGAAAATTAATTCAGGTTCGAACGCATTAAAGAATTTTTCAAAATAAATTGCACTTGGTTCTGCTGGGAATATCACAAAAGGAGATATTATAAACGGAACGGATTGTGCCCCGCCAACTATTAAATAATTACTATTCATTATTGATAACGTTACGGTATATCCGCCTGCATTTCTTACATAGTCAAAGCCATTTGAATATAACAAAGTTTCGCCTAGATTGTCGCTATTAATAATGGCATCGGTTTCATCCGAACTGCCAGCATAGAGCCAACTCCAACTTACAGGATTTTGGTTAGTACCGTTATAAACTAAATTCGGTTCAATTACAAAATCAACGGCAATATTTCTACTTGCGATATTAAACTCAAAAGAAATATTGTAAATACCACCAATTAAAATTGCTCCTTCAAAATTATAGTTGGTTGAACTCAGTGTCGCTTGATAAGTTCCTGCGTTTATTATTTGATTTACTTGTGTGCCGCTATTATAAATAGTTAATGAATAGTCTATACCAAGTTCAAGATTTATCAAATCACCCGATTTATTTCTAAATATATTATCAACTGCATAAATTTCTGTAATTTTATCAGTTCCATTATATTCAGATGAGAAAGAAGAGAACTTTTCTTCCACTGTAATTTCTTGTGCTTTAATTATCAGTTCGCCTGCAAAAGTTATATTATAATTGTCTTTAAAATTTAAAGGATTTGATTTGCCTTCTATATAAGAAACCGAGTCTGCATTTAAAAATCCAAAAGGATATGGTGAATTTTCTACACCAAAATTACTTGTGTCATGAGTGAAACTTAAATAAAATTGTTCGTCGCCCACACCATCAAATGGATTGTCCGCAGAATAATTAAAATTTTCACCGTAAAAAATTTCTTTGTAGCCTAAATCAAGTATAATTTCCGCAGGGATGATATTTATGACTTTAACAGATTTATTGCTTTCATCGCTAAATACATACGTAAAATCTTCACTTATTAATGTAAGGTCATATGTGCCTGCATTTTTTGTATCAGATACCGCGATATCGTTAATTTCAAGTGAGAGCTCACTTGTTGGCACTACTACACCACCACTTATAAATTGTGAATTTTCGTAATCATATACGAAATGTTTAGAAACTTCTGCACCCGTTATATCATAAAGCGATAATATTACATTAATTGGAATATTTGTGCCAGAATAAACTAGATTTTCAAGACCTATAAACTCCGCTTGCGTTAGATTAAGTATAATTTCAATTCCGCCCGAAATGCTTATATCATAATTATCTAATCCATTAATAATTGCAGAACCGTTGCTTTTAATAACCATTAAATCAGTCGATAATTCTGTATCGCTATATAGGTATTCGCCCACAACCACACCGTTTGTACGGAATGTGCCGAGAACATGTTCGCCATTCACCGCACCGCTTATATATTTTGCATTATTTGAATTCGTTAATTCGAATTCCGCAAATTTATCATTATATAATGCACAAATGAGTTGATTATTCTCGGGATTTTCAGCATCGTAGGTATTAAATAGGTTAATTTGCATAGGCGCCTTTTGAATTTCAACTTCCAATTCAAATAAATTATAATCACCGTTCTTAGTTGCACTATTTCCTATAAATTCATGATTAGTTGACGATAATTGTACGTTATATAATCCAGCTTGAATAAAATCAGTGGTTTCTTGACCTTTGCTATTAAAAAATTTCTGTATATAATCTTTACCTATTCTTAACTCTCTTTCCTGATACGGTGTTTCAGCATCCTTAAATGTTATAGTTGTATTTTTTATTGTTGAATAATAAGTTTTACCGTTATATATAAGTTCGCCAAAATCCGCAGTCGCAACAATCTTTCGAGCAATAATGTCCAAGATTCCTGTGATTGTTATATTATAATTTTCAAAATCAGCAGTGTTTCCATCAATATAAGTGAAATTTGCCAACGTTACATAATCTGCTATATTATAAGATTTTACCCACATAACCGCCACGTTACTGTTTAGGAGTTTTAATACAAAAACTTCATTACCAACACCGTTAAAAGTCTTTGTTTCCGTCAAGATATTGCCATATTGTATTGTTATTGTATCTAGCGAAAAATCTATATTCGCTTTTGTTATCTGTGTATTATAAGAATAGGAATCAGACGGAGTGCCTACCACTGCGCCTTCAAACACATAATCGCTATTTAAACTTTTTATTGTGATTTTATATTGTCCTACTCTTTTGATTGTGCCAACTGCTGCCGTGTCTCTCTCAATCGAAACATTGAGTTTGTTGGTTGATATTTCCACATCATCTTGCTTAAAGAAATTTCCGCTTGCACCATAAACAATGGTAAGAGATTCCTCTACAATCTCAAAGTCCGAACCAAGCGGCGTGAGGTCTGTTATTAAGTTGATTGAAAATTCTCTATTGCTTCCGTTATAAGTTAACCCTTGCAAATCTACGAATTCTACTGTTGTGAAAATATAAACTATATCAATTCCACCCGAAATAGGAAGCACATTATAGTTATTTAAGCCATCTGGCATTACAGTGCCACCTGCACTATAAATAACAAAGCCAACTGACTGTTTTGTAAATTTGTCAGGATTAGATTCTGAATATGGGTATAAACCCTCTAACCCTGAATTCGTGGCAAATGCTGTCGTTATTTTCTCGCCATTTACAGTCCCAGTTATATAATCTTGAAAATTATCTTGCGTTATGTTAAAAGTTAATATTTGATTACGATATTTCAATTTAATAAATTCAGTTGCATTATCTTTACTGAAAAGCGCTACGGTCAAATCTTTTTTCGAAATATTAAAATTAAGTTCAACAAAATTTAAACCGCCAAGCTCAGCTGGTGTTTTGCCCGCAAACACATAATTTTTCGAACTTAAAACTGCCGTATATGTTCCTACATTGATAATTTCCTTAACTTCGATGCTGTTTTGTGTGAATTTTACCCAAAAATCTGTGTCCTTTACAAGTGGATGAATATTACCACTAAACGTGTTAACTGCCGAATCTACCTCATTTATTCTATTAACACCCGAGTATATAAGATTGAGTGCCGCATAAGCATTTCCAACTATTCCTATTTCTTTTGGATTAATCTGTAAAACACCACTTATTGTAATTATATAGTTTTCAAAAATGGCTGTGCTTGCAGGACTTGTCGCATAATCATAATTATCTGATGTTACAAATGTTTCAAAATCATAATGTCCAACATTAAATAAGTTTGTTCCGCAATTAAATGCTATATTAAAAATTTCACCGCCAACACCATCAAACGATATTTCTTCATCAAAATCTTCGCTGTAATCAATATAACGCATTCCTAAATCAAATATAATTGACACAGCATCTATTATAACATTTTTCGTATGTTCTTGCCCACCACTTGAACTGAACATATATGAACCGTCGGTATTTATTAAATCTAATGTATAATTACCTGCATTTTTAAGCACGTTGGTTGATGATGCTGACTCACCATTTATATTTAATTTTAATATATCGGTTGAAATTGAAGTGCCTGTTTCTTTATTTTTGAACTGTTCGTTGATGTAATCATATTCAAATTCAGTTTCGTCGACAATTACCTTACCTTCAAGTCTTGTAAGTTGCATAAGGATTTCGAAATTTTCGTTCTTATACACAAGTGAACTAAGATTGGTGAATTCAACCAAAGTACTCTGCATTATAATTTCAATTCCGCCCTCAACACTTATATTATAATTTGCCGCTCCTCCAACAATTTCGTCGCCTTTATCATAAATAAACAAAGTTCCGAATTGACTTACGCCTGTGCCGTAAAAATACTCACCTGCGTTTTTAGCCGATGTTCTGTAAGACACAACAACATACTCAGTGCCCATCGCACCGTTTGTGAATTTTACTGCATTCGTATTGTCAAGTTGAACAATTATAGGAGAACCTGTATAATATTTTTGTATAAGTACCTGTTCAGATGGAATTATACTATAAGTGTCAAAAAGTCGAATTTTAAGAGC
>DIPL01000004.1:0-9776 GCA_002424095.1 Christensenella sp. UBA5489
TTCCAATTCCAACTTTGGAACTCGGCTCTGATGACCTTAAAATTGACGGAAAATATAGAGTTGAAATAACTGGACCAGCAAACTATAAACTTGTATCTGATATTTTCTTCACTCCGGAAATTATTGGAACATATAGCATTCAATATATCGCAGATGTTATGGACATTTCAGGCGGTGAGCCAGGTATCTTATTTAAAACCGTTACAAGTAAGATTTATACAATTGATGTAAAAGACACGACTGGTCCTGTTTTCGAAGGTTTCAAAAGAATTGAAAGTTATTTTGCAGATCTTAATGCGACAGGTGTTGATTCTGGAACAGAAATCAATCTAATTGAAGAGGAACTTCTTCCTGAAAGTGTATCGCCTGATGTGGATATGAAAAATTCTTATATAACAATTTCTTCATCTTCGACCGTATCAAAAACAATTTATTTAAACGAAACAGATAAACTTGAAAGTTGCAAATTCAACGGAAATGATACCTTTACACTAACGTATACACTTGTTGATAAGACAGGAAACAAAACCGAGAAATCTGTTACACTTGATGTCGGGGATGTTAAGCCGCCTATATTAGATATTGATGACGATTTATTAAAAGACGAATATAAAATCGGCGATGTGATAAGCATAGATTTGAGCAAGATTTCGGCAGATGATGAAGTTGATGGAGAAATTTTAATCTATGATGAAGAAACTGGACAATATTCATTAAAATATAAAGCAACAATGAAAGTTGTTATTAGAAACACGACTACAGGCGAAGAACTTGAAAATGAATTAGATGAAAAAGATTTAAAATTCCAGTTCACAATCGCAACTGCTGGTGAATATACAGTTTCAATTCAAATAAGCGACACATCAAATAAAGTTGC
The DNA here is from genome assembly GCA_002424095.1 of Christensenella sp. UBA5489. Taxonomy (GTDB): domain Bacteria; phylum Bacillota; class Clostridia; order Christensenellales; family UBA1242; genus UBA5489. Next base: position 878 of record DIPL01000004.1, read on the forward strand.
AATTAACGATGACTTTGCGTTCACTGTGGCAGAGGATAGCAACAAAGGAATGACAGCAGAAGAAATTCTCGGAACAGTTTTAGTTATTGTTTCACTAGTACTTCTTGGCGGAGTTATTGTATATTTCATAGTTTCTAAAAAGAAATTAGATAAGAAATATAAATAATTGCAAAACTTAAATTAAGCGTAAATTTATTAAATGAAACTTTGCTTTTAGCAAGGTTTCATTTTTTTCTAAAAGTTTTTCTATCAAAGTTAAGAATTTTGTAACTCATTTATTTTTTATAAACACAAATCAAGACTTTGCAAAATCACGATGAAACGACTTATTTTTATTCAAAAAATAATAAAAATAAATATAATGTCAATAATAATTTTATGCTGGATGTCCGTTCGAAATATGTTTTAAAATATTTAGTAAATATGTGTTCGGAGGGCTCGTATAAAATCATAGAAATTGATGAATTCCTCGCTGTTTTCCCGCAAAAAATAAAAGCAGACAAAGATGTTATTTATCAAATTATAAAACATCTTGAAAATGGCGGTTATATTTCTGTGAAATATGCTGATGATGACCAATATTGCATCAGTCCGTTGCCTTTCGGACGCCAGTTTATTGAAAATGATGAAATGCAAAATAAAAATCGCGTTGTGCTAAAAAGTATCGGCGTCAAAATTTATTTTTTTGCGTTTTTTAGTGCATTAATCGGCGCTTTTATAGGAACAATAATTTATAATTTTTTCTTTTAAAATATATTTTTGAATACACAAATTTTTGTGATTAGTTATTTTATAAAATGAAATTATATTTTTTCCTATAATCGGGGCTAATTTAAAATTATGTTAGAAAAAAAAGAAAAAATGGTTATGTTGTTTTTATGCGAGATATGCTCTGGGAAAAAGTCATATCTTATTTCTGCTGACCAAATTGCAGAATATATTTCTCATAAATACGTTCTTTCAGTTGCCGAACTTGATGAAATAATGCTTACTTTAAACAAAGAAAACTATATTGATTTAGTGTTCAGTGATGGAAAAAAAGGATATTTTTACTGTATTTCTTTAAAGAATAAGGGCGTAACTTTTAAAAAAGACTTAAATAAAAGGAAAATTGAACTGATAATGCTTTGTGTGCGGACATTAGGTATTACAATTTTGAGTTTTATTGTCGGAATGATTTTGCGTGCAATTTTTACGTAATATTAAAATTCATAAGTAATAGAAAAATTTTTTAATACAATCTTTCCGTTCTCAAATATCTGTGTTATAATGAAAGGATTATGGAATTTCAACTTGTTTCAAAATTTAAACCGTCAGGCGACCAGCCCCAAGCAATTGAAAAACTTGCTGAGGGCATAAAAGACGGATTGCGTTCTCAAGTGCTTTTAGGCGTTACGGGCAGTGGCAAAACTTTTACAATGGCAAATTTAATTGAAAAAGCCAACCGCCCAGCGCTTGTTATTGCACATAATAAAACTTTGGCGGCACAACTTTGCAGTGAGTTCCGTGAATTTTTTCCTAACAATCGTGTTGAATTTTTTGTTAGTTATTATGATTATTATCAACCAGAAGCGTATATTGTCAGTTCTGATACTTATATAGAAAAAGATATGGCAATCAATGATGAAATTGATAGACTTAGGAACTCCGCAACCGCTTCGCTACTTGAACGCAGAGATACAATTGTCGTTGCTTCGGTTTCTTGCATTTATGGACTTGGTAATCCCGAAGAATATTTGAACTTGCAAATTTCTTTGCGTGAAAATCAGAAAATTTCACGTAACGAAATTATTAAGAAACTTATTGAAATTCAATATGTTCGCAACGAAATTGATTTTCATCGTGGAACGTTTCGTGCAAAAGGCGACATTCTAGATATTGTTCCAGCCGGTAATTCGGAGAAAGCAATAAGAATTGAGTTTTTTGGCGACGAGATTGAAAAAATTTCTGAATTTGATACCTTAACAGGAATACGAAAAAATTATTTAAAACACATATCAATTTTTCCAGCATCGCATTATGCAGTTGGTTCGGAAAAACTTAAAACTGCGTTAGTGCGAATTCAGAACGACTGCGAAATTGAAGTTAATAATTTTTTAAAAAGTGGCAAACTAATTGAAGCACAAAGACTGAAAGAGCGTGTTATGTATGACATTGAAATGATGCGTGAACTTGGCTATTGCAACGGAATTGAAAACTATTCTCGCTATTTTGATGGTCGAAAAATTGGTGAACCGCCATTCACACTTATGGATTATTTTCCCAAAGATTATATAACTTTGATTGATGAAAGTCATATAACACTTCCGCAGGTTCGTGCAATGTATAACGGCGACAAGGCAAGAAAAACGAATTTGATTGAATATGGTTTCAGGCTAAATGCGGCTTTTGATAATAGACCTTTAAATTTCAAAGAATTTAACACAAAACTTGGACAAACTGTTTACATTTCCGCAACTCCAAGTGCTTACGAGCTTGATTTAAGCGACCAAACTGTCGAGCAGTTTTTAAGACCAACAGGACTGCTTGATCCGCTTATTGAAGTTGTTAAAACCGAAGGGCAAATGGAAAGGCTAATGTTTGAAATTCAAAAAGTGATTAAAAACAATAATCGTGTTTTAATCACGACACTGACAAAAAAGATGGCAGAAAATCTAACGAAATATTTAATTGATTTTGATTTTAAAGTCAAATATATGCACTCTGATATTGAAACAATGGAACGTATTGAAATTATGAACGCGCTTCGCAAAGGAGAATTTGATGTTCTTGTGGGAATTAATCTTTTAAGAGAAGGGCTTGATTTGCCAGAAGTCGAACTTGTATGTATTTTAGATGCCGACAAAGAAGGTTTTTTAAGAAGTGCCGGTGCCCTTATTCAAACTGCTGGACGAGCGGCACGCAACGAGAAGGGACGTGTTATTATGTTTGCCGATAGAATTACAAAATCTATGGAAAAAGCAATTAATGAAACATCAAGACGTAGAGAAATTCAAAATAAATATAATATTGAACATAACATAACGCCACGAACAATTAAAAAAGGTTGGTTTAATGCGCTTGAAATAACTAAAAAAACCGACGGGAAAATGAGCAAAAAAGAAATTGAAAAAGAAATTGAAAGACTTTACGGAGCAATGAAAATTGTTTCAGGGCAGTTGGATTTTGAAGCCGCAATTGAAATCAGAGAACAAATAAACAGACTTAAAAAACAGTTACAAAAGTTTAAACAATAAAAAATGTTAAAAAAGGAAAACAAATGGAAAAAAATATTAAAATTATTGGAGCAAAAGAAAACAATTTAAAAGATATAAATCTAGAAATTCCACGAAACAAACTTGTCGTTTTTTCAGGTGTAAGTGGCTCAGGGAAATCAACGTTGGCTTTTGATACAATTTTCGCCGAAGGGCAAAGGAGATATATTGAAAGTCTTTCGTCGTATGCACGCCAATTTTTAGGGCAGACACAAAAACCTGATGTTGAAAGTATTGAAGGGCTTTCTCCGTCAATTGCAATTGATCAAAAAAGTGCAAACAACAATCCACGCTCAACAGTCGGAACGATAACCGAAATTTATGATTATTTACGTCTTTTATATTCTCGAATAGGTGTGCCGCATTGTCCGAATTGCAACAAGCCGATTGAAAAACAATCGATTGACCAAATCATAGAGAAAATTTTCGTGGTAGCCGAAAACAAAAGGGCAATGATTCTCGCTCCCATAATTCGAGGGCAGAAAGGCTCGCATCTGAAACTTTTGGACAGTTTAAGGCGTAGTGGTTATGTTCGTGTTTTAGTTGATGGCAATATGTATTTGCTCGAAGAAGAAATAAATCTTGATAAAAATATTCGCCACGATATAAATGTTGTCGTGGATAGACTTGTGGTAAATAAAGAAAATGAAAGCAGAATTGCCGAAAGCATTGAAATGGCATTAAAACTTGCCGATGGCATTCTTATATGTCAATTTGAAAAATCAAAAAAACAGAATGATATAATTTCGGAAACACTTTCGCCAATTTCAACGGAAAATGAAGCGATTGCACCTCAAACAAATGAACCAACAACATCACAAAGTTCGCAACCTGAATTTGAAGAGCATATTTTCTCAACAAACTTTGCTTGCACTAACTGCGGTTTTTCATTAGGAGAAATCACGCCTCGACTATTTTCATTTAATAGTCCGATTGGTGCATGTACAAATTGTGGCGGGCTTGGAAATACTTCGGATATTGACGAAGGTAAGATTTTAAGAAATCAAAATCTTACAATCAATGAGGGGGCTTTTAATTTCACAGGTTGGAATATTGAAGTCGGAAGTATAGCAAGTATGTATTTTAATGCTTTACAAAAGGAATATGGACTTGATTTAAATAAACCGATTAAAGATTTGCCACGCAAACATATTGATTTAGTTTTATATGGTAATAATGGCGAAGAGTTGATTATCAATGGCCGTCGAACGAGTTTTGAAGGTTTGAGCAAAAACATGGCACGGAGGTTTCGTGAAACAAACAGTGAGTATGTGCGATTTGAGATTAAAAAATTTTTTAGTGAACATCTTTGCCATAAGTGTAAAGGGAAAAGACTTAATGAAAATGCACTTGCAGTCAAAATCGATGGAAAAGATATAAGTCAAATGTGTGCAATAAGTGTTGATAAACTTTTGAATTATTTTGAAAATCTAAAAATCAAAAAAGCAGATGCGAAAATAGCGGAAAGTGTTACGAAAGAGATAAAAGCAAGATTAAAATTTTTAATTGATGTTGGACTTAACTATTTGACTTTATCACGCAGTGCTGAAAGTTTAAGCGGTGGCGAGGCTCAAAGAATTCGTCTTGCAACGCAAATTGGCAGTGGTTTAGTTGGCGTTTTATACATTTTAGATGAACCGAGTATTGGACTTCATCAAAGAGATAATCAAAAACTTTTAGGTGCGCTTTTTAAATTGCGTGATTTAGGCAACACGCTTATTGTTGTCGAACACGATGAAGAAACAATTCGTGCTGCTGATTATTTAGTCGATGTCGGACCGTATGCGGGAGTTCACGGTGGAAATATTGTGGCGGCGGGCAGTGTGGAAGATATAAAAAATTGTCCTCAATCAATAACGGGAATGTTTTTAAGTGGCAAAAATTCAATTGAAGTGCCAACCACGAGAAGAAAACCGCAAAATTTTTTAAAAATTGTCGGTGCAAAGCAAAATAACTTAAAAAACATTGACGTTAAAATTCCTACTGGTATATTTACAGTTGTAACAGGTGTTTCAGGCAGTGGAAAAAGTTCGCTTGTCAACGGTATTTTGTATCCATATCTTTCGAATTTGCTAAACGGTAGTAAACAGGAACTCGGAGAATTCGAAAGAATTGAAAATGCAGATATTTTAGATAAAATAATATCAATCAATCAGTCGCCAATTGGACGTACACCACGAAGCAATCCAGCAACATATACAGGAGTTTTCACTCCGATTCGTGAGCTTTTCAGTGCAACAACTGATTCGAGAGAACGTGGATATAAACCCGGACGATTTAGTTTTAATATTAAAGGTGGGCGTTGTGAGTCTTGTGAAGGTGCGGGAGTTAAAGGAATAGAAATGTATTTCTTACCCGACATTGAAGTTACTTGTGAAATTTGCAAAGGGAGAAGATATAACCGCGAAACACTTGAAGTTAAATATAAAGGAAAAAATATTTATGATATATTAGAAATGACAGTCGAAGAAGCCTTGATTTTTTTTGAAAATGTACCAACAATAAACACAAAAATAAAAGCACTTTATGATGTCGGGCTTGGCTATATAAAACTCGGACAGTCGGCAACTACTTTGAGCGGTGGCGAAGCACAAAGAGTTAAACTTGCCAGCGAACTTGCGAGAAAGGGAACAGGCAAGACAATTTATGTGCTTGATGAACCAACGACAGGCTTACATCCTTATGATATAAAAAAATTAATAAGCATATTGCAAGCACTTGTTGATAACGGAAACACAGTGGTTGTGATTGAGCATAATTTAGATGTGATAAAATGTGCTGATTACTGCATTGATTTAGGACCAGACGGCGGAGATAATGGCGGAGAAATTGTTGTCTGCGGCACGCCCGAAGAAGTTGCCGAAAATAAAAATTCGTATACAGGTAAGTTTTTAAAACAAATTTTAAAATAATAAACAATATTTAATCCAAAATAAAAAAATTAAATGCTAAAAGTTTAATTTTATGGAACGAAAAATAATTGCTTAATTTAAAAAATTATGTTAAAATTGTTAAAAAGTAAAGAGGGCATTTATGGATTTATTTAACACTTGGATTGTTGAAAGATATATTGCACACAGGGGATTGCACAATTCATCCGCACCAGAAAACACATTACCTGCTTTTAAAAATGCAATCAAATCATCATATCCCGTTGAACTTGACGTTCACCAAATTGCAGATGGAACAATTGTTGTTTTTCACGATAACACACTTAAAAGATTAACAGGACAAGACGGCTATACGAAAAATTTAGTTAAAGAAGATTTAAAAGATTTAAAAATAAATAACACTGAATTTCATATTCCAACATTGGAAGAAGTATTGAATTTAATAAATTGTAAAATTCCAGTATTAATTGAATTGAAAAATTTAAACAAGGTTGGAGAAATTGAAAAAAAAGTTTGGGATATATTAAAAGGTTATAAAGGCGAATATGCCGTTCAGTCATTTAACCCGTACAGTCTTGAATGGTTTCGAAAGAATGCTCCGACAGTCATTCGTGGGCAACTTTCATCTTCTTTTAAAGGCGAAAAAGGTATGTCGTTTTTTAGAAAATTAGTTTTAAGAAGGATGTATTTCAATAAAAACATAAGCCAACCGCATTTTATTTCTTATGAAGCGAGAGCCTTACCGAACCGCTATGTCGACAAATATAAAGAACTTCCGTTGCTTGCATGGACAATAAGGGGACAAGAAGAATATATGAGTGTTGTTCCATTTTGCGATAATATAATTTTTGAAAATTTTGAGCCGATGCTATAATAGCGGAGATAAAATTTATCAAACTATTTATTGATTATTATTAAACTATTACAAAATAAAAAGAGAGATTACATTTTGTGTTGTAATCTCTTTTTTAATAGTTTCTAAATTTACTAACCCTGCAAAGATTTTTTCTTTTTTAATTTTAAAGCCATTCGAATAGAATTAAAACTAATTACTGCAACAAAAAACAAAACTTTTATCCACCAAGAAACTGGAACAAATATTGCAGCAAGCACCAAAGCAACACCAATTAACCCATGCGTTAACCAATTACGCCAATCACTAAGATATTTTGCAACCGCCATTCCAGCAATTTTAAAAGCATTAAAAAACTTGTTCATAAAACTCCTCCAAATCTTATTTTTCCCCCAATTGAATATAAGTGTTATATATTCTATAATTTTAAAAAATGTTTGTCAACCTTTTAATTTTTTGCAAATGTTTTCTGAAACTATACGAAATAAAAAGAGAGATTACATTTTGTGTTGTAATCTCTTTTTACTAGTTTCTAAATTTACTAATCTTAACCTGCAATTTTTACTTGCAATTTTTTTAATCACACAAATAAATATTTACACTTATTTAAGTTCAACAGTTGCGCCGGCTTCTTTAAGTTTTGCTTCCATTGATTTTGCTTCTTCCGCCTGTACATTTTCTTTAATTGTCGAAGGTGCATTGTCAACAAGTGCTTTTGCTTCTGAAAGTCCAAGACCTGTTATTTCTCTCACGGCTTTAATCACTGCAATTTTGTTTGCTCCAATTTCTTTAAGGGCAACTGTAAATTCAGTTTTTTCTTCCGCTTCGGGAGCCGCTGCGCCAGCCGCAGGTGCTGCTGCAATAGCTATAGGAGCCGCTGCACTTACACCAAATTCCTCTTCTAATTTTTTAACGAGTTCGCTAACTTCTACGATTGTTAACTTTTTGATTTCTTCAACTAATTTATTTAAATCTGCCATTTTAAAATCTCCTTTTTGATTTTTATTTTTTTAATTTTGAAATTTGCATAATAATTATGCTTTTGAGTTGTTATTACTTTTTAGCAACAGCATCCAAAGCGGTAACAAGTCCTCGTGTTGGTGCGTTTAAAACACGCATAACTTTCCGCACAGGTTCTTGTAAAGTGCCAAGAAGCATTGCAATAAGAATTTCTTTTGACGGTAATTTTGCCAAAGTTTCAACCGACGAAGAGTCAATTGCCTTTCCTGCCAAAACTCCAAATTTGATTTTAATCTTTTTTGTTTTGTCGATAACATCGAGCAAAATCTTTGGAATGCTTACTTCGTCATCATTGCTGAATGCAATTGCGGTATTTCCTTCAAGAAATTTGTCGCAGTCTGCAATTCCAAGATTGTTTAACGCCCTTGAAATTAAGCGGTTTTTATATACTTTATAATCTCCGCCACTTTCACGAAACGCTTTACGCATTTCATAATCTTCTTCAACATTAATGCCACGGAAATCGACCAAGGTTGCTGATTTTGCATTAGAAAGTTTATCAGTTATTTCTTTTACGACTAATTTTTTGGCATCTAAATTTGCGCTCATTTTGCCTCCTTTTTTAAAGGTTAAGTTTGATATTTGTGTGATATAATAAAAAACAAATCTTCTGCGAACCAAGAAACAAAATCGCAGAAGACTTGATTAAAGTTTATATTTAATTCAAATTCTCAAAATTTTATTTCTCGGCAAGCAACTTAAATTTTTAAGTTTTTTACGCTAAAACGCAACTTGCTGTCTTTGAAACATGATTTATTTTTTAATACGACATATAATATATCAAAGTTTTGTTTTTGTCAACCGTTATTATGCAAAAGAAAAAATTTTTAAAATGAATTTGCAATAAGTGATAATAAGTTTAAATTCTAAAAACTTGCACC
>DIPL01000004.1:9910-10594 GCA_002424095.1 Christensenella sp. UBA5489
TAACTTATATAATAACAACATATATAATATGTAAATATCAAAATATAAATATTAAAAACTTGAAATTCAATCTATTTTTATGAATATTATAACTTGATTTAATCATTCATATTGCTTAAATTTGCTTAAATTATGATAAATTCGGTGCGAAATTATTATAAATTTTCTCCAAATTCGGCATTCCATCGGGCTTTTATCGTATTTTAAAAAATTTTTGTAAATTTTTGTAAAATTCTTTAAAAAAAGTGTTGACAATACTTTTTCTTTGTGTTACTATAACTTCGTTACTCTGCAAAATGACTTTTTTGCAGTTTAACTTTAAACAGAACATTGACAATTGCATATTTTAGATATTCAAATATCAGTAAAAACGAAAAGGAATGTGTATTTAATGATTTCATTAAATTTATGCATTTAATTCAATTTACGCTGAGTTTAATCTTTTAAAAAAATAAGCGAAAATGCTAGGAATCCGATTAAGTTACAAAAAGCATATGGAGGATGCCTTGGCACTGGGCGCCGAAGAAGGACGTGACTAACTGCGATAAGTTACGGGGAGTTGTTAATGAACTATGATCCGTAAATTTCCGAATGTGGAAACACACTGCCGCTAATACGGCAGTATCATAACACGAATAAAATAGTGTTATGAGGGGAACCCGGGGAACTGAAACATCTTAGTAC
>DIPL01000004.1:10703-11640 GCA_002424095.1 Christensenella sp. UBA5489
GGGAACCCGGGGAACTGAAACATCTTAGTACCCGGAGGAAAAGAAAGTAAATCAACGATTGCGAAAGTAGTGGCGAGCGAAATCGCAAGAGCCCAAACCTGCACCGGTAACGGCGCAGGGGTTAGGACTCCAATCATAAGTACCGCGCGAACATAGAAGAACACTTCTGGAAAGTAGGACGAAACAGGGTAATAGTCCCGTATTCGAAATGTTGGCAGGGCTTTGGAGTATCCAGAGTAGCACAGGACACGTGTAATCCGGTGTGAATAAGCGAGGACCATCTCGTAAGGCTAAATACGACCCAGTGACCGATAGTGCATAGTACCGTGAGGGAACGGTGAAAAGAACCCCGGGAGGGGAGTGAAAGAGAACCTGAAACCGTATGTTTACAATAAGAGAGAGCGAAAGCGATCTCGTACTTTTTGAAGACGGGCCGGCGAGTTACTTTATTATAGCGAGGTTAAGTGATTAAGTCACGGAGCCGAAGCGAAAGCGAGTCTTAACCGGCGATTTAGTTATAATAAGTAGACCCGAAACCAGATGACCTATCCATGAGCAGGATGAAACGGTGGTAACACACCGCGGAGGTCCGAACCCACGCCTGTTGAAAAATGCGGGGATGACTTGTGGATAGCGGAGAAATTCCAATCGAATTTGGATATAGCTGGTTTTCCTCGAAATAGTTTTAAGACTAGCCTCTGCTTAAAGGATTACCGGGGGTAGAGCACTGAATAGGCTAGGGGGTTTCGCGACCTACCAAACCTTATCAAACTCCGAATACCGGATAATCATCAGCAGGGAGTTAGGCAGTGTGAGATAACTTTCATTGCCGAGACGGGAACAACCGAGATCTACAACTAAGGTCCCAAAGTATAGGTTAAGTGGAAAAGGATGTGAAGTTGCTAAAACAACCAGGACGTTGGCTTAGAAGCAGCCA
>DIPL01000022.1:0-26806 GCA_002424095.1 Christensenella sp. UBA5489
GACCGCTCTGACATTCTTCCTTGTTTAAATTTATTATTTTAACATTCTCAACATTCTCTCTTGTTTTAATTCACTTTTTTGCTGATTGATATATTTTAACATAAAAAAATATTTTTGTAAACGGTATAATTTGCAATTTTACATATCGGGACACTAATATGTGCAGGTATTTCAAACAGCTCTCACTAGTGTAGGTAATATAAAAGAATTATTGTTTTTATATTTACATAAAAAATCGTCGTTGCGACTTGAAATATTTTCTAAACGAAAACCTGCCCGCAAAATTAATCGTTGTTGTTACAAATTAATTAATTGATTTTTTTTGAAACCGCCGCCCACGCTTTTACAACTAACACAAGCAAATCGTTTCTATTTGAAGTTGAATAGTGTTGTTTTATTGCAACTTAATAAGAGCAAATATCTCACGTATAAAGAATTATTGTTTTTTTATAGAAAACCGCGTGCGACTTAAAATGTTTTTTTTAAACGTATATATTATTTTTTTTAATTAAACTGCTTTTATGAATAAAGAGGGTTGCAAATTTTATACAATGACTCCCAAACTTTCGAAGACGTATATTCTTTGGTGTATTGTTTTGCATAAAAAGTTGAAGCCAACATAATGTCTGCTTGTTCTCTTATTTTAATTATATCTTGACCATCTATACTAGATGCGTTAAGTAGACGCAAGCAAGTTTTATTTAATTCGTAAAGTGCCGTTATAACAATATCATTACTTACGTAAGTACGTTCAGAACAACAAGAAATTATGTCTGCGGTTGCATAATAAAAACTCGCCATATTCCGAACCATTGATTTAACCTTATTCATCAAAGAGCAAACATAATAGTCAATATTATAACAATTTGAAGAATTCAAATATTTCATATTGTCTTCAAGATAATCATTAACTGCATTTTTACTATTTCTAAACATTTGGAGATACCTGCTTTGCTCTGGAATTAAAACATAATAGTTCGTATCTCTATTAACTTTCAAAAGAGCTGTAAGACTGTTGTTTTTCATATCTAAAAGAACTGTAATTATTGTGTTATAATCATAAAGTTCTGACCTGTATATTCCTGAAACATTTGCAAGTTGTAAAACTTGTTCCCAGTAATAGTCAAAGTTTCTATTACTTATCTCATACTCATAATATATACTTTGAAAATCGGCAACATTTTGGCGAGCATCTTTTTGATAAGTATAACTATTGTCGTCTTCATACCTATTATCGTAATCATAGTCAGGAGTATAGGTTCCGCAAATATTATTTAAGATTGTCCTTACACTTAAAAGTGTGTATTCGCCACTATATTGTTTTGTATAAAAATCTGAGAGCAACATAACATCCGCTTGTTCCCTTAATTTAACTATATCTTGACCATCTATATTATAAGTTGAAAGTAATCGAGAACAGGCGCTATTTAATTCATAAAGTGCCGTTACAACAAGTTCGTTGTTTTCATCAGTTCGCTCTGAGCAATTATCAATTATCTCAACAGTCGAATGACAAAACCTTGACATATCTTGAACCATTGACTTAACTCTATTCATTAAAGACCAAATATAATCGTCAATGTTCCCACCTGTATAACCATAACGAAACAATCCTTCCATTCCATTCTCTATGTAATCGTTCACTTCATTTTTGCTTTCTCGAAATGCTTTAAGATTTTTATTTTGTTCGGCAAGCAAAATTTTATAATCCGAATCTCTATCGATGTTTGAAAGTGCTGTAAGACTGTTATTTTTCATATCCAAAAAAACTGTAATTATTGTATTATAATCATAAAGTTCTGACCTTTGCTCGCTCGAAACATTTTCGAAAGTTAAAACTTGTTGCCAATAATAATCAAAGTTTTTATTATTTATTTCTTTTTCATAATATATGCTTTGAAATTCGACAACATTATCATATGCTTTATTGTAGTCGTTTTTGGGAATAAAAAACATAAAAATCACTGCGGCAATTGCTGCAATAAGAATAAGGACTAGAATAAAACTTCCAACGGCAAATCCTGCATTATGTCTTGTTTTCATAAAATCGACTCCTTAGAATTTCAACATTATATAAAAATTTCTGTCTTTTGAAATAACTTTGCTTGTTTTTAATCTATACTTTTTTTGATTTGATTTATTATATCATACTTGAAAACAAATTTAAAGAGTCAATTTTTAAAAAGGCAAAAATTTGTTAAGTTTTTGAGAGAAATTATTATAAAATATGGTTTTCTCACATTGCTTTTATTTAATTGGTTGGTTAATTTATATTAATTAATATGATTTGTTTTAAAAAATTCTTGTTTTAGTTGTCTTTTTAGTAAATTAAATGTAAAATTGATAATCAAGGAGAAAAATTATGCAGCATTGGGCTTTTGAAATTGCAAAGCAAGTTATTGAGCATAATCCAAACAAGGATGAATATGTATGTGCGGCGGGAATAAGCCCGTCAGGCTCAGTTCATATTGGCAATTTTAGAGATATTATAACTAGTTATTTTGTCGTAAAGGCGTTACAATCACTTGGGAAAAAGGCAAAACTAATTTTTTCGTGGGATGATTTTGACCGATTACGAAAAGTTCCTTTAAATATTCAAGGAGTTACTCAAAGTTTCGAAGAAAACATTGGGCGACCGCTAACTTTTATTAGCGACCCACATAAAGAAAATGCGTCTTATGGAGAATATTTTGAACGAGAGTTTGAAGAAAGTTTAAAAATATTAGGCGCTGAACCTGACAAATACTTATATCAAACAAAAGAATATATGTCGGGGAGATACCTTGATTTAATTAAACATTCCATTGAATACCGTAAGCAAATATACGACATCATTATGGAATTTAAAACACAAGACTCTAACGTTGAAGAACGGGAAAATTATTATCCGATTACAATATATTGTGATAAATCATTAAAAGATAACACGAAGATTATTAAATATGACAAAGCTTCTGGGCAACTAGATTTTTTTTGCCGTGACTGCAATGTCTTGCATTCGGTAAATATAAATTCATATAAATTTATTAAACTTGTCTGGAAAGTTGATTGGCCTATGCGTTGGCTTGCTGAAAAAGTTGATTTTGAGCCAGGTGGAATTGACCACGCTTCAACTGGTGGCAGTTTTGATGTTTCGAAAGAAATTTCACGGCGAATTTTTAAGTTTGAACCGCCAGTTTTTAAAGGATATGGTTGGCTTGGAATTCGTGGACTTGGGAATATGCACAGTTCGACAGGAAAAAATATTACTCCCGGTCAAGTTTTAAAAATTTATGAACCTGAGGTTATAAAATGGTTATTTGCGAAATATAAACCCGAAGACGGCTTTGACTTTGCTTTTGACGAAACAGTTTTCCGCCACTATTCCGAATTCGATAAAGCACTTGTCTCTTATATAAACGATGAAACAAATGAATATGACAGTGCGGTTTTTGATTTTTGTTTGCCTGATAAGAAAAAAACTAAAACTAAAACTGCCTTCTCGCACATTGCAACAATTGCTCCGATTGTCGATTTTAACGAAAATCTAACAAAGAAATCACTTAATAAAGCAGGTTTCGAATTCGAACCGCACAGTTTTTCACGACTTAAACTTACAAAAAATTGGATTGAAATATATAATCCTGATAAAAAATATGTTTTATTGGAGCAGTTTAACAACGAATTTTATGATACACTCAGCGAAGAAGAAAAGAATGCAATTTCTGCAATTTATGATTTTATTGAAAACAACAATTTCACAGAACAAGAAATTCAGCAAAAATTATATTCGATTATAAATGATTCAAATTTAAGTAAAAAAGAAAATATTGCACGTCAAAAAACTTATTTTAAAAATTTCTACAATATGCTTTTCGGCAAAGATGATGGCCCACGTTTGTATTTATATTTAGCCGCCGCAAACAAAGAAAATTATTTAAAACTTTTAAAACAATAACTTTTGCAACGTAAAAATCTATTTTTAATTTAAGACAATGAATTCTAGATTTTATTGTTTGTTGCGAAAAGTTCAATTTTTTAAAACAACTATGCTGAAATTTACAATAAAAAAACGTGTTAAAATTAACACGTTTTTTTATCTATTTAATAAATTGTTGTTTATAAAACAACAACACTTAAAAAGCGTTGCTTCTATTAATGATAAAATCAAAATGATAGAATTAAGTGTATAAAATATAAATCAAAAAAAAATTGCTTGAAAATTTTTAATTTGGCGGAAGAAGGCGGATTCGAACCGCCGGTGGTTTTTACACCACACACGTTTTCGAGACGTGCACAATCGACCACTCTGACATTCTTCCTTATTAGTTCATTTAAGATTTCACTATTTTTAAGTTGATAAGATAAACTGAATTTTTAATTCGCTTGTTGAATTATTGCTTTTTACATATTTATTCTACTATAAATTTTGAATTTTGTAAACACTTACTTCAATTTACAATTAATTGTTTTGTTTTGAAAACTTTTTTAATTTAAAGGTAAAAGCTAAAATGACTTGTTTGAGAACTTCTTTAAAAGGCTCGTTTAATTTATTTTCACTTTAAATTAAAAAATTTTCTCAAATTTTTTACCCTACAAATCAAAAATAAATTATCAGAATGACTTTTCAAATCTTAAAATTTATTCAAAAGCATTTTTCGTTTTTTCCAATCTGGCATTTGTTCATTTAAAAGCGAATAGAAATTTCGGCTATGATTATTATGAATCAAATGACAACATTCGTGTACGCAAACATATTCAATAAGTTCAGGCGGGGCTTTTATGAGATGCTTATTGAGAGTGATTTTTCCTTTTGTTTTATTGCAAGTCCCCCACCTTGAATTCATATTTTTTATAATCAAAGACGGTTTTTTTACATTATATTTTTCGAATTCTTTAAGCGAATTATTCAAAATATCTGTAAAAATTTCTTGTATTTTATTATGATACCATTCAGTAAATTTGTTTTTTATTCCACGCTGATTTTCTCTTTTTATATATAAAAAATTGTCATCAAAGAAAGCGGAGAATTTTTCATTTTGGGCATATATAAACTGTATTTTAAAAAATTTTCCTAAAAATAAAAAATCGCTACCGCTTTCAATTTCCGAATTTTCAAACCAAATAACGCTTTTCTTATATCTATCCTGACAATTTTGAATCCAGTTTATTTTTTTTATCAAAATGTTTTCAATATAACCTTGTTTTATACCATTTCTGCAAGAAACTAAAACTTCGCCGTCTTGCTTTATTCGAATATTTATATTTTTGACACGTTTTCTTAAAATCGTATATTCAATTGTTGTGTTGTTGTAATATAGTTTTTGACTTATTGTTAAGTTTTTACTATTCACTGAATTTTGCTTTTTTTCTATATTTTGATTGTTCATTAAAAATTCCTTAAAAGAATTATTGCATTTATTTAAATAAATTTGAAAGCCACGAGCAAAGTCTGTCAAACCAATTTGTCTGCGGTTGAATTTGCGTTGGTTCGGTCAATGGTGGCGGTGTAACTTCCATTACATTTGTTATAATTGAATTTTCATGATCTTCGATTATGTCTAATTGGTCAATTTTGATTATATAATTAAACGAATTAATTGAATACTCAATTCGAGCAATTTCATTCGCCGTATTTGAAATTTGAATACCGTTAAAAATTGTCCAACCGGTACATATTATTAAAATAATTGAATACAGTACGACAGAAAATTTTGCCCTGAAACTCTTTTTTTGCTTTTTCTTTTCTTGAATATTGATAATATTACATTGATTTTCAGGATTTTTCGATGTTTCAATAAAGTCGTAGTTTGGTGTTTCCAAAATAACGGACTTAAATTTTGATGGAAACTTTTGTTTCGTCAAATTTTCTTTTGAAGCAACATTTGCACATACTTTTCCGCCACTGGGTTTTGTTGAATTGTCAGCATTTTCAGTTGCAGTGCCACTAAAATCTTGAACACTTCTCGAATAATTTGAACTGCTGGATTTTTCAGTATTTATTAAAGACGATGCCCTTTTTTCTTGTAATTTTTGTTCAATTAATTGTTCAATTTTTGATGGATGGAGATTTGACATAGGCGATTTTATTTCAGAAGAATTTCTTTCAATTTTTGACGAACTGTTCACCTTTGGGACAGAATTTCGTTGAAAAATATCACTACTAAACGAGGTTTTAATAAGCGGAGTTTGCGAGTTGCTTTCTGATAATTTTTTTTCCTGCGTGTCTTCAATCTCTTTTAGCCGTTCTGTTGTTTTTCGAAATTCCATAATCAGCAACCCCTTATTACATAAATATTATATCAATTATTTCATTTATTGTAAAGTAAAAAATAAACCGACAAACAATCAAAGGTTTTAAAAAATATGCCTGTCGCAAATCAAATATTGAAATCAAAAAAGTTTATAAATAAAAAAATATAAAAATATGAAGTTTGTTTATATTTGCTTAAAAAGATTTCTAAATATATTTTTCCAAATAAGTTAAGATTAGGGAGAGTAATAAAAATTTTAGAGAAAAAAGAAACTTCTGGAATTTTTCTCTTTATGTGATTTCCATATTATTCCAAAAAAATAACAGACTAAATAATTAAAGATGATAATAAAAAACCGACAGAGATGTCGGTTTTTAATTGCAAAAACTTTATAAGTTTTATTATAAATTTTCTTGTTCTTGTTGCCAATTTCTTATTCTCGTTTTAAGGTTAGCAGAATTATTTTTTGCGTTGTCAACATTTTGTTTATGGTTTTGAATTCTTGTTCTATATTGGGATTTTATTGTTTCTAATGCTTGTTTAGAATCTTCTTTAGCTTGATTAATTAACGCAGCTTTGTCGTCTTTATATTCTTCAAAAAGGGTTCCATAAGTTTCGTTAAAATTTGTTCTTGCAGTTGCTAATTGCGTTTCAAGTTCAGTTATTTGTTCTGCAGTTAAACTCTCATTATCTAAAGATACTAGTATTTGGTCTATTTCTTCGAGTGCAATAAACATTTCACTATATTTTTCACTAGTTTTTAATGCTTCTAAATCAAGTTTTAATTGTGCACGAATAGTATTAGTTGTTCTTATTAATTTCTTGTGAGAATTATTAACTAATTTAACTACTTCATTAATAGGCATATTTACTAATTCTTCAAAACTAAATTCTGGATTGTAAGTTAAAGCAGCCATAATTAATTTAATGTGTCCGACAGAACGACCGGATGCCGCCGCCTCATCAATATATTCTTCCAAAGTATCTACTGAAACACATCCAAAAATACCATTATTTTGGAAGCAAGTATTTAGTTTTGTTCTAATTTTATTTGTAATGTCTTCTTTAACGTCTGTATCTTTATTAACTATTGTAATTACTACTTCGTTTGGAACTACTGATGTTTCGTCATTATTATAAACGACATATCCCGCATCAATACAAAGTTGTGTAAATTTTTCGCAAGCACTATCAATAGTCATTCCATAAAAATCATAACTTTGAATTATTTGGTCTCCTTCCGCATCTGTTGCAACTGATGATACAACAAGCCCATCCTTATTAACTGTAAACTCTACTGCAGGATTTATTGAAAGAGAAACATAGGTTTGTGCATCAACTGAAATATTGTTATTCGCAACAATAAAATAAACGCCAATACCTATACCTGTTGTTAAAATAATTCCTAATATTGTGTACAAGATAATTTTTTTCATATTATTTTCCTCCCTAAAATAATTTTATCATAAAATATCGTTTTTGAAAAAGAAATTAATTCAATTTTTAATATTTTGTGTAAAAAAAAATTTTTTAAACAAAAAAAATAAACAAAAACGACTTACAGCAAATGAAATAGTGATTTTCCTTATAAGAGATTTATTACTTTTCTAATTAGCGTACAAAAAATAAGTTTTTAACAACAAAAACCATTTTATGCTTTTTAAAAATACTTTTAATAAAATTTAAAAATTTTTGTTTTTATTAATGGTTTTATTAAATTTTTTTGAATTACTTTTGTGATTGTGATAAAATAATTAACTCAAAGAATATTGGATTTGTGCAAAGAAAAAGACATCACCCCTAATAAATTAGGAACGATATCAGGATTAGATCCTAGTACAATTACTAGTATTTTTTATGGAAAAAGTAAAAATCCTGGAATAGTCACATTAAAAACCATTTGTGATGGACTTGATATCACTTTGTTTGATTTTTTCAATTCACCACTATTCAAGGATAAAAACATTTTAGATGATTAAAGAGAAAAATATTTCTCTTTTTTTAAAATATATAATGAAAAAAAGTAATATATATGTTATAGTAATGTTATAATGATGTTATAAAAGTGAGAAATGTATGAATTATTGTGATAAAATTAAACACATTAGAAATAAATTAATATTTAGCCAACAAATGCTTGCTGACAAAATTGGAGTATCCTTTGCAACTGTAAATAGATGGGAAAAAGGGAAAACAATACCAAACTATGAAGCTAGAAGAAAAATTGAACGTCTTTGTGCTGAAAACAACATTACTATGGAAGAGGTTTAACAAGATGAAAAAATATACATATGTGTCTTTATTTAGCAGTGCAGGCGTCGGTTGCTATGGTTTTAAGATGGAAGATTTTGAGTGCATAGCAACTAACGAGTTATTACCAGTAAGGATGAATGTACAAAAACACAATCAGAAATGCAAATATGATAGTGGATATATTACTGGAGATATAACAAATAAAATTGTTAAAGAAAAATTATATGATGAAATTGACAAATGGAAAAAAGAAGAAGATTTAACCAGCGTTGATGTGGTAATTGCCACACCTCCTTGTCAAGGTATGTCTACCGCTAATTACAAAAAGAAAAATGAATTAAAGAGAAATTCTTTAGTGGTTGAAGCTATTGAAATTATTGAGAAAATTCAACCAAAGATTTTTGTTTTTGAAAATGTTTCTGCTTTTATGAAATCGCTTTGTGAAGATTTTAATAATGAAACAATGACTATTAGCGAATGTATTGATAAACATTTATCAAAAAATTATAACATATATTCCAAAGTTATAAATTTTAAAGATTATGGTGTACCATCAAGTCGTCCAAGAATAATTGTAGTTGGAACATTAAAATCATTAATTAATATTTCACCTTTAAATATATTCCCTTTAACAAAACCAAATATTTCTGTAAAAGAAGCTATTGGGGACTTGCCAAAACTAGAATTTGGAGAGATCGATGATAACGATATCTATCATTTCTTTAGGAAATATCCTATTTACATGAGAGAATGGATATCTCATACACGTGAGGGAGAAAGTGCTTTTAACAATGAGAATTCTTTATTACCTTATAAAATTAAA
This sequence comes from Christensenella sp. UBA5489, assembly GCA_002424095.1. Classification (GTDB taxonomy): domain Bacteria; phylum Bacillota; class Clostridia; order Christensenellales; family UBA1242; genus UBA5489. The sequence goes on from DIPL01000022.1 coordinate 9,310, forward strand.
GATGGGAAACGCATTCAATTAAAAGGCTCTTACATGGGCAATAAATTTAGAAGAATGTTTTGGAATCAAGCAGCTCCTTGTATAGCTACCAGAAATGATCAATTAGCAAGCCAGAGCACTATTCATCCTGATCAAGATAGAGTTTTATCAATAAGAGAATTGATGAATGTAATGAGTATACCAAATAGTTTTAAATGGGCTAATAACTTACCATCAAACATGTCTTTACATGAAAAAGAATTGTTTTTAAAGAAAAGTGAATTAAACATAAGAAGATCAATTGGTGAAGCAGTACCAACTGAAATTATGAGATCCATTGCATATAATATAAAAGAGATGCTTGACTTTGAAAATTATGTGAATTCAAAACAAAAAGTTTTAAATAATGAAAGTTTTTATATGAGTGCTTATAATATAGAAATGGGACTAGATAATATAAAAGAAACTGGATCCTTTTATACCCCACAAAGCGTAGTTTTTGATGCTTTAAAAAACATTAAAATTGATTCTCTAAATAAAATTAAAGTATTAGAACCTTCAGTTGGTATGGGTGCCTTTCTACCTCAATTATTTAGAATTCTTGCAGACTGCAATGAAATTGAAATTGATGTTTATGATATTGATAAAGCAATATTAAATAAACTAGAATCAATTATAAATAAAATTGGTTACTCAAAAAATAATATTAAGATAAATTTCCATTGTGAAGATTTTCTTTTAGCAGATATAAATGAAAAATACACGTTAATAGTAGGCAATCCTCCATATTTAAAGGTAAGAGGGAAAGAACTTGCATCGTATAGGAACAAAATAGATGATAAATCTATTTCTAATATATTTGGCTTTTTTATGAAAAAAGTTCTATCCTTATCTAAAGAAATAGCTTTTATAATACCAAAAACTTTCTTAATGACTCCTGAATTTAATAATTTAAGAAAAGATTATCAAGATCAATTTTCTATTGTCTCAATTACCGACTACGGAGTATCCTTCTTTAAAACAGTATTTGTTGAAATAATTTCAATTCATTTTAAAGAAAAACATACTGATGATATTATAATAGAAAATAAAAGGGATTTATATTTAATAAGAAGCCCTCAAAAATACATCTATCATGATAAATGTTGGTTGATATATAGAGATAAGTGGTTCGATGATTACATAGTGAAATTAAAATTAGATGTATTTGATTTTTATAGAGATAGGCAATTAACTAACAAGTATTTACTAAATAATGGAAAAGTTAGAGTTTTGAAATCTAAAAATCTTCAAGATAATGGAGAGATTATAAATATAATAAATTATGACAAATATATAAATGATGTCGATATGTTTAACGTTAAAAAGTATATGAATGAAAATAATATTATAATTACCAATTTCACTTACAATATTAGAGCAACATACTTACCTAAAAATTCTATTGTGAATGGATCATTTGCAGTTTTAATGCTAAAAAACGAATCTGATAGAGAAAAAGTTGATCTTTCTTTATATTCAACTAATGATTTTAGAAAATATTATGCAATTGTAAAAAATAATTCAAAATTCACTATAAATATTGATTCAAATTCTGTTTATTACATAGGAGTTAAAAATGATAAATAAAATTTTAAACCTATTGTCAGACGTTTCTTTGGCAAAGAAAACTGGAAGATTTCTTAGTGACAAATCATATGCTTATGATGATATATTTTTTATTTCAAAATACATATTAGAAACAGCAGATGCTGAAAATATTTTTAATAAAAGCACCGAAATTAAGCGTGTAGATGAATATATAAAGGATATTTTTCAACTCAGAGGAAAGGGTCAGGCTCAACAAATTATCTTACTGAAGCATTGAATTTACTTACTTATTCTAATGTATTACATAAATTAGATAGCAATAAATTCAAAATACTCAACATAGATATACTAAAATTCATTACAGAAAAAATTGAAAACTCTTACATTTTCTTATACACTGTAGTATATAAAACGTTTTTTAACGATAATCTAATAGAAACATATAAAGAATTTATAAATGCAAAAGAAGAAAAAGAAAAAAAATTAGCTTTGCTAAAACTGCTTCAAGAATTCAAATCTAAATCAATAAGCATTGGAGGACGTTACGACAAAAAGGAAACAAATTGGTCTAAACAACTTGTGAAATATGCCAGCAATGTTTTAAGTTTTGCAAACGAAGGAGAATATATTGCTAGAACACTAAATTTAAGTAAGGATAAGAAAACCTCAACATTTAAATTAGTTGACATTAATGACATCTCTATAAATATCGAAGGCACAAGAACAAATGCTAACTCCAAGAAAATTAACGACTATGTATATAAATTTGATAAAAAATATGTTCAAAAAGAGCTTAATGAAATTTTATTTAAAAACTTTAATTTAGATAATTATTCGATGTCGGAAACTAGTCATATAGCAGAAGACTTGGCTTCTTTAAAAATAGAAAAGATAATCAAGGAAACCAATAAAGAAGAATATATTTCAAAATATGAACAAAACCAATTTATAGAAAGAATTACAAAATCAAGAAATAATAATATACAACGGACTTTTAAAGACGGTCTATTAAAAAACAATTCACATAAATGTCCTATTTGTGGATTTGAGTACGAGGATTTTTTAATTGCAAGTCATATAAAGCCTTATGCAAAATGCGATGATACGTATGATGCAATCAATAATTATAATGGTTTTTTACTTTGTCCTAATCATGATAAATTATTTGAAGGTGCAAGGCTTATGACAATTGACGCAAATACCGGTAAAATAATACTTTCACAAGATGTAATAGCCAGTAAAGATTTCGGGTATTTAAATGACACTTATGTCGATAAAAGCTTAGTGGAATGTGAACGTAGACATTATCTTAAATGGCACAATGAAGAATTCTCTAGACATAACAAAATTAAATTATAATTTTTACTTGCAATTATCAAACAAATGTTCTAATATAATTGTAGCGATTTGAATTTCTGTGAGTTAGTTTATTTACTTTCTTAATGGTTTGCCCCACCACAAGGTTCAAAAACAGGTTTGACTCCATAATATAATTAAAAATAAACAAAAAATAAAACCCTCCGAACATCGCTAAAAGCATGATATTTAGAGGGTTTTACGCATTGGAGCTGATGGCGAGGATTGAACTCGCGCTCTCGTGCTTACCAAGCACGTGCTTTACCACTAAGCCACATCAGCAAATGGAATTGGCTCCATATTTTCTCAATTTTTTTAACGAGGGTTTGATACCTCAAAACTCTTTACCAAGACCTGAATTTTTTAGTTTTAGGACTTGAACTAATTTTTAAAAAGCCACATAAATTCGCAGTTTCAGCCGCTGAGAATTATTCATTTTTGTCAAGTAATAACATTTTGACAACTTTTTGACAACAAATTTACATTTTTTAAGTGATTTTTCAAAAAGTCTTTCCTTCTAATTCCTTTCAGCGTTATTAAAACCTTACAATCAGTCCAAAATTGTAAAAAATTTTTTTAATAAATGTAGAACTTTTATATGAATGTAGAGTTTGCCTTATTTTTTATTTATAATTTTATAGTAATTAAACAATACAATACAGTAAATTTGTGAATTAAACTGGTGTTTCAAATGATAAAATAATATTTTTCAGGCAAGATATTACATGCAAAAACTTTCTGAAGTCAAAACATTTTCAGGCTTGGAAAATTTTGTTCCAGCTATTCTGCAAAGTGGTATTGAAATATATCCTTACCAAATTGAAGCGTCTCTTTCTGCCCTTGACAATCCTTTTAGAAAAGGTTTTGTTTTATGTGATGAAGTCGGACTCGGAAAAGGCATCGAGGCTATGCTTGTATTGCTCAAAGACATTATGAAAATAAAAAAATCATCATTAATGTCCCCGTTAAACTTCTGGAACAGTGGCAGGATATGATTGTAAATAAATTTGGTTTAAAATGTATAGTTCAGGACTTAGATGAAAATGAAGACGAAACGGAAAATTATATAACATTAGTTTCATATCAATATGCAGTTGACAATAAAAGAAAAAATTAGAGAAAAATCATATGATTTAGCAGTATTTGATGAAACTCATCATCTGAGAAATTTTTATACAAACGAAAACAAAACAGCAACTGTGTTAAATGATTTATTTAAAGATACAAAGAAACTTTTGCTTACCGCCACGCCACTGCAAAAAAATGTTATGGATCTTTATGGGCTTATGAAATTCATCGATGAATTGTTTTAAAATGCCGTTATCATCTTTACCCACAATAGAATTATGACTAAGTTGTATAGCAATCTTTTGTTCTTTGAAAGGTTGGTTTTACAAACCATAATCTCAACTTCTTGCAAACCTGCAAACCATTATCTTTTAATAAAAATTGAATTTTTCATTTTTTTGGTGCTAATTAATTTATCTTTATAAAAAGCATCAAAATTATATTTGAATATTGAGGGCAAGTTACTATCTTTTAACAACTTATCAACTTGTCTAGTCGAACCTTGAAATCTCGGATTTATTTCAATGAAAAAAAGTTTTTCTTCAACATAAATATAATCTAGTCCCAAGACCCCACGATATCCATCTTTTTGAAGTTTTGAACAAATTAGGTTTGAATATTCAATAAGTTGGTTTTTTAAGTTAGGTAATATTAATGTACCACTGATATCGTATTCTGAACCAATATATTCAATTTTATTATTTATTTCCAATAATTGCAGTGATGGAGGAAGAATTTCAATGTTTTTATTGCCAATTATGCAATGAATATTTAAAGGAATATTTTGGTTTTGATATTTTGAAATAATATAAGTTTCAAAAGGTTTGAGCAACGGTTGTATTGTTTTGAAGGTATCTTTGTTGCAAAAATATGTTTTGGCACCGCCACTTCCAATAGGAGATTGAATAATTAAAACTTTTGCAATATTTTTTAATATACTAGAATTAATATCAGCCCCCGTTAAATAAACATAGTCAAGCGAAGGCACTAAGTTCTTAAAATATTTTCTCATTTCGATTTTATTGTCTAATTTTTCAAGCAGTGGAATTTCATTAAGACAAATTTGCTGAACATTTGAGAGAAGTTTGCACTTTGATACTAGTAGCGGATTATGTGCCATTATTTGAGTTAGACCTTGTAATTTTGAAATTTCTTTATTATAAATTGAAATTTCAAACTCATTGTTATCTGGGTTCCAAAATTCAAATGATAATGTTTCATTATAGGATATATTTTTAGAATTATTTTCACCAAACAAAGTAATTGAACCATCAAAAAAATCTGAGTATTCAATGGTTGCTTGTTTTGGTCCCACAAATAATTTCTTCATAAGTTTACTCCTATAATGTATTATGTGAACAAGGTTTGCAAAACGGTCCTAATTCTATATCATATTTCTTGCATATCTTTTCGCTTAATTCTCGTGCTTTTATAAACAATTCAGCATTTGGAGGAAAATTTGCTTCACCATAAGGAAATAACGGTGATAAAACTGGATTGCAACCTATTTTTGCCAATTTTTCCACACCTTTTAATGTTTCTTCCAACGGTTCAAGCCCCACAATTAACAAAGAACGAACTTTGTTTTTACCAAAAATTTTAACAGCCAAATCTAAAAAATATAGATATCTATCCTGACCAATATCTGCTTTTTCTGGACAATATTTTTGTAGACAATCAGAATTGTTTAGTTCCATGTTGATTGAAAGTCCACTGATTCCTATTTCTTTCAAATGCTTTAAGTATGATTCATATTCTTCAATGTTTGTATAACTTGTAAAGCCCCTTGGAGTCATCATTAAGTCTAAATCCAAATCAGAATATTTTTTTCCAAAATAATCATACATTTCAGTTAATTTAGGCAAATCTTCAACTTTCGCTGAGCCACTGGAAATAAGAATGTGTCTTACATCACTTTGAGACAATCCAATTTTTAATGCTTTTTCAAGGCCTGATATAGAGTTAAACTCATACTTGAACTCTTTCGCATTGCAAAATTTACAAGTATTCATACACCCGCTAATTAATTGAAGACGCAAACGGTCTGTATATGTATTGCAATAAACAGTTATTGTTTTATTTTCGATTATAATTTCATCTTTCATATAATTGGGTGGAACAATGATTTCAGTTTTTATTGGGTCTTTATTTGGTTCAACTATAAACAAACTATTATTTTTTTCTATTAACTGAATTGTTGATGATGGGGTCATTGCAACTGTTGCATATTCGTCTGAAAAAACCAAAGTCAAACCACTACAAGTAATATAGTCTTTCATAAGCCAAATATCAGATTTTTGATTAAGAATTTGTTTTGCTGCATTACTAATATTAATACCTTGTTCAAACATTTTTGCTTTTAATCTGAAACTTTCTGTCATAATAAAACTCCTAGATTTTTTTATTTGAATTATCTGGATTATCGCTTAAACAAAGTTCAAAACCATATTCCACAAAAGAACAATTTCTTTCAGGGATAATTTCTATATAAACTCCATCAACTTGCATAAAACCTTGTTTCTTATATAAATTAATTGCTGGTTTGTTTATATCTATAACTGACAAACGCAAATAAGGAATATTTTTGGATTTTGCAATTTCTTTTGCATTTTGAATAATTAACCCACCCATGCCCTGCCTTAGAAAATCAACATTTACGGCAATTCTTGTTAAGTATAAAGCAGGTGAGTTTGGATTTTTCCATTTAAAATAAGTAGAAATTTGATTTGATTTTGTCATAACGAATGTGCCTGCAATTTTTTTATTTTCAATTAATAAATACAAACTTTCTTCTTCAATATCGTAAGCAAATTCTTCAAAAGGATAATAATCATTCCAAATTTTTATATCGTTCTCATACATTTTTTGAACAACTTTTTTAATCATAACTTTTAATTCGTCTAAGTCATTTTTTGTTGCAAGCCTACAAATCATTATTATATCTCCTTTAACTCAATATTATTTATGTAATATTCTTTTTTTAATTTTTCTAAATAGTATTTAATCTCATTAATAATCTTGTCATAATTTTTTCGATTTGGAAAATTTAAAACTAACTCGCCTTCATTATTATTTATATTTAAAGATATTGGAATTATTTTGCTGCTTAAAAAGTTTTTTTCAATATTAACAACTAATTTGCTCATTGCAAAACTGCAATTTTCTTTTGATTTAAATTCCTTAAAAATTAATTTCAAATTATAACACTCTTTCATAACTACTGCTCCTGTTTTTTTCAAATGATGAATATTTATTAACAACATTTACCAAGTCATCTGTATAAGTCAACAAATCTTTTATATTGATTTTTTCTCCTGCCTTGTGTATGCAGTCAGGATTTCCCGGCCCATATATTATTATTTCAGCATTATTGAAAGCCAACTGAAAATCACCAGCTTCGGTGGTAAATTTGGATTCTATCAGATGCACACCTGTTTTTGAGCTAAAATATTGTGCAAAATCATTATTTTTCTTATCGAAAGGTGGAATTGAAAAAACATTCATCAATCTTGATTCGGCATTAATAATTGTGTGAATGGCTTTTAAAAGATTTGTTATTTCTTGCAGTGTGGATATATTTGATGTCCTTACACTAATCTTTGTTGTGCAACTATCCGGAACGACATTGACAATTCCACCGCCATTAACTGAGATCACACAAATTGATGCTTTATTTTCATATTTTTTCGATATCTTTTCTATTTCGGTTATAAATTTTGCGCTTAAATTAATTGCATTAACACCTAATTGTGGAGTGCTTGTATGGCACGCCTTTCCTTTCATTTCACTAGCAAAAATTGTGTTGCCAATGTTAGTTATTGAATAATTAGAGTTGGTGGGCTCGCCTATTATAATAAGTGCAGGATTTATTGCTAATTCTTGCATTTTTTTTGTAATACCAGCAACACCATAAAAATCATATTCTTCATCACTTGTAATTGAAATAACTATTGGATATTTACTGTTTTTAAATTTTTCTTTGTTATGAATAAGTGAAGCAAGAAAACATTTCATATCTGCCGCTCCAAGACCTTCAACACTATCATTGGTATGCGTTGCAACAGGTAAATGCCCTTTTGATGGCGAGATAGTATCCATATGCCCAGAAAATACAATACAGTTATCTATGTTTCTTAATTTTGTGTTTACTCCAATCAGCAAATGGCAACTATTATTTTCTTGTGTAATAATTTTTTTAATTTCGCAACAATCACTAAAAGATTTTTCCAAATATTGCACAATTTCATGATTTTCGTGAATGTCTTTATAAGATGGTATTTCAATCAATTCTTTTAAAATTTGCACTACATTTTTTTTCATTTCGTTAAAATTCCTTAAATAGAAAACCCGTGTTTATAATTAATATTACATTAATTTACTTTATTTGTCAATTTTATGGCTACTTACCCACATTTTTGTAGTTTTTTTGACTTTTAAGCCTTTTTGAGTTAAACTAACTTTGGTAAATAATAATGATTATATTAGATGTAAACAAATTAACAATAAATTTCGGTTACGGTTCGCTTTTTGAAAATTTATCTTTTTCTTTAAATGAAGGTGAATCTATATCTATCATAGGTCCTAATGGAAGTGGTAAATCCACTCTTTTAAAGATTATTGCAGGATTAGAAAAAGCAGACAAAGGGCAAGTTAGCATAAAAAAGGGTGCCAAAGTGGCTTATTTAGATCAAACAGGGTCAAGTGTAAAAGATGATAGGTCCGCTTATAACATATTAAAAAGTGCTTTTGGTGAATTACTTGAATTGGAAAAACAAATAAATGCGTTTCAACAAAAAATGGAAACAGGAACTGTTAGCAATAAAGATATTGAAAAATATTGCAATTTAATGGAGAAGTTTTCTGTGGCTGGCGGTTATGATATTGAAATTATTATTAATACTGTTGTCGAGGGGCTAAAAATTAATAAAAATATTTTGAATCAAAGTTATAACGATTTAAGCGGTGGCGAAAAAACCCTGATTCAACTTGCAAAAGCACTTATTATAAAACCTGATTTAATGCTTTTAGATGAGCCAACCAATCATTTGGATATTCAAAGAATTGAATGGTTAGAAAACTATTTAAAATCTTTTGGTGGTGCTTCCGTTATAGTGTCACACGATAGATATTTTTTAAATAAAATGTCCAATAAGATTTTAGATTTAGACAATGGAACAGGCAAACTTTATTTTTGCAACTATTCACAATTTATTGAAGAAAAACAACGAGATTTTGAAAATCAAATGACAGAATATAAAAGTCAGCAAAATTTGATTAAAAGACTTGATGAGCAAAGAAAATATTTTGCCGAACGTGGTATGGCAACAAACAGTTCTTCTCTTTGCGACAGAGCACACGCATTGCAATCGCAAATTGAAAGGTTGAAAAAATGTGAAATTTCAAAACCAAAAACAATGAAAAAACTTAATGTTGATTTTTCAAAAGAAAGAAAATCCAGTAAGAAAATAATTAGTGTAAAACAATTAACTGTATTTTTATCAAATGAAACAAAAGTTATTGATAATATAAATTTTGAAATATTTGCGGGTGAAAGAATTGCTTTAATAGGTGCTAATGGAAGCGGAAAATCTACATTTTTAAAGGCGATTATGGGCATGCAAACTTTAAAAATGGAAGGTGAAATTTTTCTAGGACCGAGTTTGAAAATTGGATATTTACCACAAATTATTTCTTTTCCAAAAGCCGATCAGCAACTTTTGCAATACTTTATGAATGAAATAGGGCTTGATGAGCAAAAAGCAAGGCAAATTTTGGCTGGTTTTCAATTTTATCAAGAAGATGTTGCAAAAAGGGTAGATAACCTTTCTGGCGGAGAAAAAATGCGAATAAAATTTGCTGAACTTATGCAACAAAAAATTAATGTGTTGATTTTTGATGAGCCAACCAATCACATAGATATTCCCACAAAAGAAGTTTTAGAAGAAGCAATCAAAAACTTTGATGGCACACTTATTTTTGTTAGCCACGATAGATTTTTTATCAATAAATTTGCAGAAAAAATTATTGAATTCAAAAACGGTAAAATTCAAACTTATATTGGCAACTATGATTACTACAAACAACATTTAAAGTAATTATTTTTTGTTACTAATCACTTAATATATCTTTTACTCTTTTGAATATGCTTCTAGAATCTTTAACCTTCTTAACATCTTCCCAAATTTTATAGCATTTGTCGCAGTTTTCAATATCATATAAAGTTTGTAAATCATAAGTCATATTAAAGTTTTTAATACATTCTATAAATTTATTTGAACATTTATCACAATTTAATGATGTTATAGTTGGAAAAATTTCATTTCTGTTTTCATAACCAACACCCTGACTTCCACTCAAAACATCTTCATCAAAATATCCTCCCAAACGAATATCCAATTCTTTGTTTTTGATTTTATTATACACGCCCTGAACTACATCTCTGACGCTCCATAGCCAAGGAACTCTATATTGCCCAATTTGATATAAATGATTTGCTAATGAATAATTTTGCAAAGAAGTTGGCTCAATTGAAACAGCGTCAAACCCCATTTCGAAACAATCAATTGTTGTTTTTATTGCATCATCAATGGCTTCTTGTTCTGTTAAAAAAATGGGTTTAAAATTCACATATGCCAACGCCTTAAAATTATATTTATGTAATATTTCTATTGCGTTTTTTACAAGAGAGAAATTTTCCAAGCCTTTATGGTGGCATATTTCTCTTATGACATTATTTGTAGACTCTATACCTATGCCAACTTCAACTATGCCATTGTTATAAACGCTTTTCATATTACTTACTGAATTTTCTGTCACATATTCTGCCCTAGATTCTATAATGATTTTTTGCACGCCACTACATTTATTTAAAGAACCAAAAATATATCTCACTGCTTCGCAAGATATTTCTTTTTCATTTAACAAACTACCTAGATTATAAACACAAACGACAGGAAAATCATTTATATTAAACTTTTTGCCTTGTTCAATATTGTTTCCCGATACAACCGAGTCCCATTGTTTTTTATAATCTTCTGTTGTTATTTGACCATTTCTGTCCGTTCCATTAAAATGCGAACACATTGAGCAACCACCAGTTTTTTTATAATGCTCACAGCCGTTTGCTCTTAAAACAACCATAACTCTATCAATGGTTTTATGATTATAAAAAAACTTGTTTATTTCCAACTCAGCTACTTTGTCATGTGGAAATTTTATGTTTGGCGTTTTTCGTCTTAATTCTAAAACCTTATTCTCAACTAAGATTTTGGCATTTTCAAACTCTTTATTTTTTGCTTTTATCATTTTCATTTACCATCTTTTACAAAACTTACCACTGGTTTATATTTCAATCCCAACTCAGGTAGATTATCAACCATAATAATACTTAGTTTCATAGTTTTTGGAATCAGCAAATAAATACTGTTGGTTATTTTTTCAAGGTCAATTTCATATTTTCCTTTAATTAAATATAACTCTAATACATCTTTTGTTCTTTGAATAAACTGATATCTTAAACCATGAATCGGTATTGCCAAGAAACAAAACCAATTATATGCCATATCCATAAAAGCAGAGGCGGGAATAATTTCACCTTTATCTGTTATTACACTATCCATATATCTGCCTTTGATACTTTTTAACACTCGACAATTATTACCGCACTTACAAGCAATTGATTCTCCTATTTCTGCCAAATCGCCTTGATAATATCTTATTATTGGGGTTGAAAGATTTAATAAATTCGTGCCCACTACAATACCTTGTTTGCCATAGTTTAATGTTTTTTTTGTAATAGGATCAACAATCTCAATATAACAAGCATCTTCTTCAAGATGATAAACATTATACGGGCACTCGAGCGCAATTCTTGTTAACTCTTCACTGCTGTACTCATCTAATACTTTTACATTCAATCCTTTTTCTAGTAGATTTCTTGACTGTCGTGTGGATTGCTCTGAGTGTATAACAACTAATTCTACGCCTAATTCTTTCAAATTTATTCCATATGAATTAATTTTAGTTAAATAAGTTGGGTATGTAGAAATAATTTTTGGTTTTGTTTCTTTAATTTTCTTTACAACTTCTTCAACACTTGCTGTTGTTGGCAAAAAATCTTGTTCATACTTGCCATTAATGCTGGTAATCCACCATGGCAAAGTGTAAATGAACAAAATCTTATCTTCTGGCTTATAATTTTGAGCATTTTGCAATAAAAATTGCCTAACTCCTTGCATCGTATCTGTATAAATTGCATCAATGGACAAAGATAAAGTTACAAACTTTCCACTTGTGCCAGAACTTCTTGTAGACAAGCCAAAATCATTGACATTCTTAACAATATCATAAGGAAATCCCTCTATTAATTCATCTTTGTATAAAATCGGTAATTTTCTATAATCTTCCCAAGTTTTTATAGTTCCTTTTTTATAACCAATTGCAGAATATTTTTTTCTATATAAAGGTATGTTTTCATACGCAAAATCTACTATTTCACCAATCCTTTCAAGTTGCCATTTTTGTATGTAATCATAACTATTATATGGAAAGTTTTTTATTTTTTCAAAGTCTCTTTGCATAATTTCATCTACCACTTTTCCATGATTAGTGCCACCTATAATTTTATGCTCATTCTTTTTCATATTTAAATAATCATTTTCACTAAAATTCTTCATTGGTTCTCCTAATTAATTTTTTCTATTTAATTTTTTGATAAATAGTCATATCCTTTTTCGGGGTTCTCTTGTTTATACGGGTCACCACTTTTTCTTGCAAGCACGCAACCACCCCCACATTCTTTAAGCAAAGCACAGTTTATGCACTTTTCTGCTAAGTGGGCTTTTTTTCTGAATAGTTTTAATTCTTTGTCATTATCCCAAAAATTATAAAATTTCTTTTGAGTGTCTAAATCGAGGATATTTGCGGAAAGTTTGTTTTCTGACATGGCACACCTTGAAATTGAGCCATCAGAAAAGACAGCACAAAAATCAGTACCCCAATTACATCCGCCTTTTGGAAGCAAATTCCAGTATTTTTGGTTTACTCTACATAATGGAAAAGAATCAACGAACTCAATGAAAAACCCAAATTTTTCATTCATCTCTTTGCAAACAGACATAACCGAGTTAATATCTTCCGGTTCTATAAAATACTTTGTGTCGCCACAAGCCCTGCCAATTGGGGCTATCCTTTGAATTGCAAAGCCATCAACTTTACCTAATAACTGCTTGTTTGTATTTAGCATAATCTCTTTTAAATTTTTCACTGTTTGTGGCATTAAATTAAGAATAATGCATATTTTTTGAGAATCATTTTTTATTTTTATATATTCTCTGACATTTTTTAGCACATGTTCATACGAACCTGCACAGCCATTAAACCTATCATGTTCTTCTTCATTAACTCCATGTATAGTTACACACATACCATCAATATAGCCTACAATATCTTTAATGTCCGCTTTTTTGCCATTTTCTTTGTAATCGTGGGTATTTGAAATAATGGTTGCCTTTGTGTTTGTATTATGCTTATCGCTTTCTTCCTTGATATATTTTAATAACTCAACCAAGTTAGGGTGTTCACAAGGATCACCACCGACCATTACAAAACGATCTACTTTCCCACAAGCAATGCCATTATGAATTATTTTTTTCAATATGTCTATGTTGCCGTGTTTTCTATTCATATTTTCATCTGTCGCATAACACATTGGGCAATGTCCTGAGCAAAATTCTGTAATATGAAAATTCAATTCTTTTACTTTATATCCCATAATTTCTCCTATATTTATATATATAATATAACAAAAATCTTCAAAAATCAAATTTATAAATATTCTTAAAAATATACCGTATGCCATTACTTCAAATAGAAAAATCTTGGGTAGGTTTTAGAAAGTGGACAGGTTCAGTTTTAGAAGATGGAAAACTAAGGGTTTTAAGAAAAACGCCAAATCTTGCACCAAACTGTAATTACGGACAGTTTTAAATTCTTATATGCGTTTTCGATTTTACCAATTTTTAATATCTCTAATTCATATAATTTTTTTAATAAAGATTCAGTATTATTTGTTATAGATTCTATTTTTTTGCCGTTCCTGCATTTTTTGAGTATTTTAAAAAACGTTTTGTCAATTTCGGACCGGTACAAGGCATGTATTCGATAAATTTGTTAAAAATCATGGCTTTTTTGGTAAAATCTATTTTCATACGCTAAGACACACTTATTCAAATATGTTTTTTGAACTCAATGAAAAGCCCAAAATCATACAAGCACTGCTAGGACACAAATCAGTTAAAACAACTTTGACTGTTTACAACAGCGTTGATAAAACTTATTACAAAGGTGCAACCGAAAAATTAAACTCACTATTTAATAGTGAAAAAATGACAGAGTATAAGTTTCTTGAAGAAAAGAAAGATATCCCGGCACAAAAAAGAACTATGGAAGAAATTGAAAAATATACATATGAAGATGATCCCGAGATAGCAATGCTTGAAAAAATCCTTGCTGAAAAGAAAGCAAAATTAAAATATGGACAGAATGAAATGTAAACATAAAAGAGTGAATTTGATGTTTCACTCTTTTATCATATACTTCTTCCAAATTTCTACTGTCCCCAATTGTCCCCATTTACACAGATTTAGGCAAACTTAGGCAGTTTTTACAAAAATTTGAGAATTTGAATTGAAGGCACTAAAATCAAAACATTATTGTCCCTATGTTGCCAAAATTGGGGACAGTGATTAGGGATGTGCTCCCCTAAAAAGAAAATTTTTGAAAAATAAAAAAACCTCTGAGCACGCTAAAATAAAGGGTTTCAAAGGTTTTTAATATGTGAGCTGATGGCGGGACTTGAACCCGCGGCCTATGCCTTACCAAGGCATTGCGCTACCTACTGTGCCACATCAGTATATGGGATTTTTCCCGGTTCTATTAAATTTTATTGTGTAATTTTTGGACTTGCAACTCCTTACCAAACTAACCAGCCTAACCCAAAGGATAAAACGCCACTCACCAACCGCTCTATATTTACAAGCATTTTAGCACCCAAACATTCCCACGCCAGTCAAACAAATTATAAAAGTACTGGCTTTTACTGGCAATAGGTTTTTTATGCAAACTTTTGTCAGATTCATGGAAAATTTTGGAAATTATAGTATAATGTGAGAAAGGAGATTGCTATGAAAAATGCTTTTATACTTGACAAACCAATAATAAAAAAGGAACAAGATAAGTTTGGGCGAATGCCTTTTGTTGAAAGATTATCGGACAATATACTTTCTTATGATGCTACAGATAATCTTGTTATAGGTTTGTATGGCAATTGGGGTGAAGGCAAAACATCTATACTAAATTTGTTGCAGGAAAATATTACAACGAAACAAGACAATAAGCACAATAAAGAAAAAATACAATTTATAAAATTTAATCCTTGGAACTTTAAAGAACAAGATGAATTGATTAGCGCTTTTTTTACTGAAATGTATAACCAACTGAAATTAATTGATTTTGGCAAAGAAATATCTTTTATGGGAAAACTTTTTAAATTGATATCAAAAATAATAACATTAGGTAATTATGTTCCAATTGTTTCACCTTATGCCCGAGTTATAGCACCACTTATAAAGAAATATGCTGAAGCTCTAGAATCGATGTCGTATTCAAAACCATTAAACAAGATAAAAGCTAAAATTGAATCAAAATTGATTAAACAAAAAGCCAAATTAATTATATTTATAGATGATATTGATAGATTGAATGATAAAGAAATTAATCAAATGTTTCAACTAATAAAACTATTGGCAGATTTTCCAAATGTTATTTATATACTAACATTTGATAAGAGAGTTATTATTTCTGCTCTAAAGGATAGCCAAAAGGAATATGCAGATTCATATTTAGAAAAAATTATAAATATACCATTAAAATTACCAGAAATAAACAAAACAAAACTTGCGGAGTTGGCCAGCGAGAAATATAATGAATGTATATTAGATTTAGAACAATTTTTACCAGATAGAGATTATCGTTTTTATAAAACCGGTATATTTGATAACTTAAAAAATGTAAGAGATATAAACAGATATTTCAGCCTTTTTAAATTTAAATATTTGCCCCTAAAAAAAGAGGTGGACTTTCATGATTTTGCCTTGATTACTATATTAGAATTAAAATATGCACCAGTTTATAAAATAATTAAGGAAAACAAAGATTTTCTTTGTGGTAATTTTGTAGGTTACAATGATAGTGATGAGCGAAAAAATTTTAAAAGTTATTTTGATGCTATTAATTTGTCGACAGAGAAACAATTTGATAGCAATGAGTATTCATTTATCAACAAGGCCCTTGCATATTTATTTCCCAAATACGGTGAGGTTTATGGTGGCCATTCATGGTCAAACCTAACAAATATAGAGGCTACAAGAAGAGGAAATATTGCTATAAAAGAAAAATTTGATTTGTATTTTACTTTGACAATAGATGAACAAGATTTAAGTAATGAATTAATTTCATTAATAATAAATACAATGGATGAACTCGAATTTAAAAAAAATATTATTAATCTAAACAAAGAAGACAAACTCAATATATTTTTAACACAATTAAATGGTCAAGTATCTAAACTTTCTGTTGATAAATTTAATCAAATGTTTGGATGGCTTTTTGATGTGGCAAATGATATAGATACAACAAAATCAAAAGCTTTCATGATGAGTGGGTCTTTAATAATAACTAAGACAATTTTGGATTATTATAAGCAAAATAAACTTAATACATATGATTATATTCATTCTATAATTAGATCTAAGCCACTAAGTTATACAATGTTGAAAATTGTTAATTTGCTAGAAGAAGAAAACGGGAGATTTTTTGGAAGGACTGCTAAACCAGATCCATCTATCACGGAATCTCAAATGATAATTATTGAAAATCAAATTTGCAAAATGATAAAAGAAAAGTTTAAGAAAATTGAATTTATTAATGATAAATTGTTTATAACTTGCTTTTATTTTTTGTATCATAGTGACAAAGAATATTTAAAAAAATGGATATCAAATTTGGAAAAAAATATTGATGCCACATTTAATTGGTTGTCACATATGGCACAAAAGGGTGAGGTCTTAACATATATATACACCCCAACATATGGATATGATATGAAAATGATGAATGAATTAATTGATACAGAAAAATATTATAAAATTTTATCTGATTGTATTAGCCAAAAAATGTTTGATATGGAAGTCTATTATAGACTTGTATCATTTGTTATGGGTTATGAAAACTACGATAATGACAATAGTTATACTAAACAACAAATAGATAAGTATCTTAAGGACAAAGGAATAAAAAGTAATACATAATTATTAATAAAAATAATATAAAAAATCTCATAAAGGTCAATTTCAATAGAATGAAATTGACTTTTTTTATATGCCAATAAAGATTATTCTAGAGATTGTTATAAATCAATATTCATCGGCAATAATTATTGTAAATT
>DIPL01000022.1:26974-31105 GCA_002424095.1 Christensenella sp. UBA5489
AGATTAATGGAATTTTTATCAGTTGCAGAAATCGCAAAGAAATGGAAAATCAGTGATAGATCGGTTAGAAATTATTGTGCTCTTGGAAAAATCAAGGGTGCATTTTTAACGGGCAAAACTTGGAATATTCCTGAGGGTAGCACAAAGCCAACAAGAGAAAATTCAAAATTTAAGACAGATAATGAACTTCTTAATATTTTGCGTGAGCAAAAAGAAATGAAATTAAAAGGTGGAATTTATCACAAAACACAAATTGAGTTAACATATAATTCAAATCATATAGAAGGAAGCAAGTTAACAGAAGATCAAACTCGCTATATATTTGAAACTAATACAATAGGTGTTAGCAATGAAAACATAAATGTTGATGATGTGATTGAAACCACAAATCATTTTAAATGTATAGATTTTGTAATCGACAAAGCGAAAGAATCGTTAACTGAAAAGATTATCAAAGAACTACACTTTATGTTAAAAGTTGGAACAAGTGATAGCCGAAAAGATTGGTTTAATGTTGGCGACTACAAAAAGCTTCCAAACGAAGTTGGAGGCAAAGAAACTACACTTCCAGAAAATGTTGTCAAAGAAATAAAAAACTTGCTTGAAATCTACAATAAAAAAGAAAAGAAAACTCTTGAAGATATTTTAACATTTCATCAAACGTTTGAATCGATTCACCCTTTCCAAGATGGCAATGGTCGTATTGGCAGACTAATAATGTTCAAAGAATGTCTCGCAAATAATATTGTCCCATTTATAGTGAGTGATGACTTAAAACTCTACTACTATCGTGGACTAAAAGAATACAACACTGAAAAAGGCTTTCTAACCGACACAATACTCACCGCACAGGATAAATATAAAAAATACCTAGACTATTTTAAGATTAATTATTAGATAAAACATTAAAAACTGTAAGAACAGTAAAATGAAAAAACATACTAATTCCATAAGTTTTGCAAAATTGAAGAAAAAGGCAAAACAATATGATATAATAAATCCAAATTGAATAAATGTAGGAGAAAAAATATGATAGGCAATATATCTAAAAACAAACGGAATAATCTGATTGCAAAACTTGATGAATTAAAGCAATTTATAAAAGATAAAGACAATGATGGAAAATTTTCAGCATATTTGTCTGAAATGCAATCCGAACTAAAAAGTAAAAAATATGGTTTGGTATTTGAAGAACATAGAGAAGAAATTGATGACATTCTTGATAATAATGAACCTATTTTAACTGAACAACAAAAATATCTAATACCATCAGGCAAGGTAAACTTTTTGATTGAAGGAGATAATCTTGCTTCATTAAAACTTCTTGAAAAAACTCATAAAGGTTTAATTGATTGTATTTATATCGACCCACCTTATAATACTGGAAAAAAAGATTTTATATATAATGATGTTTACATTGATATAAATGACTCATTTAGACATAGTAAATGGCTATCCTTTATGAATAGAAGATTAGAAATCGCAAAAAATTTGTTGTCAAATACTGGTGTTATTTTTATTTCCATTGACGATAATGAATTAGCTCAATTAAAATGTTTATGCGACAATGTTTTTCAAGAACAAAATTTTATATCTATTTTATCAATTGAAAATAATCCAAAAGGAAGAAAAAATTCAAAATTTATTTCAGTAAGTAACGATTATTGCTTAGTATATGCTAAAAATACAAACGAAAGCTATTTTATAGAAAATATTCCGAAAGCAGAATCTGATTTAACTAAAGATGAAAACGGGAATTATGTTCATAATAGTGGTAAAAGAGTATTAGTTGGAGAACAAGAGTTTAATGATAATGTTGTAGATTTTAATAGTGATAAGCACTATAC
The DNA here is from genome assembly GCA_002424095.1 of Christensenella sp. UBA5489. GTDB lineage: Bacteria > Bacillota > Clostridia > Christensenellales > UBA1242 > UBA5489. The sequence goes on from DIPL01000022.1 coordinate 28,822, forward strand.
AGTATACTATAATTCATACACTCAAGATATGAAATTATTAAAAGAGAATAATCTTAACGATAAGAATACAAATCTAATTAATAAAGGTTATAAAAGATATTGTTCATATAATCCAAATGGTTTTGTTATGAATACATATTCTATGAAAAAATTTCAAGAATTATTTGATGATGATGCTTTGGAGTTTAAAAGCGATAAAATATATGGTAAAAATTTTAGCACAATGATAAGAATGAAAAGCATTATTGTTAATAAAAAATATAAAGCAATAATTGATAATAAATCGACTGATTTTGAAATAGATGTCAAAACTACTTCAGCAAAACAAAGTCTAGAAAGTTTACTTGAACAAAAAAAACCATTTAATAATACCAAAAATGTTGGTTTATTAAAACTATTGCTTACTTTATTTGAAAATAAAAATATTAAAGTTTTAGATTTTTTTGCTGGTTCAGGAACAACAGCACAAGCTGTTATGGAATTAAACAAACAAGATGGTGGCATTCGTGAGTTTATTCTTTGCACAAATAATGAAAATGGTATTTGTGAAAATGTAACTTTTGAAAGAATCAAAAGAATTATTAAAAAAGAAGACTATAAAGAAGGTATTAAATATTTTAAGGTTGACTATGTTGATAAAAAAGATAAAGTTTACTATGAATATGCAGGAGAACTAATTAATCATATTAAAGAACTTGTAGAACTTGAAAATGGAGTTGATTTTTCTAATAATAACACTGTTTCATTAGTCTTATATGATGATGAAATGGATAACTTATTAAACAAATTGGATTTCAAGTCCCCTTTGAAAAAAGTATATGTGGGGCATGATATAATGTTGTCCATTGAACAGCAACAAAAACTTGTGGAACATGGAATAGAATTTATAACAATACCAGAATATTATTATAAGGAGAATGTATAAAATGAAATTTGTATTAAAAGATTTTCAATTGAATGCTATTTCGCAATTAAAAAATGCCTTGCAACAAAAAACAAAAGAAATAGTGTTAAAAAGTCCGACTGGAAGCGGTAAAACAATTATTCTTACCTCTTTTATTGATGAATTTGTAAAGGAGAATGTAGGATATTGTTTTATATGGTTTACCCCAGGCAAAGGAAACCTTGAAGAGCAGTCAAAGAATAAGATGAATTTTTACTTTCCAAAAGCAAAAACGGCTTTACTCCCAGAAACATTGTCTACTGGATTTTTAGAAGGTCAAACAGTATTTATCAATTGGGAGTTGGTTACAAAGAAAACAAATAATGCCATTGCAGAAACTGAAAAAGAAAATTTACAAGACTTAATTGAAAAAGCAAAACTAAATGGTTTAAAGTTTGTTATTATTGTTGATGAAGAACATTTAAATCAGACTTATAAATCAAGCGATATTATTCATCTGTTTAATCCTGAAAAAGTTATTAGAGCTTCTGCAACTCCACAAAAATATGGTGATGCAAAAGTAATTGAAATTACTGATGAAACTGTTATTGCTGCTGGATTAATAAAAAAATTAATATACATAAATGAAGATGTAGAATCTGGTATTGATACCAATAGTCAAATTGAGTATTTAATTAGCAAGGCAATTAAAAAACAAAAATTGTTAAAGAATGAATATGTAAAACTTAACAAAGGTATAAATCCCTTAATAGTAATTCAAATGCCTAATAAATCAAATGAACAATTACAAGATATAGAAACTTATCTTGCTTCTCAAGGTATAACTTACGAAAATAAGAAATTGGCGATTTGGCTATCTGAAAAGAAAGAAAATATTGAAAATATCGAGGATTTGGACGCAGAACCAAGTGTTATTATTATTAAACAAGCAATAGCAACTGGTTGGGATTGTACAAGAGCTCATATACTTGTAAAACTTAGATATGGTATGGGTGATACTTTTGAAATCCAAACTATCGGAAGGATTAGAAGAATGCCAGAAGCAAAGCATTATGATAATCAACTACTTGATGTTTGTTATTTATACACATTTGATGATAAATTTAAAGAAGGAGTTAAACAGACATTTGGCGCAAATGCACCAGAAGTTAAAAGATTATTATTAAAACAAGAGCATCGGCAATTTAAACTTGTTAAATACTATAATCCATCAGTAAAAGCTCCTTTAGATCCTAAAATTGTTTTAGAATGTATTCAAACTTGTTTAATGAATGAATATAAACTTGAAAAAACTGAATTTAAAGAAAATAAAGAAAAACTTGAAGCGCATGGCTATAATTTTGATGAAAGAATAGTAATTTCAACACAGCAAGGTAAAAT